>CALUNJ010000012.1 GCA_944321975.1 uncultured Paraprevotella sp.
TAATCTTGATATTTTATTTAGCATACTCTGAAGTGCGGCAAAAGGATACGCGTTTCAGTCCAATGGCGGACAAAATCCCCTTTTTTTAAAGGCTGATTCTTCCTCTTTGCTTATAAAACGCAAGAAACGCACACTGAATTTCAATCAGTTATGCGTTTCTTGCCTTTGAGCCGACACGGGGACTCGAACCCCGGACCCTTTCATTACGAATGAAATGCTCTACCAACTGAGCCATGTCGGCTTGTGATTTCGGGTGCAAAGGTAAGACTTATTTTTTAATCTCAAAAATAAAATCGATTTTTTTTCATTTAAAAATAGGAAAAAACTATCTTTGCCTTGATTTTAGACCCAAATCTTATGAAAAAGTACGTGTGGTTACCTCTAATCCTGTTATGCCTGTGCAGTGTGGCATCCGGGCGTCTGCCTGAAAAAAAAGACATCATCGAGAAAATGACGCTGGTCAACGACCATTTCATGAGCGAATGGCCTAATCCTGGCGACTCCATACACATCAAGGGGCACCGCCCCTCCAATATTTGGCCCCGCGCCGTCTACATGGAAGGATTGCTTGCCCTGAATGAGGTCGACCCACAAAAGAGATATGTGGACTATGCCATAGACTGGGCCGTGGCCAACCTGTGGGGATTTCGAGGCGGGGCGCATACACGCAATGCGGACAATCAGTGTTGCGCCCAAGTGTACATAGACCTTTACCGGATGCATGGCAACAAACAAGTGTTGGGACACACCGAACGCATGGTGAACAACATTGTGAACAGTACCCAGCGGGATGACTGGTGGTGGGTGGACGCCTTGCAAATGGCCATGCCCGTATATGCCAAAATGGGAGTGGAAAAAAGGGACATCCGCTATTTCCGCACCATGATGGAACTCTACAAGCACACCCGCGACCACATTTCCCACATGGGGTTGTATAATCCCGTCGAAGGATTGTGGTGGCGCGACGCCGATTTCCTTCCTCCTTATAAAGAGCCCAACGGAGAATTCTGCTATTGGAGCCGGGGAAACGGATGGGCGATGGCCGCTTTGGTGCGCACGCTGGAAGAAATCAGCAAAACAACGGATTTGTTTCCGCCTGACGGCGCAACCGAGATTTCGGAGATCCGCCAGTGGCTTGAACAAGATTTTGTGGCCATGGCCTTTGCCGTGAAAGCCTGCCAACGTGAAGATGGTTTTTGGAATTGCAGCCTGAAAGACGAGAGCCATTATGGAGGAAAGGAAACAACGGGCACTTCACTGTTCGTCTATGGCATCGCTTATGGCATACGGAAGGGGCTGCTCTCTCCCGTGGCGTTCGGCCCTGTCGTGGAAAAAGCATGGAAGGGCCTTTCAACAGAAGCCGTACATCCTGACGGGTTCCTCGGCTACGTGCAAGGCACAGGAAAAGAGCCCAAAGACGGACAACCTGTGACTTACGACAGCCATCCGGATTTCGAAGACTTCGGAGTGGGATGCTTCTTGCTTGCAGGCTCGGAGATGGCCAAGTTGTCCATGCTTGATTAATGATAAGACAATATCCACCCTATTAACCTATATTTCCATGAAGAAAAAACATCTCTTAGCCTTAGCCGTTATGGCAACCGCCTTGATCCCCCACTCGCGCCTCACAGCGCAAAATGACAAGGCTGACTTGTCGGGATCGTGGGAATTCCAAATCGACCGCACGGGGACGGAACAGGCGAAAATCCTGCAAGGACATCCGCTGGCAGACAAAATCCGGTTGCCGGGCAGCATGCCCCAACGCCTGAAGGGCGACAGCCCCTCGGTGGACACCCGATGGACCGCGTCCATCTACGACAGTTCCTACTTCTTCAACCCGCACTTGGAAAAATACCGCAGGGCGGACAACTTCAAGTTGCCTTTCTTTCTCACTCCAGACCGGCACTATGTGGGTGTGGCATGGTATCGAAAGGAAATCAACATCCCGGCAGAATGGAAAGGCCGGCGGGTAATGCTGTTTCTGGAACGCCCGCACATTGAAACGGAAGTATTCTTGAACGGCAAGCCGGCAGGCCGTGCCCACAGCCTTTCAGTCCCGCACGTCTTCGACCTGACCGGACGGGTCAGAAGCGGCAAGAACACATTGGCCATACGCGTGGACAACCGAATCGAAAACGTGTGCGTGGGAGCCGACTCCCACAGCGTGACCGACCAGACACAAGGCAACTGGAACGGCATCGTGGGGCGCATCGAACTGCAATCCTCCCCGTTGCTCTATATTGAAGACCTCCAAGTTTATCCGGACATCCACCAGAAGACGGCAACCGTGAGGCTGCTTCTGAGACAACATCGTGCAAAGGGGAGTCCGGAAGCTGAAATCCGGCTTTCGGCTTGCAGTTTCAATTCCTCCCTCGAACATAAAGTGCCTGCGGCCAGCCAAAAAGTCAAGCTGGAAAATGGAACCGCAAGGGTGGAAATGACCCTGGAAATGGGCGACGGGATGCAATTGTGGGACGAGTTCTCCCCCGCCCTCTATCGATTGGAAGCCACAGTCACCTCGTCTTATGGCACAGAGCGCAGAACGCAGACTTTCGGCATGCGGGAATTTAAGGCCCAAGGAAAAATGTTTTATGTGAACGGACGCCTCACCCAACTCCGAGGCACGGTGGAAAACTGCGACTTTCCCCTCACGGGCTATCCCCCGATGGATGAAACCTCCTGGGAACGTGTGTTCCGCATCTGCCGGAGCTATGGCTTGAACCACATGCGTTTCCATTCTTATTGCCCGCCAGAAGCGGCCTTCGCCGCGGCCGACCGCGTAGGATTTTACTTGCAGCCCGAAGGGCCAAGCTGGCCCAACCATGGCGTGAAACTGGGCAACGGAATGCCTATCGACCGCTATCTGATGGAAGAAACGCAGCGGATGAACCAAGCCTACGGCAGCCATCCCTCGTTCTGCATGCTGGCTTGTGGCAATGAGCCAGCCGGAAATTGGGTCGCCTGGGTCAGCGACTTTGTGGACTATTGGAAACGAACGGATTCCCGCCACGTGTACACCGGCGCTTCCGTGGGTGGCGGATGGGCCTGGCAGCCCCGCAACATGTATCACGTGAAAGCCGGAGTCAGAGGGCTGGACGAATGGCGCAGGAAACAGCCCGAAAGCCAGTTTGATTTCCGCGCCAAGATTGACACCGTAAGCGTCCCGTTCGTTTCCCACGAAACGGGCCAGTGGTGCGTATTCCCGAACTTCGATGAAATCGACAAATATACGGGAGTGAACAAAGCCCGCAATTTCGAGATTTTCCGGGATCTCCTCAGGGAAAACCACATGGACGGGATGGCACACAAGTTCATGATGGCCTCCGGAAATCTGCAAAAGCTATGCTACAAACACGAAATCGAACGAACCCTCCGCACTCCGGAGTATGCCGGTTTCCAACTGCTTGCCCTGAACGACTATTCCGGCCAAGGCAGCGCCGTGGTCGGCGTGACCGATGTTTTCTTCGATGAAAAGGAGTATTGCAGCCCTGAAGAGTTCCGCGAATTCTGCTCGCCGACCGTACTGTTGGCCCGCATTCCCAAATTCACTTATTGGGACGACGAGCCATTTCGTGCAGACGTTGAAATCGCCCATTTTGGAAAAGCACCCATACGCGACGGCGTCGTGACTTACGCCATCCGCGATGGTTTCGGCAAGATTTTCGCCCACGGCATCATCCGCCGCGGCGACATCGCCTTGGGCAATCATATCAGCTTGGGGGGCATCCCTCCATTCTCCTCCCCAAGCGGGGAAGCACGAAAGCTCACGCTGGAAGTCTGCCTGAAAGGGCACTATGACCTGAACAACGGTGTCAAGGAGCCGGTGTGCAGCAGGAACCATTGGGACTTCTGGGTCTATCCCAAAGCCACGCTGCAGGCCCTTTCCGCCCCGCTGCCGGAAGACCTCTATGTCACCGACTCGTTGGACGCCCAGGCTGAAAACACGTTGAGGGCCGGAGGGAAAGTGCTCATTTCGGCTGCCGGGAAGATCCGTTACGGGCAAGGCATCGTGCAGCAATTCCTCCCTGTGTTTTGGAATACAAGCTGGTTCAAGATGCGCCCGCCCCACACCACAGGACTGTACATCAACCACTACCATCCGGTATTCCGCAACTTTCCCACAGACTATTACAGCGACTTGCAGTGGTGGGAGCTCGTCAACCGCCAACAAGTCATGCTGTTGTCCGACTTTCCCGAAGATTTCCAACCCATCGTGCAAAGTATCGACACATGGTTCCTGAGCCGTAAAATAGGCATGCTCTTCGAAGCGAATGTGAACGGGGGGAAACTGATGATGACGACCCTGCCGCTGGATGCCGGCGAGGCCTATCCCGTAAGGACGCAAATGCGCAAAGCCATCCTCGACTACATGGCATCCGAAGACTTCCGCCCGTCACAGGCCATAGATTGGGACTGTGTCAAAGCCCTTTTCTCCAAAGAGACCCCCAAAGTGAACTTGTACACCCGCGACTCTCCTGATGAATTGAAGCCCCCAATCACGCCCAAACACTGACGCGGCACAAACAAGCATCCCGGAAAACAGACGACGCTGGCTTTCCGGGATGCTTGTTCATTTTTCATTTCAACAACCACAACAACCACCGTGACGATGGCGGTGATGACGGCGGTGGCGGTAGTCGCAGCAGTGCCCTTCGTGGTCACAGTCCCGGCACTCCCGGCACGCCTCATACCTGCGACACCCCGCACACTTTGAACAGTCTGTGTCACAACGGCATTTGCGGCACTCGCAATCCTTGCAGCAACATTCCACCCGCTCTTTTTCCTTTTTCCTGTCCGGCCGCCCGTCTTGCGCGGCAAAAGCGGTGAAAGAGATGGCGCAAAAAGCCAAAAGAAATCCGAATAATACTTTTTTCATAAAAACTCCTTTCACGATGAGGTGAATAAAAAAACGTTTCCGGGCACGCCCCTTTTTATCTGCAAACATACAGACAATCTGCAAAACGACCAAATAAAAAGTGCCCAAAAGAAGATTCTTTGCCCTCAAAAATGCCTACATGCGCCGCGCCCTCGTCAGCCGAGACGCATCCGGACACACCGCGGCGGAATAGCACAAAATTGCTCCCGGGAGGAACGCAAATTTTTCTCTTGGGAAAAGTCGATGGACCGCTTGAGAAAAAAAAGTTAATCGCTTGAGAAAAGCCCACGTGTCTCAACAGATGTCGGCTCAATTGATTATCAAGCAAATAAGACTTTCCTTCAAAATAGGACAATATGGACTTGGAAAAAGAGATTACGGAAGGGGGAAAGGATGCAACGAGGGCAAGACCACATGGGAGCCGACGAGGGCTATCCCCCTCCCACGCCAGGGGAATCCGGCACTGGGGTACGAAGGCCTATTAGGACAGGACATCGTTGAACCGCCTGACTTTTCTCGACGAACAATCTCTATTCTTTACGAGATGGCATTTCGGAAGACCCGCACGACAAATCCGTCCCTCCGTCCGAGCAGAGAGGCGGATGAATGCCGCCAGCCATCCCGCCAGAAGGAGCTTCCGCGTATTCTGTGGGAGTCACGCCATATTGTTTCTTAAACAAAGTGGAAAAATGCGACTGGCTGGTAAACCCCACGGCATAGGCAATCTCCGTCACGGTGAGAGACCGGACAGTCTTCAGCAACCGGGCAGCCTGGCGCAGACGCAAGTTGCGGATAAAATCCCCGGCAGCCATTCCCGTCATGTCTTTCATGCGCCGATGCAGTTGCGTGCGGCTCATCCCGATTTCCCTGGCCAGCAATTCGACATTCAAATCCGAATTGCCCAAATTCTCATTCACGACTTTCATGATGCGGTCCATCAAGGCTTTGTCGCCATCGGGCAACTCCACGGATGCCACCGCCCCTTTTTGAGACTGGCGGCCGGAGAATTTACCCCTCAGGAGCAAACGGTTGCCGATCAGGTTGCCGATCAACACATTCAACTCTTCCAGCCTGAAAGGTTTCTCCAAATAGCCATCTGCCCCCTGGGCCAGCCCCTTGATCCGGCAGGAAAACTCTGTCTGTGAAGTCAACAGGACTACCGGGATGTGGTTGGTATGAGGATTTTTCTTCACCTCTTTCAGCAGTTGAATGCCATCCATCCCGGGCATCAGCACGTCCGAAACAATGATATCCGGCAAACCGGAAAGCGTTTTCCGCCACCCTTCCTCCCCGTCGGAAGCGACATCCACCTGATAGCAAGCCGACAGATTTTCCTGCAAGAAATGCCGAAGTTCTTCATCATCGTCAATCACCAGCACCCGGTAATTGGTCCGGCTCCTTTCCGGCTTTTCTTCTGTTCCCATTCCCGTTTCGCCTGCCACGCAACCGTGCAGGGAAATGCCGGCGTCCGCCTGGTCCGTCACCATTTCTTCGTCCCGCAGGTGTGCATTGCCCAAAGGCAAGCACACCACAAACCGGCTTCCCCGCGTGTCCTTCCGGTTTTCAGCCACGATCGTGCCGTGGTGCAATCTCACCAAAAGCTGGCACAAGTTCAACCCGATGCCAAACCCCAAAGGAGTCGCCCCGCTATTGGCATCCCCCTGATAGAACCGTTCAAATATTTTTTCCAGTTCCTTTTCATTCAATCCTTTGCCTGTGTCCGACACTGAAATCTCCATATACTCCCGAAGCCCCCGGAAGCCTCCTGCCGGCATCCGGTGCTGACGCTGACTTGTATGCTCCCGCCCCGCGACGTGTACTTCAGGGCATTCATCAATAAATTCACCAGGACTTTGTCAAAGTGACGAGGGTCTATCCAAACTTTCGGCAGGCCGGTTTCAAAATCCGCCGTCAGGCAGATGCCTTTTTGCCTCGCCTGTCCGGAAAAAACATCCAACAAGTTTCCTAAGAACTTATTCATGTCCGTCTCCGCAAAATGAAGGCGCATTTGCCCTTTTTCTATTTTGCGGATGTCCAACAACTGGTTGAGCAAGTTCAGGATGCGCCCGGCATTGTAACGTATCATAAACAACAATTTCCGCGTTTCCTCGTCACAATCCCGCTCCTGCAACTTCTCCAGCGGAGCCAGGATAAGCGTGAGCGGCGAACGGATCTCATGGGCGATATTGATAAAGAACTGCAACTTCATTTCGCCGATTTTCTCCCGTCGCCGCCGCCTTATGGCCGCATAAGCCAAAAATCCCGCGCCCAAGGCGAACAGGACATAAGCGGCCTTTGCCGCCCAAGTCAGGTACCAAGGAGGGGCGATATGGACCTGCACGGATTTGACTGGGGAATAAGCCCCGTTTTCACAAGCCCGCAACTGCAGCGTGTAGGATCCCGGTGCAAGGTGATGATATTGTATGCGGTTTTCCCCCGGTAGTGTCCGGTTCCAGCCTTCCCCGAACTCTTCCATCCTGTACTCGTAGAATACGCTTCCCGCATCGCGGTAATCCATCGTGGAGACTTTAAGGGTGAACGTGTTGTCCGAATAGGCCAAATGAAAATCCGTTGCATGGACCACCGCTTCCCCTATTACCGGTTCTCCTCCCGAAAAGGTCTGCGGGGTCACCCGCTTGTCGTAAATATACATGTCCGTGATGCAAGGAGCAGAGTCCCATCCGACCGGCTGCATCTTTTCAGGGTCGAAACTCGTGATGCCCTTTCCTCCGCCCAAATAAATCGTCCCGTCCTTTCCTTGTGCGCACCGTCCTTCCAGATAGAAATTTTCCTGCAATCCGTTTCCGGCATAATAATTAACCACTTCACGTGTCTCGGGATCAATGTGGCTGATTCCTTTCATCGTGGCACACCATAAGTCACCCTTCCTGTCCTTCACCACGCTGCATACAAAATCGTCCGGAAGCCCTTGGGCTGCCGTCATGACCGAATAACGGTTGCTTCGCGGATCGTAGCACACCAGCCCGTCGCGGGTTGCCATCCAAACCGAATGATCGTCTCCTTCCGCGAAAGCATAAAAAGAACTGGACCTGATATCCGGCCCGAAAGGCAAATCTAAAAAACGACCTCCCTTTAAATCATAACAACAGACCCTTCCGAAATGCCCGAACCATATCCGCTCATCTGAATCACAGAAAATGGAACCGACCCAATTGTGGCCTCCCCCCTCCTTTTCTGAAAACGTCCCCAGCGGAAAGGTTTGGGTTTGCCCCGTCGACAAGTCATAACATAAGACGCCAGCCCCCGTAACCGCCACATACAATCTTTTATGGCGGTCTTCGGCTATGCTGCGGATATAGAAATCGCCTTTTACCGGACAAACCGTTTCCAGCAGGCCGGATTCATGGTCGACCCGGCACAAGCCCTTTCCTTCCACACCGGCCCAAAGTGTCCCGTTGCTGTCTTCATACATTGAAAAGACCGTTTCCGCCATCGGGATATGACGTAGCACCCCACCGTTTCCGTCCATCTGGTAAATCCCGTTTCCCTCCACCGTACACCACAAATTGTTCCGCCCATCGCAATACAGCACATTAATATGCCCGGGAATGCCGGAAACAGCAGCAGGCGACTTCCAAAAGGCAAAAGAGGTTGCCCGGTGACGGCTGACCAACACTCCTTGATATTGGCATCCTGCCCACAGGTTTTGTTGGCGATCCTCAAAAAGCGCATTCACTTTTGCTCGTCGCGCGTCGAAAAACGCATTCCTGAAAACGCCATCGTCCACGAGCCTCTTTCCATCCTGGCTCACGCGAAGCACCCCATGCCCATAAGTGGCGACAAGCAAATGGCCGTCTTTTGTCTGCATGGCCGTCTGACACAGCATGCCTTCGCCGTCCCCGTCATAAGACAAAGGAAAAAACCGATCGGACGGCTCATCGCGGCGGAACACCCCTTGAGGAGAGACGACATACATGCACCCGTCGTGCCCCTCCACCATGTCGTTGACGGTGGAAAAAGAAGACGCATACCGCCTTTCCATGTGGGAGTCAAGGTCAACACAAACCACCCCTTCACGATCGGTGCCGATCCAAAGCCTCTTCCTGCTGTCTTCGAACAGGGAATAGCTGTTGCCGGGGGTAAACACGTCGCTTTCCACCCACAAGGGATAACCCTGCATGGTTTGGGCATCCACACGGAAAATCCCTACATTTGCAACCACACACACGATGTCCCCGTTATCCAATTGGATGATATCATGTATTCGTCCCTTCAGGCTCACACCTTGAAACGTGACCAAACGGAAGGCATCGTTCTCGGGCACATAACATTGCAATCCGTTGGCTGTCCCGACCCACAAACGCCTGCTACGGTCCACACACAAGGAATGAACCTCATTGTCGGCCAACGAAGTGGAATCCTGGCCGCTATGGTAATAAGCCACAAAGTCCACCCCGTCAAATCTTCTCAATCCTTGGCGGGTGCCGATCCATATGAAATCATCAGAGTCTTGGCAAAACGCATTGATGATTTGACTCCCGATCTGCCGGTCGTCATAAAAGTTCACGTTTTGAGCACAAACGAGTTGCCCCACACACCACAAGCAAACCAACAAGATGTTTCTCATACGTTTCCCCTTCTTTTTTCTTGCAAAATTAATAAAAAGGTTGGTTCTTTTGTGGATGCATTTCTCCTAAACCGCTCTGATTTTTCTTCAAATATAGGCATTTATAGTATGTCAGACCCATTGAGTTTTCAAAAATGAACGATTTTGGAACAAAAATGAACGCCCCCGGAACAAACACCAATCAAATCGCGACCTCCTTGAACCGGACAAACGCGCCCATGCCTTATCTTTGCCTATCCTTAAACATAAAAAACATTCATTCATGAAGCAAAAACTTTTCGTTTTGAGTGCCATCCTCATGCATTTTGCCTTCGGGTTCAGCCAAGGGTTCAAAAACCCGGTGCTGCCGGGCTTCCATGCCGACCCCAGCGTGTGCCGCGCGGGCGACGACTTCTATTTGGTGAACAGCACATTCCAGTATTTTCCCGGAGTGCCGGTCTATCACAGCAAAGACCTCATCCACTGGCAGCAGGTCGGTGCCTGCCTGACACGCCCCTCGCAAGTAGATCTGACGAACGCGGACGGCAACAGCGGCATCTATGCGCCCACCATCCGCTACCACGAAGGACGGTTCTACATGATCACGACCCTGTTTCCCTCCCGCAAACACTTCTACGTCCACACCAAAGACCCCGCAGGCGAATGGTCAGAACCGATTTTCATAGACTCCACCACTGGCAGCTGCGACCCCACCCTCTTCTTCGACAACGGGAAATGCTATTTCCTCTGGAAAGACGAATACATCAAGATCTGCGAAATCGACGTGGAGACCGGCAAACAGCTCTCCGAAATCAAACGGCTGTGGTCGGGCATGGGCGGGCGCTATCCCGAAGGGCCGCACATTTACAAAAAGGACGGATTCTACTACCTGATGCTTTCCGAAGGCGGCACCGAGCACGGACACCACGTCACCATCGCGCGCAGCCGATTCCTCGACGGCCCCTACACGCCTTGCCCCGCCAACCCGATACTGACCCACTTCTCCAACCAAATGCAGAACAGTCCCATCCAAGGCGTGGGCCATGCCGACCTCGTCGATGCGCCGGACGGCTCCTGGTGGATGATTTGCCTGGGCTACCGCACCCACGGCTACCTGCAACATGTCATGGGGCGCGAGACATTCCTTGCCCCCGTGCGCTGGGACAAGAACGCATGGCCCGTGGTCAACGGGGACGGAACCCTGCAAATCGACATGGAATGCCCCACCCTGCCACAAGTGGAAATGCCGGAAGAACCGGAAAAGGACGAGTTCGACAAAGACCGGCTGGAACGTTACTGGAGCTACCTTTGCAACCCGCACACCGAAAATTATTCGCTCGCCGAACGCAAAGGCCATGTCCGCCTGAAGGCAAGCACCGTCAGCATGGACGAGCTTGGCTCGCCCACGTTCATCGGCCGCAGACAGACCGAAATCAAATTCCAAGCCACGGCAGCCGTGGACATCAGCCAGCTGGAGAACGGGGTCACGGCCGGACTGACCGCATACGCCGCGCGCCTGAACCATTACGACGTGAGGGTGACCCGCGAGAATGGAAAAAACTATGTGGAAGCCAACCTGCGGGTCGGACAAGTCGGGCACGTGGGAAAGAGACTTCCCCTCAAGAGCCGGAAGGTGTACCTGCGCATCGAAGGAGACCGGGACTTCTACCACCTCTCTTTCTCTGAGGACAACCGGCACTTCGAGCACCTCTTCCAAATGGATTACCGCTACCTGAGCACCGAAACCATCGGAGGCTTCACGGGAGTCCACCTGGGACTGTTCATCCAATCCGACCGCCCGTCGGACGCGTATGCCGACTTCGACTGGTTTGAGTATAAGGCATTCAATTAAATTCTGACACTAAAAAGCATTCACTCATGAAAAAAAGCCTGTTTATTCTCAGTTTCCTTTTCCTGTTCGGAAGCGCAGCTAAAAGCGAACCGGTAAAGACCGGCCTGCTCAGCAATGTACGACAGCATATCGGAAGCAAGGAGCATCAAGCGGGAGACTGAAATAGAGCTTTCCCGCTTGCTCCATTCTTATGAGGATTCCACGGGATTGCCCGTTTCCGGAATAAGGATTGTAAGGCGGGAAGCGACGGATGACTTGGGCAACGTAAAGGGTTTTGAATATGCCGTGGGAATGAATTGCATGTTGTAGAACATGTTTATTTTTACATTCCGCGTTGTTATTTGAGTTGAATTTGCGTTCAGGTTTTTAAATTTATTGGATATGTACGAGTTTTTAATCTTAGTGATGCTTGTCATGGGCATCTTGCAGATTATCCTGTTCTTCAAGGTTTGGATAATGACGAATGACGTGGGGAAGATAAAGGGCATGGTCACTTCGGGGCTTTCCTTCAAGGAGTATATGGTTCTTGGTGATAAAGAGAAGGCGTTTGAATCATTGAAAATGTCTCTTACGAAAAGACTTATACGTAATTTCTCAGGCACAGGCCCTAATCTTAGCCTTGATGAAAACATCAGTCATGCTGACAATTATATTATTCCATCTTGTATAGAGCGGGCAAAACTGACAGGCCATGAGTTGCCGGAGCATCTGACGAGCGGGAAGAAGTTTTATGATTATTACCAGTCTCTCCCGTAAAAGCATTTTGGAACATGAATAAGAATCCCCGCGCGGCTTTCACAAGTGGCGCGGGAATTTTTATGAACACAAAATTAAATAAAAAGCGAATGCAAATTTAGGTGTTTTCTTGGGTCAGTAGACACATGGCGGGGGCTAAAAGTTTGCAGTGCCGAGGCTGAAGACGTTTCCGCTGTCTCGTGAAGGAAAAAATGCGTGGCGGAACAGGACAAAACCCCACTCAAGAAGAAGAAAGATTTCTCTCTTGAGATTTACATTTTTTCTCAAGCCAAAAAAAAGTGAATCGCTTGAGAAAAATCCGCATGTTTCAAGAGTTTTCTTATTCCGTTGATTGTTAATAGAATAAGATTTCCTTCAAAATAGGATCATATGGACTTGGGAGTGGTACTTACGGAAGGGAAAAGGAAGGGATGAGGGGAAGGCCGCATGGGAATCCGGTGAGGCTTGTTGTCTTCCCCGTCGGAGAAATCCGGCATGGAGGCGTGCGGAAACCGGTCATGCGGAGAAAGCGGAAAAGGCACATTTCCCGTGGTGAAGAAGCGTGAGGCCGTTTCCCACCATATTATTTCTACCGCCCCTGTTCTCAGCCCCTCATTGAGCCAGACGCCGTTCCAACGCCAACAAAAACGTTTTGGCATCAAGACCCCCGCCATACCCTGTAAGCGAACTGTCGCTACCAATGACGCGATGGCAAGGGACGAAAATGGAAATGGCATTGGCACCATTCGCATTGGCCACGGCACGTACAGCTTTCGGCCTGCCGATTTGCCGGGCCATCAGACCATAAGAAACCGTGCTGCCGTAGGGTATTTCCAGCAATCGCCTCCACACGGTTTTCTGAAAATCCGTTCCTTCAAAATGCAACGGAAGGTCAAAGTCCCTCCGTGTTCCACAAAAATATTCATCCAACTGGCGCACAGCCTCGCGAAGAAGGTCCGAGGTGCCTTCCTCGTAGTCGACGTTCAGTGCCGTTCGCAGCCTGTGTTCCACTCGCCCGGGATGCTTTTCCTGCACCCAATTGCATAAACAAAGTTCACCCCCGAAAGCACCCAACACCAAGTCTCCGCAAGGCGAGACATAACGCTGTATCAAAATCTTACCCTTCATGATTTCTGCCTCTTTGCTTTTGCCTTTATTTTAACATCAAATAGAAAAAGCCATACCTACCCACATTTCTACCCCCCTTCCCGATACGGATTCTCCGTCCATCGCGGAATAGCATGCCGTTTCCTTCTGTTACTACTGCAAAGATACGGAATTTACACATAAGACATCCCATCGGCTTTCACATTCCACCTTTGTTTTTTAAAGCACATTCGTTTTCTTTTGTTCTTTTTGGCACGGCAGCGAGCGGCAGTTTCCTGAACAACCCCTCCATGAGTGCCAAGCGCAAGACCATGGCCGTGCTTGACGACGCACTTATACGCACACCGGATCTAGAAAATCCTCGCCCTTCGTCCAACTATCGAGTTTCCACGAACTGCTTTAATCTCAAATTCCATAGCATTAATCTGCGGGTTTTGTTCGATTATTCCGGCGATTATCCCTATCTTTGCAAAAAACAACTACTCAAAAACAGAATAGGGACATGTACGAAATTCCAACCAACGTCAAAGGGTCACGGCAGATGGCCATCGATGAACGCCATCTTGAAACCATCCGCAAACATTCACTCTTCAACCAACTGATTGACAGCAACGGCATCGTGGACGAAAATGTACTTGAAAAATTGCGCCTAAACGTGAGGGCGCTGATCGAAACGCACCACGACAACGCGGATTTGGTAGACTTATGCCAAAATGTGCTGTATCATGACAACATGAAAGCATATGGATTGAACCAGCTGATAGGGTTATACGCGAATTGGTCGGAAACGCACAGTGAAACAGATGCGGCCGACACCACAGGCGAATAAGGGCAGCAAGCGAATTAATGAAAGAATTCCGACTGACAGACTGGCTCCCCACGACGAAAAAAGAGATGGAATTGCGGGGCTGGAGCGAAGTGGACATCATCCTTTTCAGCGCAGACGCCTACGTGGACCATCCTTCGTTTGGCGCCGCGGTCATTGCCCGCGTGCTGGAAGCCGAAGGCTATCGCGTGGCCCTCGTCCCCCAGCCCGACTGGCACGGCGATTTCCGCGACTTCAAGAAACTGGGGCGGCCGCGGCTATGGTTCGGCGTGGCGCCAGGCTGCATGGACTCGATGGTCAACAAATACACGGCCAACCGGCGACTGAGAAGCGAAGACGCCTATTCACCGGATGGGCGCCATGACCTGCGCCCCGAATACCCCACCATCGTGTATAGCCAGATCCTGAAACGGCTCTATCCGGATGTGCCCGTCATTCTCGGCGGCATCGAAGCCTCGCTGCGCCGCCTCACGCACTATGACTACTGGCAGGAACGCTTCCGCCCCAGCATCCTTTGCGACAGCGGAGCCGACTTGATTGTCTATGGCATGGGGGAAAAAGCCGTACTGGAAATCTCCGCCAAATTGCGCGAAGCCATCGAAAACAGCCACGAATGCCTGGATTACGATGCCGAAGGGCGCGGACGCATAGGCATGAAGGCGTTCCGCGAAATCATTGCCCGCCGCAACGAGATCCCGCAGACCGTTTCACTATACCGCAAAGATGAAATCCCGCGCGGCATACAGCCTGGCGACATCCTCCTGCATGCCCATGAAACCTGCGTGAAAGACATGAAAGCGCAGGCCGAGAATTTCCGCCACATCGAGGAAGAAAGCAACAAGCTCCACGCCTGCCGCATACTCCAACAGACAGGAGCGGACTACGTTGTGGTCAACCCGCCCTATCCACCGATGACGCAAGCCGAAATCGACCATTCTTTCGACCTTCCCTACACCCGCATGCCTCATCCGAAATACAAAGGAAAAAGGATCCCGGCCTATGAAATGATCAAATTCTCCGTGAACCTCCATCGGGGATGCTTCGGAGGGTGCGCCTTTTGCACCATCTCGGCCCACCAAGGAAAATTCATCATGAGCCGCAGCAAGGAAAGCATCCTGAAGGAAGTGGGGCAAATCAGCCAAATGCCGGATTTCAAGGGCGTATTGTCGGACCTTGGCGGCCCCTCGGCCAACATGTACGGCATGAAAGGGAAAAAACGGGAAACTTGCGAAAAATGCAAGCGGCCATCGTGCATCCATCCCGGGATATGCCCCAACCTGAACACGGACCACAGCGCGTTGCTCGACATTTATCATGCCGTGGACGCCATGCCGGGCATCAAAAAAAGTTTCATCGGAAGCGGAGTGCGCTATGACCTTCTCCTGCACGACACGAAAGACGAGCGTGTAAACAAGGCCAATGCCGAATACACCCGCGAACTCATCACCCGCCACGTGAGCGGCCGCCTGAAAGTGGCACCCGAACATACGTCGGACAAAGTGCTACGCCTGATGCGCAAACCTTCGTTCAACCAGTTTGAAGCGTTCAAAAACATATTCGAACGCATCAACCGCGAGGCCGGGCTGCACCAGCAAATCATCCCCTATTTCATCAGTAGCCACCCGGGCTGCACGGAAGAAGACATGGCCGAACTGGCCGTAATGACACACACGCTGGACTTCCATCTGGAGCAGGTGCAGGACTTCACGCCTACTCCCATGACCGTCAGCACCGAAACCTGGGCCACGGGCATTCATCCTTACACACTGGAACCCGTATACAGCGCACACACGCCGCAAGAGAAACTGACACAACGGATGTTCTTTTTCTGGTATAAACCGGAAGAACGGCCGAAAATCAAAGCCGAACTCCGCCGCATCGGGCGGACAGACCTGGCCGACAAACTCTTCGGCACCCAGCCACAAACAGGAGGCAAAAGAGACAAAAAAAGCACCGAAACGCATCATGACACATATGGACAGAACCGCCCAAAAGGAGAAGACGTTTGCCATCGTCGAAAAGTTTTCAGCGGGAAAGACTCCCGGCTCCCAGCAGACGACAGACAAGCTGTGCGAAGACGGCATCGTGACAAACGCTGATTTCGCAGCCGTCATCGACGGCTCGACCAGCAAAGGGGATTTCCGATTCCAAGGAAAAACCTCCGGGCGGACAGCCATGGAAATACTCTCGGGCACCATCCTGCACGACCTCCCGCCAGAAGCCGACATGCCACAAGCCGTAGCCCTCTTCACCGAAAGCATCCGGAAGTGCTACGAAGCCCACGGCTGGGAAAAAGACATGGCACGCCAGCCGGAAAACCGCCTGACGGCAAGCCTCGTCGTATATGCCGCCCATAGGCGCGAAGTGTGGCAGATAGGAGACTGTTCGTGCCGTTTCAACGGAAAGACTTACTCCAACCCCAAGCCCACCGACCATGTGCTGGCCACCGTGCGCGGCGATGTGCTCCGCTATCTTCTCAAGAAAGGCCATTCCACCGCTTCGCTGCAAGCTGACGACCTTGGACGCCAGTGGATCTGGCCTTACCTGAAAGACCAGTGCGGGTTTCAAAATTCCGATGAAGCGGGGCTTTTCGGTTACGCTGTCATCGATGGTTTTCCGGTAGACCTTTCACTTGTGCGCGTATTCCCCCTTCCGCCCGACACCCGCGAACTGGTGCTGGCTTCCGACGGCTATCCCGTGGTGCGCGACACACTGGATGCTTCGGAACGCGAACTTTCCCGCCTGCTGGCCACCGACCCGCTGTGCATTGCCGAATGCCCGTCCACCAAAGGGCTGAAACCAGGCAACCGCTCTTTCGACGACCGGAGTTACCTGCGCATCGCATTTTCCTGAACTTTTCCAATAATGACAATGAAGCATACGATCATTCGAACCAATTCTCCGCATGCCTGGCTGCTGGCCGCACGCCCGAAAACCCTCACGGGCGCAGCCGTGCCGGTGATGATCGGCGTAGCCTCGGCTGTGGGCAACGGGCATTTCCAATGGATTCCGGCTGTGTTATGTTTTCTTTTTGCATTTCTCATGCAGACGGATGCCAACTTCATCAACGACTATTTCGACTTCCGCAAAGGACTTGACGACGAAACCCGCCTCGGCCCCAAAAGAGCATGCGCGGAAGGATGGATCACCCTCCCGGCCATGCGCAAGGGCATCGCGGCCACCACGGCTGCTTCCTGCCTTGCAGGCTTGCCGCTGATCTGTTTCGGCGGATGGACCATGATGCTGGTCGGGCTTTGCTGCGTGGTCTTCTGTTTCCTCTACACCACCTGCATGGCCCGGCTCGGACTGGGCGACCTGCTCGTGCTGGTATTCTTCGGCATCGTTCCCGTCTGCACGACCTACTATCTCCAAGGCGGCATGCCGACCCCCGCCGTATGGACGCTGTCCGTAGCCTGCGGGCTGGTCATCGACTGCCTGCTCATCGTGAACAACTACCGTGACCGGGACAACGACCGTGCCGGCGGAAAAATCACCCTTGTGGTGCGCATCGGTGAAAAAGCATCTGAACGCATTTACCTGGGACTGGGCCTGACGGCCGTAGCGCTCTGCCAGGTGCTGTGGACCACCGGAAAACCGGCGGCGGCCCTCCTGCCTGCGGCCTACCTCGTGCCCCATGTGGCCACGTGGCGGCACATCGTGCGCCTCAAACAAGGGCGCGAACTCAACAAGTGCCTGGGCGAAACGGCACGCAACATATTCCTCTTCGGCATACTGCTCTCAATCGGACTCATTATCTAACCCCATAAAATTCAAATAGAACTATGGCTACAGTAGACGACAAAAAAATCATTTTCTCCATGGTCGGCGTGAGTAAAACCATACGCCAGACCAACAAACAAGTGCTGAAAAACATCTATCTGAGCTTCTTCTACGGGGCAAAAATCGGCATTATCGGCTTGAACGGAGCCGGAAAATCCACCCTGATGAAAATCATCGCCGGATTGGACAAAGACTTCCAGGGAGAAGTGGTGTTCTCACCCGGCTACAGCGTGGGCTACCTGCCGCAGGAGCCTCAACTCGATCCCTCGAAGACGGTGAAAGAAGTGGTCATGGAAGGTGTGCAACCCATCGTGGACGCATTGGCCGAATATGAAGAAATCAACCAGAAATTCGGCCTGTCGGAATACTACGAAAACGAAGACAAGATGAACGCACTCTTTGCCCGCCAGGGAGAGCTTCAGGACATTATCGACGCCACGGATGCCTGGAACCTGGACAGCAAACTGGAAAGGGCAATGGATGCCCTGAGATGCCCGCCCGCCGAACAGCCCGTGGAAAACCTGTCGGGAGGAGAACGCCGCCGCGTGGCACTCTGCAGGCTATTGCTGCAAAAACCGGACGTGCTGCTCCTCGACGAACCGACCAACCATCTCGACGCGGAAAGCATCGACTGGCTGGAACAACACCTGAACCAATATGAAGGCACGGTGATCGCCGTGACGCACGACCGCTACTTCCTTGACGACGTGGCCGGATGGATCCTGGAACTTGACCGCGGCGAAGGCATCCCCTGGAAAGGCAACTATTCGTCCTGGCTGGAACAAAAGACCCAGCGCATGGCCCAAGAAGAAAAAACGGCCAGCAAACGCAGGAAAACCCTGGAACGCGAATTGGAATGGGTGCGCATGGCACCCAAGGCCCGCCATGCCAAAGGGAAAGCCCGCCTGAACTCCTACGACAAACTGCTCAACGAAGATCAAAAGGAGAAAGAAGAAAAACTGGAAATCTTCATTCCCAACGGGCCGCGTCTGGGCAACAAAGTCATCGAAGCCATCCATGTGCAGAAGGCATACGGCGGAAAAGTGTTGTTCAATGACCTCAATTTCATGCTTCCGCCGAATGGCATCGTGGGCGTCATCGGCCCCAACGGGGCAGGAAAAACCACCTTGTTCCGCCTGATCATGGAGTTGGAGAAACCAGACCAAGGCACGTTTGAAGTGGGCGAAACCGTGAAGCTGGCCTACGTGGACCAAACCCACAAGGACATCTCTCCGGAAAAGAGCGTGTACGAAGTCATGAGCGGAGGCAACGAGCTGATGCGCATGGGAGGACGCGACATCAACGTGCGTGCCTACTTAAGCCGGTTCAACTTCACCGGAGCCGACCAGGAAAAGAAATGCGGCGTGCTGTCGGGAGGCGAACGCAACCGGCTCCATCTGGCCATGGCCCTGAAAGAAGAAGGAAACGTGTTGCTCCTCGACGAGCCCACAAACGACATCGACGTAAACACCCTGCGGGCCCTGGAAGAAGGACTTGAAGAGTTTGCGGGATGCGCCGTGGTCATCAGCCACGACCGCTGGTTCCTCGACCGCATCTGCACCCACATCCTGGCTTTCGAAGGAGACGGCAACGTGTTCTACTACGAAGGCAGTTATTCCGAATATGAGGCAGACAAGATGAAACGGCTCGGGCTGGAGGAACCCAAACGCATCCGTTACCGCAAACTCATGGAGGACTGACGCACATGGCCGGAGGAAAAGACAACGACTGGAAGACGAGATTGGGAGTGGTGTATTCCACCAATCCTGATTTCGCCTTTGACGATGGCACTGCGGGCACAGAAGAAGACACCCTGCCCCGCGATGCCCAGCAACTGCGCGTGGGCATAGAAAGGAAAAACCGTGGCGGGAAAACCGTCACCGTGGTGAAAGGATTCGTCGGGCACGAAGATGATCTGAAGGCCTTGGGCCGATGGTTGAAGACCAAATGCGGCGTGGGAGGCACGGCGAAAGACGGCGAGATCCTCATCCAGGGAGAACGGAAGGAGCAGATTGTCGCATTACTTCGTGCCGAAGGATACAAAAACACCCGGTAACCTCAAGAAAGAAGAGATAGAAGCATAATCCCCCGTTATCCTATGGTTTTGCAACCGCACAGGCCGTTTCCCGCGGGATGGCCTGTGCGGGCAGAATCAGAATCATGAGGGGGATCGATGCAGTATGGATGGGGCGGGAATCTGTTTCCCTACCCAGTTTCGTTGCATCCTTTTCCCTTCCGCGAGCCCCACCCCCCAAGTCTAAATTGTTCTATTTTGAAGGAAATATTATTTTATTGACAATCAACAAAATAAGCACAACCTTGAGGAACATGGATTTTTCTCAAGCGATTCACATTTTTTTCTCAAGCAAAAAAGTGTGAATCGCTTGAAAGTAATTTGCATTCCTCTTCCTGACGTTGGCAGCCTGAAATTTCAACGGTTGTAACATTCCTAAATCAACAGTTCCATAAATTATTCATGGTGACTCGGGTGACGCATTGTCAAGGCCAGGTAATGATTAACACAGCCATGGTAGTACAATACCCGCCCCAAAGGAACTTTTTACGTCCAAGTATGTCGCTTTTTTTATCCTTTTGATGATGATGTCACCACGTTATACACTGCCCCAAAGAAGAACGCAACCAATCGAAATCATCAAAAATCTGCGAATAAAAAAAGAGAAGGCCTTCATTCCTGAAGACCTCTCTATGGTAATCCGTGCGGTGGACTCACTTGAACAACAGCGGGGCAAACCGGTAGAGGCTCTCCCGCCACACCGGCCACGTGTGTCCGCCCGGCGTCTCAAAATAAGTGTACTTGATGCCGATTTCGTCGAACCGTTTCAGCATGACCTGGCAGTTCCGATAAGCGATGTCTTCCTTCCCGCCCATGGAGAACCAAAACTGCTTGAACCCCTTGTTGATCTCATCCTTGTGCGCTTTCAGGAACTCATATTGTTTCTCCGTGCCTTGTCCGGAAGAGGAGCGCGGCTGTGCCCACCAACCGGAACTGAACACGCCAATGTAAGAGAAATATTCCGGATGGGCGATGCAGGCATTCAGCGTCTGTATGCCCCCCATGGACAAACCGGCCAGTGCCCGGCTGTCCTTATTCTTCTTCACCCGGAAATTCTGCTCCACAAACGGAATGCACTCCCCGAACAACTCGGCGTTGAAGTCCCTGGTGTTCCCATCCAGCATGGCTATGATCATCGGGACGGCCTCGTTCTTGGCTATCAGGTTGTCCAATATGAGGTCGGTCCGCCCCTGTTGCGACCATCCCCGTTCGTCTTCCCCTCCCCCGTGTTGCAGGTAGAGCACGGGATAGGCCTTGTCCGACCGGTCGTAACCAGGGGGCGTGTAAACGAACATGCGTTTCCAAGCCTTGGCTGTCTTGGAATAATAACGCTTCATGCGGATGTCCCCGTGAGGCACATCGGCCAAGGCAAAACGGTCGTCGCCCTCGGCATAGGGAATCTCTATGCCACTGGTCATCGCACTACAACCATAGAACGACTCACTGGCCGGATCGGCCACCCGCACCCCGTCAATAATCAGGAAATAATAATGGAATCCCGGCCCGAGCGGCTCCGTGGTGCAAGTCCACACGCCGTTCTCGTCCCGCACCATGTCATATACTTTCCCCAAGTCGATTTGCACTTTCTTCGCTTCAGGCGCCTTAATGCTGAAAGACGCGCGATGGTCGGCAGAAATGCGCGGATATTGCGACGCACGCACACTCAGGGCCGACCGTTCGCCCGGAAGGGGGCTGGTCCGGTCCGCACCGGGCTGGGCACACAGCGTCATTGCGCCAGCCAAACATAATGAGGTCAACAATGCTTTCATTTTTCTTCTTTTTTGGATCCGTGCCGTGGTTCCCGGAACCTGCTGCCCGCAGGCCGCCTGGAAGCCACGACACCGACCGGTTTCACCTTATCTTTCGCTCACTCCTTTCTGGGTCTGCACCACCGGATTCATCGTCCCGTCGGAATTATAGGTCAATTCGTCCACACAGACACTCCGCCGCCCGATGGCTCCCTTGTGGCCGTCCAACGTAAGCGTGGCGTTGTGGTAGAACAAATACCACTTGCCATTAAACTCTATGATTCCCGGATGAATGGTAAAACTGTTTTCCGCCATCCCGGTAAGTTCTCCGCGGTATTCCCACGGCCCGGCCACCGATGAAGACGTGGCATAGGAAATGGTCTCGCGGCCACGCCCCATGGAAGCATAAGTGAGATAATACAAGTCACCATGCTTGTGCAACCACGGCCCTTCGACATACTTCGGCAAGTCCACCACCTGGATCTCGCCATCCAGTTCCGTCATGTTCGGTTTCAGCCGGGCAAGGAAGCAAGTGCCGTTTCCCCACGACATCCATGCCTGGCCTTCGTCGTCGATCAACACCGTCGGGTCGATGTCGTTCCACCATCCCCTTGCCCCATTGGAAGTCATTGTGTCGCAGACCAAAGGTTTCCCGATGGCATCCTTGAACGGCCCGGTGGGCGAATCGCCGACCGCCACGCCGATGGCCTTTCCCGTATAAGGCTCACCGGCCTGCACTGTGGTGTAATAGTAAAACTTGCCCTCTTTCTCCACTACTTGCGAAGCCCACGCCTCGCCCACGGCCCAACTGAAGTCCGTCGGTTTCAACACTGCGCCGTGGTCCGTCCAGGTCTGCATGTCCTCGGTGGAATAGCAGAGCCACTCCGTGATGTTGAATTCCTTTCCTCCCGAAGCCGAATCCTGCCCTTCGTAGTACTCATCGTGGCCGACATACAGATACAATGTCCCGTTGTAGACCATGGGAGCCGGATCGGCCGTAAACTTGTCCGTCACCAACGGATTGCCGGTGTTTTCGAATGCGGGAAGAACCTCCGCCTGCTTTTGCTGCCCCAGACAGCCTGCAAACAGCAGGGCTGCGCCAGTCAATACCACTAAATTTCTCATAATCCAGTATTATTTTAATAAGTCGTTGATTGCATTCACATAATACACATATTCAGCTGCCAGGCTGATCACATACTCATTTTCGCTCCACAAGAAAGGATAGTCGTCGCGGTTCTCCGGGAAATCCGGTTTCAAGATGCGGACGCCCGGCACAATCCCACCCGGGATGAAGGTGTAATCCGCACGGTTGTTGCCATAAGCGACCCGTTTGGGACGCGCCCCGACACCGGACACAAAAGAAAGATTGTGGAAGGGATGGCAGCCCAGAAGATAATTGAGTCCACGATAGACATAAGCCGGATCCACCAAATCCGGATAGACCCGATAAAGCATATAGTTCGTGATGCCCGTGTTGACAATGATGCCGTTCCCGGCCCAATTGCCGCGCGTGATCCGGACGCCATAGGGCGTCTCCTTTTCCATCTCGGCCATTCTTTGCACGTATTTTTCGACCAACGGGCGCACTCTCTGCTTCTCTTCACTCCCCATGTAGGGAAGCATGCGGGCCACCGTCTGCACATTACGGTCGAATTGCGACAACAATTCGGGCCACAAGGCTTCCATCTTCGCCTTGTATTCACCCTTGCCGGTAGTCCTCCACAATTCAAACGCGGCACGGCATTCCTGTCCCGCCGAGGCCTTCCGGCCGGAAGCCTCGGCCTCACGATGTTCATCCTGCCAGATTTTCTCGGCACAAGCTATGGCTTCCTGGCTCAAGACCGGGTTATAGGCCGCCAATGCCCGCGCAGCCGCCGCCAATGGGATGGCCGAACCATAATTCAGACGGGAGCTTTTGTTGGTGAAAGCCCAGCGGTCGTCGGGAGTCCCGCTCACGTCGCCTTTCACCTCCAGGCTGTCCAGGCGTGGGTCGAACACCTTGTTGTCTGTTTTGTTTACCGCATCGCCCAAATGGCGGTATTGATACAAATGAGATTCGTTGATGCCCGGGATGGCATAGCCAAAGGCTTTCACCTGGGCGACAAGTTGCAACACGCCGTGTTCAATCTGTTGCAACACGTCGGGCTTCCCGTCCGGAAGATGGATCTCGACATAACGTGTTTGCTGGTCAACAGTCGTTTCGTCGTGAGTCGGCTCAAAATCTTCCCACAAATTCGCCAACGCCGACACCACCGCCTGTTGTGAAGGTGTCTGTATGTCAAAGTCTCCGGCGTCAAACCACCCTCCTACATTGAGTCCGGGAATATGCTCCAAGGGTTTATACTGGTTTCCGGTGGTCGGGCCTTGCCGCCATCCGTCCCAATGCACGCGGTTCAAGGGAGCCTGCAAAGCGTCGTCCAGATGAGGCGCCCCGTGCCACACCCGATAGGCTTCGCGGACAAACATGTGGTCCATCTGCACCGGCATGAAGACATTCAGGGTCGGGAACCAGACTCGCTGATAAGCATCGGAGGAAATGGTGAAGGGGCCGGTCTGTTGGCCGTCGTAACGTAACACATAAACCCCTTCGTCCTGCACCTTTGAAAAATCGAACTGCAAATAATTATAGCGGGTATAAATGCCCCATTCTTTCGGAGCGGCAGACAAGACTTCGGTCAGCCTCCCGTCCGTCCCCACCCTCAGCAAGGCGACTTCCGATGCGGGACGGTCGTTCTTGTCCAGTTCGATCACCGCCATTTTTTCTTGCCGGGGATGATATCCAGCCTGGGAATAGGTGATGACCGGCTCGCGGGTCCAATTCTCTTGGATTTCCGCCTTGATGAACCATTCGGCTATTTTCCCCGTCACGCCCGACGGCAACAACGTGCGCACCACAAAGTTTCCGTTCTGTTGCTTGTTCCGTCCGTCAAACAACATGAGCGTCTTGCCGTCCGTCGTCCGGATGCTCAGGTGCTTCAACGGGTCATCCGGGGCAATGTCTATGCTCTTCCCCGTCATCATGGGGGTGGGTTCGGGCATCCCGTTAATCGTCGTCATCCGGTCCGCCGGCGATGTTGGGAACAAACCATATTGAGCATTATCCATCATAAAGGAATGCCCCCAAAAGACCGGTGGAAAAAACTCCATGTTCAGCCCTGCCACTCCCTTTAAAGATTCCGGCAATGGCTTATCGGTATGCACACTGAGGTAAAATCCACCGTCGCGTGCCTCTCCCCTCAAGGTGTAAGAAAATCCATATTCCGGATAGGCCAAAGACACGTCAATGCGCCGGTTGGCCTGGTCCACCTTGCGTCCCTGGTATTTAGGCAACTTGTCCCATTGTCCCGGAGTGGGGTTCATGCGCACATCCCCGTTCGTCGCCACACGGATGCCGTGATGGATGATTTCCACCGCACTGATCTTGGAATCATCAAAAGTGGCATCATACACGTTGCTGAATACAAAATAGTTCAAGCCGCGCGTTTCAAAATATTCCGCATCGTTCAACGTCAAATCATTCTGCCACATAAAATTTTGGGCCTGGCAAACCGAAATGCCGCCCAGGGCAAACCATGCCCACAAAGAAAATATCCGCCTAACCTTTTTCATATATTAATCGTTATTTACAATATGTTTTCACAGACCTAAGGCTCTGCTTTCATGCCGGGAAAGACTTTCAAGAAAGAAACTTCCTTTTAAGCAAAAGCTGTCGTTTGGTTTTTCCAGTGTTTTTATAGTCCGGCCGCTTTTGAGTTCCCTTCGCTGTTTCCGCGCACACCACAGAAGCAAAAACCTATAATGATACAAAGGAACAAAGAAAACTTTGAAAAAGAAACTTTTTTATGGATTTTTCACTCTTCAGGAAATCGCCATTCAAAATCCAGCAACAAGGGGAAATGGTCGCTATAACCGCCCCGGTAAAATGTCCCCTGGTAGGTCCGGAAAGGCCGGATCCCCCCATAAGTCTTGTCTGGCTCGTACATAAAAGGGAAAGCCACGATGCGGCAGTTCCCATGCAAAGTGTGGAACCTGTTCCGGACATCCATCAGAGCCGGACTGACCCACACATGGTCTATGGTTTCCCATATGCCTTGGTAGCGGTATGTGCCATGCACCTTCCTTGCCCGATCCTTCCGCCGCTCCGGCACACAATACCCGGAAGGAAACGCTTCGCTGAGAACCCGTTCTTCCCGCCCTGCATTGAAATCCCCCATCACCAAGACACGCGGAAAAGGAACGGCCGACTCCACCGAGTCCACCAACCTTCTCAACGTCCGCGCCGCCAACTGACGATGACGACGCGCCACAAGCGTCTTTCCCAAACGGCTGGGCCAATGGCAAACCACGACATGCAACGTGTCCCCACTCAACACTTGTCCTTTCACATAAAGCAGATTGCGGGTGGGGCGAAAGCCCTCACGTTCCGACGGTATGACCCACTCGCGGGACTCCAGAAGACGGAAGCTGCCGGGCTGGTAAAGCAATGCCACGTCCATTCCCCGCACATCGGGCGAATGGGTCATCACCCCACGGTAACCCAACGTGCGCAAGGATGAACGGGCAACAAGGTCGAACAGCACACTGTCGTTCTCCACCTCGCAAAGCCCGATCATGTCCGGCAAACGTTCTTCGGCCACGGCCGCCACCACTTTGGCCACCGCATTCAACTTGCGCCAATAACGGAAGCGTGTCCACCGGCGTTCCCCTCCGGGCATGAATTCCTCGTCAGCCTTCAAGCTGTCATCCCGGCAATCAAACAGGTTTTCCACATTGTAGCACATCACCCGGAAGGGCTGCTGCGCCGCAACGCCGGCCACACCCGCACACCAGCAGGCCACCCAAAGCCACCGTCTCACGTTCATTCTTCCGGCACATATTCATAACACCCCGCGTCCGGTGCTTCATTGGCCGGACGGGCTATTCCGTAGCGGTCGGCCGGATAGTTGCCGACCCACTCCGGCGCCCCCTTCCCGCGCGCCGCCGACAAAGAATCAAGCCGGAAATCATACAGGAAATTGTCTGTGTCGAACAAGCGGAACTGCTCTTCCCACGACGGCTCCTCGGCGGACGGTTCATAAGTCACCCCCACGAACCGGGCCGTGTCTGCCGACTCCACGGTGCGGAGCACGCAATTGGCAAAGCAATAATCCAACGTGTCCGGCTCGTCTTTCAGATTGCCTCTCATCACGTCATCCGCATAGCCCGTCACGAGACAATTCCGGAAATGGGCATGCTCCAGCGGATAATCCATAGCCAGCCACTGATTGGCCAGATACAACGCATCGCCCCGCCCGGCGTCCCAGGGATAGAACTGCGCCAGCGTGCAATGCACAAACTCCGCCCAACCGCCCACCACGGCCACACAGTGGCCCAGTGTGTTGCTGATCTGCGTGTTTCCCACATAAGCACGGCAATGATACAATCCCAACCCTTCGCCCCCGATGTTGTGCAAGACACTGTTTTCCAGCGTCAGTTTTGTGACCGTCGTGGACGAACTGTCACAAGCTATGCCATAAGAAGCACTATGGATATCCACGTAAGAAAAACGGTTGTCCACACTCGACGCCCGCAACCGGATGCCTCCCCAGCGCGAGGGCGTGTTGTCATAAGGCAAATAGTCGAACATGCGGTCCGTGCGGTCGCCCCGGAACACCACCGGTTGTTCCAGCGTGCCTTCGGCCACCACGCGTCCGTCCACCCACAAGCTGGCCCCGTCATGGAAATACAGTTCCACCCCCGGTGCCATGGATAGCGTTGCTCCCGGAGCCACGGAAAGACTGTCATAGACCACGATGGGGCGCCCGGCCTCCAATAGTGTGTCGCTCGCAATGACCCGTCCGCGCCACATATAGGCATCTTGCCCCACAGCCGAAAGGATCACCCCTTGTTCCACTCCGCTTTCCAAGGTGAACATCAAGGTGTCATCCAGTGCCACAGGCTCGTCCTGTCCGCTTGCCGGCAGGGTCACCTCGGCAAACACGCGGATGCTGTCGCCCCCTCTCACCTCGAAGCCAAAAGCCCGCGCCCCGGCCTCCGGATCCAGGTAGGTGCCGTCCACGTTGACGCGAAACGGGGTGCCGTTTCCGCGGTGCAGCCGGACAGAAGCTATGCGCAACCCCTCGGCGTTCCGGTTGTAAACCATCAGCTGGCGGGTGCTCGACCCCACGGTGGAAATCACGGTGTCAAACTGCACCGTGTCGGTGGAGAACTGCAGCAACGCGCCCCGGCTGGTCGTGAAAGACATGGCATCATCGCAAGCTGTGAAAGACGGCATGAAGCCCGCCAGCCACAACGCCCCAAAGACTCCCACGCAAGTATGTCGTTTCCTCATATGGCTAAAAAGACAAAGGCATATCCGCCCTAATAACGCGGATATGCCTGGCTTTATTTCATTTCTTTAAAGGAATATTTTTCAGGATGGCCTTCAAATGGTCCCACACCATCTGCACCGTGGAGATGAGCAGCCGTTCGTCGGGAGAATGCACGCCACGCAAAGTGGGTCCGAAGGAAATCATGTCCAGTCCCGGATATTTCTCGCTGAACAGCCCGCACTCCAGCCCTGCATGAATGCCCAGCACCTTTGGATCCCGTCCGAACAATTCTTTATAGGTGGCCACGGCAATATGCAGGATCTCGGAGTCGGGATTCATTTTCCATCCCGGATAACCTTCGCCTACCTCCACCTTGGCACCGGCCAATTCGAAAGCCGCCTTCACCATGTTGCTCACGTAGCGCCGTGCACTCAACAGGCTGCTACGCTGGCTGCTCTTGACCAGGATCTTGCCCTCCCCGACCAGCTTGACGCTGGCCAGATTGGAACTGGTCTCCACCAGGTCGATATCCTGCGACATGGCCAACACTCCGTTGTGCACCGCCATCAACGCCCAGACCAACCTGCGCGCCACTTCGCGGTCCACAGCTTTCGGCCGCGCCTGTTCGCTCTGCAGTTCAAAGACCATAGCCGGTTCCGTCACCCGGTATTCTTCCTCCACGTCGGCGGCAAAGAGGTTCCAATCCACCCGGATATTCTCCTTGTCCGCCATCGGGATGGCGCACACGGCCATCGCCTCGCGCGGAATGGCATTGTGCAATCCTCCGGCCTGTATGTCGCACACATACAAATCATACTTCCCCATCGCGTCATAGAGGAAACGCACCAGCAGTTTGTTGGCATTGGCCCGTTTCTTGTTGATGTCATCGCCCGAGTGTCCGCCCGTCAGCCCTTTCACCTTGACCTCGAAAAAGAAGTAGTCCTGCGGAGCACTTGCAGGCTCAAAGCAGAACTCCGCCGTGGCCGTGGTGCCACCGGCGCAGCTCACGAAAATCTGCCCTTCATCCTCAGAATCCAAGTTCAACAGGATGTCGCCCGACATGAAACCGGGCTTCATGCCAAAAGCCCCGCTCAAGCCCGTCTCTTCATCGCGTGTGAACACGCATTCCAACGGACCGTGCACGATGTCGGAGGCGTCAAGCAAAGCCAGCTCCATGGCAATCCCGATGCCGTCATCAGCCCCCAGCGTGGTGCCGCATGCACGCAGCCATTCTCCGTCCACTTCCGTGCGGATGGCATCTTTCTCAAAGTCAAAATCCACATCACGGTTCTTCTCACACACCATGTCCATGTGGCTTTGCACCACCACGCGCTTGCATCCCTCCATCCCGGCTGTGGCCGGCTTGCGGATCAACACGTTCCCCACTTCGTCCACCTGGCATTCCAGATTCCTATCCCGGGCAAACTGCTCCAAATAGGCAATCATCTTTTCTTCCCTTTTCGAGGGCCGGGGAATCTTGTTCACCTCGGCAAAGAACCGGAACACCTCTGCCGGTTTCAGCAAATCCATTTCCATATCTTTACTTTTTTTGTCAGTTCCACATGCTAAATTTGGTTAAAAGCGGGCTGAACGCACGCTTCCCAGCTTTTATCTTTTATCTTTGCACCACAAATATACGCAAAAAATGTTGAAGACGCTATTGTTCACGCTGATAATTGTGGCCGCCAGCATGGTTTTCCTGGCCATCAAAATCCTGTTGAAGAAAAACGGCCGTTTCCCGAATACCCACGTGGGGCACAACGCAGCCATGCGAAAGCGCGGTATCACTTGCGTACAGACCATGGATGCCATGGAACGGAAAGAAAACCCTCACCGCATCCATGAAAGATCGACCAACAAATAATTATCAATTAATACAGACGAACAACATGAAAAAACAACATCTCGCCTGCGCCGGACTCATCGCCCTCGCAAGCACATTGGGCATGGCAAGTTGCAGCCAAAAGGCTGCGGAAGAGACCGGCTCCAGCAGCCAAGCCACGGAAATCCCGGCCGGAGGACTCAAAATCGCTTACGTCGAAATTGACACCCTCATGTCACAATACGAATTCTGCAAGGACTACACCATCCTGATGAACAAAAAAGGCGAAAATATCCGTGCCACCCTGGCCGGAAAAGAACGCGCGCTACAAGCCAAAGCGGCAGAAATGCAGAAAAAGTATGAAACCAACCAATTCACCACAAAGGAGCAGGTGGAACAAGCACAGATGGCACTGGCCAAACAACAACAGGACCTGCAAGCCCTCAACGACCGCCTGTCCAACGACTTTGCCGCCGAACAGATGAAATACAACAATGAAATGCGCGACTCTATCCAAGCCTTCCTGAAGGAATACAACAAAGCCAAGAAATTCGACTACATCATCAGCAAGGCCGGCGACAATATCCTGATAGCCAACGCGAAGTATGACATCACGAAAGATGTGGTGAACGGACTGAACAAACGCTACAAGCAAAGCCCGGAGGTAAAGAAGCAATTGGAAGAAAAGGACTGACACCGCCACGTGTCTCCTCCAAACGCCCCCCTTCCCGGCTCTTCACTGCGCCAGGAAGGGGGGAATCGTCATATCTGCCCCATCCGCCCACGGACAAACTTGGAAACCGCCCGCGCCTCTACGGCTTCAACGGCCTGCCGACAGCGACCCATGAACTTGCGAACCTGGATTTTGAATAAGACAACGCTTTCAACTTGACGGCAAAAGCCACGCACTCCTCCTGCGGACAACCTTTGGACATTTGCTCCCGCAAGTTTATGTTTATTAAATGATTTCAAACGAACAAAGTCAATTGTCAGTCAGCGTGACGAAATAGGACAAAATGAACTTCTCAAGAGGAATGCAAATTCCCCTCAAGCGATTCACATTTTTTTCTCAAGCAAAAAAAATGTGAATCGCTTGAGAAAAACCCACTCCTTTCAAAAGACATTTATTTTGATGATTACTAATGAAATAGCTTTTACCCTCTGGATAGGAGGATATAGGCTTGGGAAGGGGGCCTACGGAAAGGGAAAGGGGGCGACGAGGGCAAGGCCGCACGGGGCGTGACGAGGCGACTCCCCCTCCCCTGCCGGAGAAATCCGGCACAGAGGGCACGCGAGTCTGTCATGCGCAAAAAAATGAAAAGGAACACGCTCCTCCCTGAGGATAAAGCGGAAAACAGTCCCCCGCTGAGTTGCAACCGCCCTCCCGCTTTGGCAGCTTTCCGGGCAAGGTAAACGACCGCTTCCTGGCGCGATTCTGGCGGAGGGAGATGTAACCAGACAAAAAAGAGAGGGAAATCATTGCTGAAATCCCCCTTTTACGCTGTGATCCCGGAGAAAACCCACTCCCCGGCTTAGAACCGGAAGCTGATGTATGCCCGGAACGATTTCGTGCGCATCCGTTGGGTGAATGTTTCCACGAAGTCGGAAGCATCCAGCGATTCGTCCCCATAGTAGTCGTCATAATAGTAATCATCCCCTTCGTCGTCCACGGAGACGCCGTGGTATTTCGTGCCGCCCCAACGGCCTTCCACACCGATGGAGATGGACTTCCAGGCCACAGCCGCACCAAAATTGAAGAAAGGAACGAACCCGTAATACACTTCATCGTCCAGCAACATGACCGATGCCGAAGGCTGGAAACGGAAATACGTGCTGACCTTCAGATGGTCGATCGGATTCACGGTGACGGACGGACCGATCTGCATGCCGTACTCCAACTGATGGCAGCCAAAATCCAAATCGTAGTCCTCTTCATCCGTGTAAGTGTCGTCATACCCAAAATCCGTGCCGTAGCTCCAATCGTCATCCGCGTAGACTTCCTCCACGCTCGAATACTTCACGTAATTGAAATCCACCCAGCTCCAGTCCAGGCCGATCTTGATCATGTTCAGCAACGGTTTCTTGTGCAGGTAGAAAGTCTTACCCCAAGTCATGTTCACCCCGGCGCTGCTCTTATATTTCACCACATCATCCTTTGAGGTCAGGCTCTGCTTCACATAGCCGATGTTGAAATATTTGGCACGATCCTTCCAAATCGCCTTGTCCAGATCATTTTGCGACGATTCTTCCACTTTTCCGGAAAGCGTTTCCACCACTTGTTTCAGGGAGTCCACCTGCCCTGCACTTTCACTCTCTTCTCCTACAAACTGCGCTTTTGCATTTCCGCATACGGCAAAAACAGCCAGCGCGAACACACCTAAAAATTTCTTCATGTCCCTATTCTGTTTTTAGCTAAGATATGATAGTTTAACGACTGCAAAGATAAGACTTTTCCACTTAAACTATGTGAAAACCATGCCCCATTTCGCGCTAAAAGCAAAAAAAAGCTCCAATCTCCGCCTCTTTTGCTTAATTTTGCAAAAATAAACTCAAGAATAAGCCGAATACTGTTTTTTAGATCCGTTCCGCATGACATCGTTCCCCGCCCCCTTCCACCATTTTGCTTCAGTGGTTTCCCCGGACCATCTGCCCGGAAAGTTCACCTGTCCTTTCTACTATCATCCACACCCTTTGGCCGTCGAGGCCGCCGAAGAGGTGCAACACTATCTGTCTTCCCGCAAAGATTGGGAAGAGGAATTGTCGCACGGGAAAATGTTTGGCGTGCTCGTGGTGCAGCATGCCGGGCAGACGGGATTCCTGGCCGCCTTTTCCGGATTGTTGGACGGACGCAACGACCATCGGTATTTCGTGCCGCCGGTGTACGACCTGCTCCGGCCGGACGGCGTGTTCAAGACCGAAGAACGGAAAATCTCCGGCATCAACCGCCACATCCGTGCGCTGGAGCGGGGCCATCTGCATCAGGCGCTGTCGCTCCGCCTCAAGGCCGTGGAAGAAGAAGGTGCAAAAGAATTGTCCGCGGCCAGGTCGGAACTAAAGGCCGCGAAATCGCGACGCGACGAAATCCGTGCATCGGCTGCCGGAAAGGGAATGGAAAACGAATTGATTCGCGAAAGCCAGTTTCTGAAGGCGGAATACAAAAGGCTGGAAAGGAAATGGAAACAGGAGGCCGAGGCATATCAGGCCGTGTGGCAAAAGCTGGAAGAGAAGGTCAGGCGGCTGAAACACGAACGCAAACTGCGATCCGAAGCGTTGCAAAAGTGGTTGTTCGCACAATTCCGCCTGTTGAACGCCCGAGGCGAGGAAAAAGACCTCTGGCAGATTTTCCGCGAACACGGCCGCCCGGCCCCGCCTTCCGGCGCAGGCGAATGCGCCGCTCCCAAATTGTTGCAATATGCCTACCGCCACGGCTTGCGCCCGGTGGCCATGGCCGAGTTCTGGTGGGGCAATTCCCCGGAAACGGAAATCCGGCGACATGGGCAATTCTATCCGGCTTGCAAATCCAAGTGTGAGCCGATTCTCGGCCATATGCTGCAAGGGCTGGATGTGGAACCCAACGCGCAAGAAACCGTGAAACTCAAGCCGGCCGCCCCCGTCCTTTTATATGAGGATGAATGGCTGGCAGCCCTCGACAAGCCGGCCGGCATGTTGTCTGTGCCAGGGACGAACCCCGACGCACCCTCTGTGCTGTCGTGGGCGCGGGAGCATTATCCGCAAGCCCGCGGCCCGATTGTGGTCCACAGGCTGGACATGGACACTTCCGGCATTCTTCTGTTGGCCAAAGACCCGCAGACGTTCAATGAAATGCAACAGTTGTTCGAGCAGCGGAACATCCAAAAGACATACGTGGCCTTGCTCGACGGCCACGTGGCGGCCGACAAAGGCGTTGTCGAACTCCCGCTCCGGCCCAACATCGATGACCGTCCGCGCCAAATGGCGAGTCCCGACGGAAAGCCGGCGGTCACACGTTACCAGGTGCTCGGCAGGGAGGGAGGACACACCCGTGTGGCTTTCTATCCTGAAACCGGACGCACGCACCAGCTGCGCGTCCACGCCGCACACCCCCGCGGCCTGAATGCCCCCATCGTGGGCGACAACTTATATGGCAAGCGCGCAGACCGCCTTTACCTGCATGCCGAATCCGTCGGTTTCACACACCCGCGCACGGGAAAGCACCTCTCCCTCCATGCCCCCGTGCCTTTTTGAAGGGGCACGCTCCCCCTTATCCTGCAGTAACCGGCGTTTGACGGCAGGCCTGCTCGATCTGTGCAAGCTCTTCCGGGGAAAAATCTGCGTTCTGCAGGGTTTTCAGATTATCCTGCAACTGTCCCACGCTGCTTGCCCCCACGATGACAGAAGTCACGGACGCATGGTTCAACACCCATGCCAATGCCATTTCAGCCAGCGTCTGCCCGCGCCGGGCAGCCATGGCGTTCAACGCTCTCACTTTCGCAAGGACTTCAGCGGTTAGGACCTCGCGCTTCAGGAACCGTCCTTGGGCCATGCGCGAATCTTCGGGAACCCCGTCCAGGTAACGCGAGGTGAGCAAACCTTGGGCCAATGGGGAAAAAACGATGGTTCCCGTGCCGGCCGCTTGCGCCTGCGCCAAGATCCCCTGCTCCTCCAAAGCCCGGTCAAACAAATTATAACGCCCCTGGTAGAGCAAACAATGCACATCTCTTTCAGCCAAATAGCGGAAAGCCTCTGCGGCCTTGTCTTTGGGATATTTGGAAATGCCGACATAAAGTGCTTTGCCTTGGCGCACGATATCCACCAACGCCTGCATGGTTTCCTCAATCGGCGTCTCCGGGTCGTAACGATGGGAATAGAACACGTCCACATAGTCCAGGTTCATCCGTCGAAGGCTTTGGTCAAGACTGGCCATGAGCGACTTGCGGCTGCCCCAGCTCCCATAAGGCCCCGGCCACATGTCATGCCCCGCTTTCGTGGAAACAAAAAGTTCATCACGGTAAGGCAGGAAAGACTTTTTCAGGATCAGGCCGAAGGTTTCTTCCGCACTGCCATCGGACGGGCCGTAGTTGTTGGCCAGGTCGAAATGCGTGATGCCATGGTCAAAGGCATAATGCGCCATGGCCAAAGCGTTCTCCAACGGATTGACATCGCCGAAATTGTGCCACAAGCCCAGGGAAATCTCCGGCAGCAACACTCCGCTCAGGCCGCAACGGCGATAGCGCATGCCGCTGTCATAACGGCCGGTAGCAGGGGAATAAACAGGTGGTATCATATCTAAATAAAGATGGGTTAAGTTATATTTCCTACAAAAATAGGTAAAAAACATAAAAACAGGCCGTTTGTGAAGCCAAAAGCCGTTAAATTTGAATTTAATTATCATTAAAAGTTGTGCAACCTATGTTACGGATCGCAAGTTGCGCCCTCTGTGGTGCGTTCTTGACAACGATGGTCGCCCAAGTGCGGCCGGATGTGGCTTGTTTTGAAATCAATCCCCAAGAAAGGCTTCAGCCCATTGATGGCTTCGGGGCTTCCGATGCGTGGAGCATGCAGTATGTGGGCACGTGGGACGACAGCGTGCGAATCCGGGTGGCCGACTGGCTTTTCAGCACAAGCACGGACACCCAAGGCCGTCCGTTGGGCATCGGACTCTCCATTTGGCGGTTTAACATTGGCGCGGGCAGCCACCCCCAAGGCGAGCATAGCGGCATCGGGTCGCCTTGGATGCGCACGGAAAGCCTGGTTGACGCAAACGGAGCATTTGACCCGACCCGGCAAAAGGGGCAACGCTGGTTTCTTCGGCAAGCCAAAGCACGTGGCGTGGAAACGTTTGTCGGCTTCTTCAACTCTCCGCCGGTTTGTTATACCGAAAATGGGTTGGCCACCAACACAGGACGTGGGGGCACACTCAACTTGAAACCTTCACACGAAGTCGACTTTGCACGTTTCGCCGCTCAAGTCGTGGAAGGCCTGGAACGGCACGACGGCATCCGTTTGGACTATGTATGCCCGGTGAACGAACCAGATGGGCATTGGAACTGGACCGGCCCGAAGCAAGAAGGATCGCCTGCCACCAACCGGGAGGTGGCCCGGTTGGCCCGCGCTTTCAGCCAAGTGTTCAGTGAAAAGAAACTCAACACCCAAATTTTAGTCAACGAGTCATCGGACTACCGCTGCATGTTTTCCACCCACATGACCGACTGGCAAAGGGGATATGCCATACAGTCGTTGTTTTGTCCCGACAGCACGGAAACCTATGTGGGCGACCTCCCCAACGTGCCGCGCCTGATGGCCGGACACAGTTATTGGACCAACACCCCGCTGGGCGCATTGCGCGGCATCCGCATGCAACTGAAAGACACTTTGGACAAATACGGCGTGGAGTTTTGGCAAACAGAAACTTGCATCATGTCCAACGACGAGGAAATCGGAGGTGGAGGCGGATTTGACCGGACGATGAAGACGGCACTTTACGTGGCGCGCATCATCCACCATGACCTCGTCTATGCCGGTGCACGCAGTTGGCAATGGTGGCGGGCCGTCGGAGGGGACTACAAAGACGGGCTGTTGCGCGAATTCAGCAGCCATGACGGAATGGAAGGCCATGTGGTGGACTCCAAACTGCTCTGGGCCTTGGGAAACTACAGCCGTTTCGTGCGTCCGGGAGCTGTCCGCATGGGAGTCAAGGCCCTTGACCGTGAGGGCCGCACCATTGCCGAAGGAGACACGGACCCTAAAGGACTGATGTGTACTGCTTTCCGCAATGCAGATAAGAAATGGGTCATGGTGGTGCTGAATTATGCCGAAGACGACCGGAAAATCAGGATCCACGTGAAAGACCGCAAACTGAAAACCTGGCAGCCTTACCTGACGGCCGAGGAAGCTGCGGAAAACCTGCAACCGCACCCCGCCGTGGGCAATGGAGACACCGTCATGGTGCCCGCACGCTCGATTGTCACTTTTGTCGGTTGCCAATGACAAGGCAAATGCAGGAAATCCAGCCCGTTCTCATGGGGAAACGCCCGCGTCCGCAGAGAGGCTCACCTCTCCCTGCGGACGCGGGAAAACTTTGCGGACAACCGTTTCTTAAACGATGAAAACAATGTCGTTTCGCGGCGCAGCACCTGCACCGAAACGCCTATGCTTGCTGCAAGGACCACGGCTCCTGCGACCACCTTCAGCCACCAAAGCGGCTGCAAGCCTAATGCCAAGGCCAGCACCACGCACACAAACTGGCAAGACATGAACGCATGCGCGCCTTGTTCCAGCCGGAAACCATACCTGCGTCCGTAGACGGCGTAAATCATGCACCAGTCGAAAATTCCCGCCAAAGCCAAGGCTATCCCCGTGCCAAGCACTCCGCAATAAAGATATCCCGCCATGACACACAACGCCATGAAGGCGTCATAGGCCACTTCCATGCAGAAAAACATGATCGAGTCTCCCTTTGACAAGGAAATGTAGGCCACCGGAAGGGTCATCGATTTGAAAAACATGTGCATCGAGGCCCATATTGCCATGTCCACCATGGGCAGAAATGCCGAGGTGTAGAGTGTGCAGACCACCAAAGGCATGGCCAACATAAACAACACCAGGAAGGGGGACATCAGCAACACGCCGACCTTGATTTGACGATTCACCACCGAGTTCATCCATTCCTGGTCATGATTCACGGCCGAAAGGCGCGGGAAATAATCCGCATCGACTGCCGTAAAGACAATGCCGGCATACACAAAGACCAAATTGTAGCCCATGTTGTAAAGCCCCACGTCGGACAACGACCCCATGCGGGCAATGAACAGCCCCATGCCCATGCCCACGGCCGTAGTGACCACAGTGGCCATGATGTAGGGCACTCCCAGACGCACCATGCTCCACCCTGCCCGGAAATAGTCTTTGCTCCACAATCCGATTTTCCAAGGAAACACCCGGACAGAGAGCCATAAATGCGCAGCCATGACCCCCAATGCGCTCACGACCAACGCCGGCACCACGCCACGAATCCCCCAAAAATAATAGAAAGGTATTGTGGCCACCAAGGCCGCCAAGGCACTGAGCACGGAAATCAACGCCACGCGCTTCAGGCGGCGCACGGCTTTCAGCACGGCCAATTCAGCTGCCGTGACCGACATGAAACCCACCACGGGCGACAGCAGGCACACCGCACCCACATGCGAGAAATCCTTGAATGCGCAAAAACTGATGAGCGGGGAAAACAACACGCAAAACAGCATGCCGGCCAATCCGGTCCACACCCCCCATGTACGCACGATTCCGACGTGGCGCACAATCTGCGCTTCGTCGCCTTTCCCGTAAAACTCCGAAATTTCCTTGATGGAACTGAACGAAATGCCCAACCCGGAAGCATTTTGCAAGAAATTCAACACGTTCAGATACAAGGACGAAAGCCCCACTCCGGCCGTGTTCAGCAACACGGCGGCCAGCTTATTGCGTATCACGCCGACCAGCAAGGTGAGCACCTGTATCCCTCCCAGGAAACCCGTATATTTCACGATGTGGTCATAAGTGGAGTCGTCGTCCTCGATGTTTGCCGAATGCCCCTGTCGTTTTTCGTTTGTTTCTGATGCCCTGTTCATAATATCGACAGCAAAGATAGTGCTTTTCCATTTATTTTTTATACCTTTGTCCAAAAATATCATGAAAGTCCTACTACTCGGTGAATATAGTAATGTGCATTGGACGCTCGCCCAAGGGTTGCGTGTCCTGGGGCATTCTGTCACAGTGGTTTCGGGCGGAGACGACTGGAAAAATTACCCACGGGACATCTCGCTGCACCGCAAATCAACCGGAAAGCTCGACACATTGGATTATTTGTGGCGGCTGGGACGTGCGCTTCCTGCCATGAGAGGCTATGATGTGGTGCAACTCATCAACCCCATGTTCCTTGAACTGCGCGCGGAAAGGATTCCACCCATTTATCATTATCTGAGGAAACACAACAGGGGCATGTTCCTCGGAGCCTTTGGAATGGACTACTATTGGGTAAAGACGGGATTGGACGGAAAAACATTCCGGTACTCCGACTTTAACATCGGCCCGGAAATCCGGCAAAACGCCGACAACGACCGTTTCATCGCCGATTGGATCAACGGCCCCAGCAAGGCCCTGAACCAAGAGATCGCCGAGGATTGCGACGGCATTATAAGCGGGTTGTATGAATATGACGCCTGTTACCGTCCTGAATTTCCCGGGAAGACCCGTTTCATCCCCTTCCCCATCAATCGAGACGAAGTGACCCCACGCATCCCGCACCCTGAGACCGGCCGCACACGGTTCTTCATCGGAATCCAGCGGAACCGGAACGCCTATAAGGGCACCGACATCATGTACAAAGCGTTGGTCCGGTTGGCCAGCCGTTACCCTGACCGCATAGAAATAGTGAAAGCAGAATCCGTGCCTTTCGCACAATACAGCCGGATGATGGACCGTTGCGACGTGTTGCTCGACCAGCTCTATTCCTACACGCCCGCCATGAACGCACTGCTGGCCATGGCCAAAGGGCTTGTGGTGGTGGGAGGAGGTGAAGAAGAAAATTATGAGATTTTGGGAGAAAGCCGTTTGCGGCCCATTGTCAACGTGCTGCCTTCGGAAGAGGATGTCTACGAGAAATTGGAAGCTCTCATCCAGACACCCGGCGAAATCGAAAGAAGGTCGGCTGAAGGGTTGGAATATGTCGCCAAGTACCACGACCATGTGAAGGTCGCGGCGCGCTATGTGGATTTTTGGAACGAACGCATCTGCCCGCAAAACGAAACCGCACAAGATTGTCCATGAAACTTTCCATCATCATCCCGGTGTACAAGGTAGAAGCCTACTTGGACTTTTGCCTGAAAAGTATTGCCAGACAGAATGTGGACGATTGCGAAGTCATCCTGGTCGACGACGGATCGCCCGACGGAAGCGGGGCGCTCTGCGACGAATGGGCACGCAAGGCACACCTATTCCACGTGGTGCACAGTGAGAAGAACCAAGGACTTAGTGCGGCGCGCAACAAGGGCCTGGACTTGGCTTGCGGGGATTTTGTCACCTTCGTGGACTCCGATGACTACCTGTCTCCAGGCACGTTGGGAAGCAATCTCAAGCTCTTGGAAAGCATGCCGGAAGCCGACGTGCTGGAATATCCCGTGTGTGTGGACCACGGCACACAACAGTCCTACCATTATGTGCCGGGGAAATGCGAAGCCGTCAGTTTCAAGGATTGGGTTACGCAAAAGGGCTACCTCCACAGCTACGCCTGCAACAAAATCTACCGGCGCTCCTTGTGGAACGGGCAACGTTTCCCGGAAGGACGGCTTTTCGAGGATGTCTTCACCATCCCTTCCGTGCTACGCCGGGCACGTGCCATTCTGCGGTCGGACAAAGGGCTGTATTATTATTGCAACCGGAAAGACTCCATATCGCACACCGTAACCCCGCGCAGCATCGACGACTTGTTGCAGGCTCATCTTCAATTGTACCACGACATGACGGACTTTCCTGAAATTTCAGAAAAAGCCTTGGACGACTTATATCTTTGTCTGTGCAACCCGCAGATTGTCCGCCTCCAAATGGGCGGGTCGGCCTGCATCCCGGACCGCAGAATCCCGCTGCGACGCGCCTTGTTCACACGCCGTCCGGCAAACTATCACCTGAAAGCCATCCTGAAGTCGGTGAGCGGGAAGAATTATTGCACCCTCATGGCCAAAGCCCGAAAAATACTAAAGAAATGAAGCCGCTTTCCGTCAGTTTCATCATGCCCTACTATAAAGTGGAAATCGCCCTGCTCGCACGGGCGGTAGAGAGCGTGCGAGCCTTGGAAGACGCAATCGACTGGGAAATATGGATCATCGACGACGGGACACCGGGGGATGAAGCCGGAACATACGTCGGCCGCCTCAATGACCGGCGCGTCCACTACCATCCACAGTCCAACCAAGGGCCTGGCGGGGCAAGAAACACCGGCATGGAACTGGCACAAAAGGAATACATCCATTTCCTGGACGCCGACGACTACCTGTTCCGAAGCCCTATGCTCAAGGCGTTGGACCTGCTTTCCGCCCGACGCCCCGACATCTTGGCTTTCCGCTCGGAAAAAGTCTATGCCCGCGCGGTCTCCGACGTACCCACACATTGCCAGGAGCAGGTCGTGTTCCAGGGAAGCGGAGTGGACTTCATGCTCCGCCACAATCTGCACGGCAGCATGGGGAGCTACATGTTCAGGCGCGACATCGCCGGAGGATTGAGATTCACCCCCCTGGCCTATCATGAGGATGAAGAATTCACGGCTCTCCTGTTCCTGAAAGCCCGGAAACTCATGGTCACCACCCTGCCCGTATATGCCTATTATCAGCGGAAAGGCTCCATCATGCACCGGAGCGACACGAAATTCGTGAGAAAACGCTTCCTGGACCTGATCACCATCATTCAAAACCTGAAGGCACAACGCACCGGCATGCCCCCCCCCGCCTCCGTGGCATTGGAAAAACGGATTGACATGCTCCAAATGTCGATGGTCTACACCTTGCTGGGAGACAGCCCGGACACCGGCTTCCTGCTCGACATGCTGAGGCGGATGAAAGAAAAAGGCATGTTTCCCCTTGCGAAGCGCAGCGGCTCCCTGCCATACACTCTCGTCCGGATAAGCACGCTCAACCCGCATGCAGCCATGGCCGTCAGCAAGATTTTCCGGCTTTTCCACTACCGGCATGCCGGAAAATCATCGTGAACAGATTGTTTTAAATTCATAAAAAGAGTTTATGGGAAACGGGAAATCCATTCGTTTTTCTTATATTTGCATGCTCTTATAAGCAAAGAGCTTTAGTTTAAAGGTATTAGAAGGTATATTGGCAAGTCCCCGTGCGTGAGCATGGGGCTTGTTTCTTTAGTAGCATTCATCCTCCTTCACCAAGGGGGAATGCGGGGCAGCAGAGATATAGCGGGGAACTGTTTCCCGCTTCCCCCCACAAGGGGGATGCACCCTTTTCACTTTTTCGCATGACAGGCCTTCGTACCCCCGTGCCGTATTTCTCCGGCACGGGGGAAGGCGGCAACCCTCACCGTGGCTCCACGCAGCCTTGCCCTCTTCCCGTCCTTTTCCCTTCCGTAGGCGCCATTCCCAAGTCTATATCGTCCTATTTCGAAGATGAATCTTATTTTATTAATAATCAAAGGCATAAGAACAGCTTGAAACACGCAGGTTTTTCTCAAGCGATTCACATTTTTTTCTCAAGCCAAAAGAATGTGAATCGCTTGAAGAATATTTCCGTTCCTCTTGGGAGCGATTTCGTGCTATTCCCGTCACACACTTTTCCAAGCACAAGCAGCCCCAAAGCCGCCGCAAGGAGAAGGCCATGGC
>CALUNJ010000013.1 GCA_944321975.1 uncultured Paraprevotella sp.
ATCCGTTCTCATCCATGATGCGGAAAAGTCCTTCACGGATATAGTCGGGACCGTTATCGTATTTGAACACATAGAACAACTCTTTGCCTTGATGGTCTATACAAACAATCCGTGCGTCCTGTTTGTTCTCATACACAAAACCGATGTTCCGTATGGTGTCTGTCTGGCAAAATCTGTATCTGCCGTATGGCACGACGGTATCGCCCCGTTCATTCAAATAGCATACAGGAACGCCGACCTCAAGATGCTTATCCATAGTAATTGCAACCAACATTCTTTGTGCTGGGAGTGAATTGAAATTCATGAGTAAAAGCAATATGTACAGAAACTTTCTCATAACCTGTCATTTTAATGCCACTCAAAGATATGGAAAAGGAAGCACCTGGCCAATCATCAGTCTATTCCTTCCCCGTTAGGTTTAAGAAAATTAACCCTTATTGTCTAAAACAGAGACCGTCTGCGGAAATTTCCCAATTCGCTTTATGCAGTTTTATCGGTTCTTTTAAGAAAAAGCATTCGTTTTCTTTGTCTTTTTGAGTAATTGGGACTACCTTTACAGGGTAAACCTTTAAAAAAGAATCCAATGGCACATTACAAGATTTCTGCCCCATGGGCGGCATTGGCTTTCACGATCCTGCTGCCGGCAGGAACGTTGGCTGCCGGAGCGCCAATGCCTGCGGCCCGCACGGACAGCCTGGAAGCGGTCGAGATACAGTTCCGGCATTGGCTTTCAGACGACGACAAGGCGGCAGACGATGAAGTCTATGACATTGACGAGCTGGACGTGAAGCCGCAATTTCCGGGTGGAAACGCGGAACTCCTCCATTTCCTGAATGCGCAAATCCATTATCCACCCATTTGCCTGGAAAGCGGAGTGCAAGGGAAAGTGTATGCCCAATTCATCGTGAAGAAAGACGGCACCATCGGAAACATTGGGATTCTCCGCAGTCCGAATCCTTATCTGTCAAGGGAAGCCGTGCGCGTGCTGAACCTGATGCCCAAGTGGATTCCGGGAAAGAAGAATGGGAAGGCCGTGGCCACACGGTTCTACGTGCCGGTGAATTTCCGCATTCAGGAGGCTGCGGGAAAAAGCAAATGAGCGGAATACAGGTGCTTCTTTTCCGGCGGTTTGCAGGGGCTGGTGAAAGGGAAGCACGCCCCACATGCTATACCGTGGTGGCGCGGGCGATGGCTTGTGCCACGGCGTGGGCCGTGGTCCAGGCCGCCTGGAAGTTGAAGCCGCCCGTCACCCCGTCGATGTCGAGCACTTCTCCGGCAAAGTACAGGCCGGGGCAGGTTTTGCTTTCCAACGAGTGGCGATGCACCGATTCGAGGCTCACCCCGCCGCAGGTGACAAATTCCTCGCGGAACGTGCCCCGTCCGTCCACGTCGTAACGGTCATGGCATAGTGTGTCCGCCAGCCGGCGCATGCCTTTCTTCCCGGTTTCTCCCCATCTTCTCGCATGCGGGATACCGGCTTTGGCCATGAGGTATGCCCAAAGCCGCGCGGGGAGGCCGAACGGGCGTGTGCCGCCCATCTGCTTTTGAGGCTGTTTGCCGGCCATGTCCTGCAACAGGCCGGCCACTGCCTCGGTGTCCGTTTCATTGACCCAATTGACCAGCAACGGGAATTTATAGCAGCATTCGTGAACATGGCGGGCTGCATGGGACGAAAGTTTCAGAATGGCCGGCCCGCTCAATCCCCAATGGGTGACAAGCAAGGCGCCAGACTGCCTGAACTTCGTGCCCGGAATGCCGGCTGTGACCGGCTCCACCACGGTGCCCATCAGCGCACGCAACGAAGGGTCAGGGACATTGAAAGTGAAAAGCGAGGGGACGGGCCTTTCAATGCGGTGCCCCAACAGCTCCAGATAGCGAAGGTTTTCCCCGCGTGGCGAACCGCCGGTGGTGACGGCCACGCAGTCAAAGCGCTGCGAGGCATTTTGCGGGTCGTGGAACACGACTTCATATTTTCCTTCCTGCCGCCCGATGCGCTCCACGGCGTGGGACGTCTTCAGGTGTACGCCCAGCTCCATTGCGCGCCGTTGCAGGCAACCGGCCACGGCATGGGCGTCTTGTGCGGCGGGAAACACGCATTGGTCACTTTGCGTGACGAGCGGCACGCCATGGGCCTCAAACCAGCTATAGGCATCTTGCGGGCCAAACGCCTTGAACAGTCCTTTTAACAGCCTGTGTCCGCGCGGATAAACCTGTCCCAGGTCGGTCACGTCTTCGAAAGTGTTGGTCAGATTGCACCGTCCGCCGCCCGAAATGAGCACCTTCTTCAACACCTTCGTTTGCCGTTCGAAGATGGTCACCCCTATCCGTGGATTGAGTTCTTTCAGGTTGACGGCCAAAAAGAAACCGGCCGCCCCTCCGCCGATGATTGCTACGTCCATATTCTTTCCTGCGTTTTTGCTCTTGTGGTTTTGCACATTCATTTTTGATCGCCCACGTCCGGATGCTTTCCTTTGCCTTTCTCCGGTGCGTGGTATTCCGCTTTTGCTTCGGCCGCCATGTCCGAGGCGGATTCTGCCTCTGTCTGATAGGTGGAAACCGTGCGCCCGGGCCTGAAACGTTCCAAATAGGTGTGGTTGATGAAATATTCCATCTCTAGTAAGGTTTGTTGGCGTACGGCAGGCTTTAACTGGCATTCCCAGATGGTCATCACGCGCCAACCCATGCGTTTCAGTTCCTCTTTGTTGCGGGCGTCCCGCTGTTTGTTCCGTTCGATTTTAGTCCGCCAGAATTCCACGTTGGAGTGGGGCAGGTGGCCGTCCGTGTGCCCGTGCCAGAAACAGCCATGGATGAAAATCACGATGCCATACTTGCGCATCACGATGTCCGGTGTGCCGGGCAGCCCCTTCACGTTCTTGCGGTAGCGGTAGCCCCGCGAGAAGAGGTAGCGGCGCACGATCCATTCCGGCCGTGTGTCCTTGCTCTTGATTTTCGCCATGACGGCGGAACGTTTCTTGGAGTCCCAAATGTCCATCCAGCTCTGCTTGTCTGGTGCAAAGTTAGTGCATTTCCGGCAGACGGGAAGCACACCGGACGGAGTTTTCCCGATTTCGCATGCCAAAACAGTTGGAATCGTAATGTTTTTTTTATGTGTTTCCAATACGGAGTGCGTCAGCCCGCCCGTGCGGGTGGAACAGTGTTTGAAGTGCGGTTTCCCATCTCTGGGGAGAATCGAAAACCTTATTGAGAATCAATGTGATACAATCACGTTTGATGGCGTTGGATTTCTCTCAAGAGAAAAAATTCTTTCTCGCTTGAGAGAAATTCCTGTTTCTCAAGCGAAAAAATCCGGTTAATCTTGGGGGAGACGGATCCGGCTTCCTGGAAGCGGGGAGGGGGAGCACCCGGAAAGCATCGGAGACGCTCTTGGAAGGGAACGAATGTAATGGAAAAGTCATCTTTGAAAGGACACCGGAAGAAACCCTTCAACGGGGGGCGCACAGGGGCAAGGCCGGGAAGGAAACCGCCCGGCCTTGCCGCCCGTAATCCGCCCTTCTCTGGCAATCCGCGAAACTTTTCCAGCCTTTTCTTCCGCCTTCTTTGTGCAATTAGCGCGAATTGCTTACTTTTGTAGAAGAAAGGCCCGGAAAAAACCGCCATGCGGCGGGCAGTGAAAAAGGAATCGGCAAATGGAAGTGAAAGAACAAATCGAACAGCTCCGCAAGGACTTGGAGCGACATAATTATAATTACTATGTATTGAACGCGCCGGAAATTTCCGACCAGGAATTCGACCGGATGATGCGCGAACTGCAGGATCTGGAGGCGGCACACCCGGAATACGACGATCCGGACTCGCCGACCAGGCGGGTGGGCAGCGACCTGAACCAGGAATTCGTGCAGGTGCCCCACCGTTATCCCATGCTTTCCCTGGCCAACACCTATAACAAACAGGAAGTGGCCGATTTTTACGAGCGTGTGCGGACGGGGCTGGAAGGCGAACCGTTTGAAATCTGCTGCGAAATGAAATACGACGGGCTTTCCATCTCACTCACCTATGAAGGCGGACGGCTGGTAAGGGCCGTGACCCGCGGCGACGGCGTGCAGGGCGACGATGTGACGGAAAACGTGAAGACCATCCGTTGCATACCGCTCCGGTTGAGACCGGGAGCCGGCTATCCGCAGGATTTTGAGATCCGGGGCGAAATCCTGATGCCCTGGACCAGCTTCGAGGCGTTGAACCGCGAGCGGGAAGAACGCGAGGAACCCCTCTTTGCCAACCCGCGCAATGCGGCTTCCGGCACGCTGAAGAGCAAGAACTCGTCGGTGGTGGCCAGCCGCAAGCTGGATGCCTACCTTTATTATCTGTTGGGCGACGAAATCCCCGGCGACGGCCACTATGAGAATTTGCAGGCCGCACGCACATGGGGATTCAAAATCTCGGAAGCGATGCGGAAAGTGAAGACGCTGGAAGAAATTTACGACTTCATCGACTATTGGGACGTGGAACGGAAGAAACTGCCGGTGGCCACGGACGGCATCGTGCTGAAGGTCAATTCCCAGCGGCAGCAACGCGCGTTAGGCTATACGGCCAAAAGCCCTCGTTGGGCCATTGCCTATAAGTTTCAGGCCGAACGGGCACGGACACGGCTGGAAGCCGTGACGTTCCAGGTGGGACGCACGGGAGCCGTCACTCCCGTGGCCAACATGGAGCCGGTGCTCCTGGCCGGCACCGTGGTGCGCAGGGCCACGCTCCACAACGCGGACGTGATGGCGCAATTGGACCTGCACATCGGCGACATGGTCTATGTGGAGAAAGGCGGGGAGATCATCCCCAAGATCGTGGGCGTGGACAAGGAAGCCCGCGGGCCGCAGACGGGGGCGAAAGTGGACTTCATCACCCATTGCCCGGAATGCGGCGCCGAACTGGTGCGCTACGAAGGCGAAGCGGCATGGTATTGCCCCAACGACACGGCCTGCCCGCCCCAGATCAAAGGCCGCATCGAGCATTTCATCAGCCGCAGGGCCATGAATATCGACAGCCTGGGGCCGGAAACGGTGGACGAGTATTACCGCCGCGGGTTGATACGCAATGTGGCCGACTTATACGACATACGGGTGGAGCAAATCAATGGCGACGACGGGGCGCGTGAAAAATCAGCGCGGAAGATCGTGCGTTCCATCGCAGCCTCCACGGAAGTTCCCTTCGAGCGTGTGGTTTTCGCCTTGGGAATACGTTTTGTCGGCGAAATTGCCGCCAAAGCCTTGGCCCGGCATTTCAAGTCCATGGACGCATTGGAGGCCGCCACCCTCGATGAACTGTTGCAGATTAACGGCATAGGCATGGTGATCGCAGAAAGCGTGATCCGGTATTTCCGCGATGATTCCAACCGCGAACTGGTGGACCGCCTGCGCGAGAAAGGTGTGAGGATGGAATTGTCGCCGGAAGAGTTGAGCGCGCATTCCGACAAGCTGGCCGGGCAAAGCATCGTGGTGAGCGGGGTGTTTTCGCTTCATTCCCGCGACGAATACAAGGCGATGATCGAACAAAACGGCGGGAAAAACGTGGGCAGCATTTCTTCGAAAACCTCATTCGTGTTGGCCGGAGCCAACATGGGGCCGGCAAAATTGGAGAAAGCCGGCAAGCTGGGCATCCCCATTCTCTCGGAAGAAGAGTTCCTGAAAAGGATAGAAATATGAAAAACTGTTGGCGTATTGGGAATTAATTTGTATTTTTGTCGCAAATTCTATTGAAGTCTTTAACTTATGGCACAAAATAAATTCAAAGGATTAGGTATAGCTTTGATTACCCCTTTTAAATCAGACGGAAGCATAGACTATGACGCGCTGACCCGTTTGGTGGAGTATCAGATCAGTAACGGAATAGACTTTCTGTGCATCATGGGCACGACGGCGGAGACTCCTTGCCTCTCATCCGAGGAAAAAAGAACCTTGAAAAAGATCCTGGTGGAGCGGGTGGCCGGACGTGTCCCTTTGTTGATGGGCTGTGGAGGCAACCACACGGCAGCCGTCGTAGAAGAGTTGCAAGGAAACGACTGGAGCGGAATTGACGGCGTGCTTTCGGTGTGCCCTTACTACAACAAACCCTCCCAGGAAGGCCTTTACCAACACTTCAAGACGATTGCGGCCGCCTCTCCGGTGCCGGTCGTGCTCTACAATGTGCCCGGACGCACGGGGGTGAACATGAGTGCGGAGACCACCCTGCGGCTGGCCCATGACTTTGAGAACATCGTGGCCATCAAGGAAGCCAGCGGGAACATCACGCAGATGGATGACATCATCAAGAACAAACCGGCGCATTTCGACGTGATTTCGGGCGACGACGGCATCACGTTTCCACTGATCACGCTGGGAGCCGTGGGCGTGATTTCCGTGATCGGCAATGCGCTTCCGGCAGAATTCAGCCGCATGGTGCGTATGGCCTTGAACGGTGATTATGAACATGCCCGGGTGATACACCACAAATTCGCGGAATTGTTCAAGTTGCTGTTTGTCGATGGTAATCCGGCAGGCGTAAAAGCCATGCTGCATGCCATGGGGATGATTGAAAACCAGTTGCGTCTGCCATTAGTGCCGACACGCCTGACCACCATGGAGAAAATATCGTCCATCCTGAAGGAACTGGACATTCGTTATTGAGAAGTTGCGGAGAAAAGATGCTACACGAAAAAGAGCCGGCCACAGTGCCGGCTCTTTTTCGTGTAGCTCGTTGCCTTGTTCCCGGGGATGTATCGGCTCAATTAAAGAAATTCCATGAAAGGCCGAAGTGGATGTTGAGCGGGTTAATAGGGTAGTGGGGCACCAAAAACGATCTCATGTTTCCTGTTCCGGCATTCACATGATTGACATTCACATAAAGGCGGCAATGTTTCAAATGCAAGTTGACATAAGCATTGCAAATGGGATAGTTCCCTAACTTGACGCGGGTTTCGGGCGACTGCACGGTGAATTGCTGGATGATGGGGGCATAATCGGGTGCATAATATTCAGTGAAGAACCTTACGTCGCCTCCCAGTTGCACACGCAATACCTTGGCGATGCGGAAGACAATGTAGAGGTTGCTGTAGGCTGAAAGGTCGGGCAAAGGCAGAATGTCTGCATGGCTGGTTTTCTGGTAAGCCAGTTCATTTTCCCAATGCAGGATGCCCCATTTGAAGTCTTGGTTGAGCTTTGCGCTGAAGACTTGCACACTGTTGCCATATTGCTTCACGGAAACGCGGTTGCTATAACCGGCCAAATCCCCCCCCTCGTTGGCATAAGGTATTTTGTCTGTGGCAAAATAGGCATAGTTCTTGATGTTTTCCACTCCCACCGTCAGCCGTGTGCGGGTGCGTTCCAGCGAAAGCGTGCCTTCAATGCGGGTGCGGAATTCCTTGTCCAAGTCATTGTCCCACCATGCGAACTGTGAATGGTAGTGCCGCATGTAGAAACTGGGGTTAAGGTTCTTGACGAATGCACGGACAGCCAACTGCACGGTGTCTTTAAAAAGCGGGAAATTGAGGTCGGCCTTCCCGTCTACATCAAATTGCCCCAAATCCTCTCCGAGCAACACGACCTCGCCCGTGACGTCATAATGCAAGGTCTTGCCCTCGCGTTTGCTCAATTGACCTCCCACGGAGATGTTGTTTTCAGAATATCCGCGGCTGATCACATTTCCGCCGACCAAGTCGGGCAGGCTGAAATGGCGGTATTCATGGGAGGCGAATGCGGTCAGTCCGGCCTTGGCCCATTTGTTGAATCCTTCAAGCAGGGAAATGCCTAAGGTGTTTTTTACGGAATACCCCCGCGTACGGTCGCTCATATGATTGGGATCTCCATAATAGAGATCGGCATAATAGTTCTCTGGAGTGTCATAGGAATACACCGTGTGTTTCGCGTTCCGGATGCGCAAAGTGTGGATGAAACTGGTGACCGGCACAAATTCTTGCGGCACGTCTTGCCGGGCCATGAAGTCCTCGCGCAGGGAATCCATGACCACGCGTTGACGCAGGGTGTCTGCTTTGGCATATTCCTGGCGCAGGCTGTCGCGCAGCCCGGCCAACAGCACAGAATCGGCGGGCATGACCGGTTTTAACGAATCGGGCAGTTCGACGGCCTTGTAGAAGCCCGCATTGTAGTGATGGGTCAGATAATAGGTTTGATCTTCGTTACGGTTCCAGTTTTGGGTCAGCACAGTGGGGATGTCGCGTGAGCCAAAGGAACGGGTGAAATCTTCCGGATGCGTAATGTAGTTGTCGTCTTCAATGCCTCCGTTTTCTCCCATCCGCATATGATTCACGCTGATCCAGGCATGCATGTCGTAACGGTCGCCCCGGTAATAGCCAAAGAGGGTGCCGTTGAAGAGGGACGTGGCCTGACTGTTATAATATCCCCGGCCATATAAATAATCCACCTTGAATCCTATGCCGGCTATTTTATTGATGTTGCTGGCAAAAGTGGCCCGCAACCGGTCTTCGCCATCTTGCTTGCTCCCGCAGGAATGATAGGAAAGATTGGTGAGCGGGCTGAGGGTGTTGACAAAGAGGAATTCGTTGACCGGAGTGTAGAAATAGTCAAAAGGATCCGCGAAAATGAAATTGCTGTACGGCCTGCGGTCCATGAAGAGGCGCGAAAGGCGCGGCGATCCCAGGTTGCCTAAGAAATTGTACTGCCCTGTCGGTCCGGCCGTGAGGTTGAAGTTTTGGAAATTGTCGGGCAAGGTGTCCATGGGAGCCGGAGTGACGTTGCCGAAACGCTCGTCGATTTTCCAGGCAAATGACCCTATGGGGATTATCTTTTCTTCTTGAGTCGTGTCGCGCCCCCAAATGAAGGAATCGTTTCCGCTGCCGTCAAAAATCGGATTCCCAAATTCATCAAGCTGAACCGGATTCCCGTTGGCATCCACGGGATTTCCAAAAGCATCCGTACCATAAGGGGCATTGACAGGAGTCTGCGCCAAAGCCGGAAGAGCCAGACACAGCAAGAGGCCAATTGTGAGTTTTAATTTTATCATGGGTGCAAAGATAACAAGAAAAAAGGGAAAGGAATGTATTTCGGATTTAGAAACACATTCCTTTTGTCCTTTTTCCTGGACGATGGCGGATCAATCGGCTTTGAAAATGATTTCCATGCCTTTGCGAAGCGCGGCTTCGTTCATCGGGATGAGGTCATGATGGCGTTCGGGCAATGTCTTGCGCAAGGCATGAAGCACGTCTTCGACTTGCACCAGCGGACGCACCTTCAGCAGCCCGCCCAATACCACCATATTGAAGGCCTTGGCGGCCCTCATCTCTGCGGCAGCGTCCATGGCATCAATCTGGTAGACGGCGATGTCTTGGCGCGATGGCGGGGTGTTGATGCCGTAACCGTCAAAAATCAACGTACCCCCGGGCTTGACACAGGATTCGAATTTTTCCAATGAAGGCTGGTTGAGAATGACAGCCGTGTCATATTGGCTCAGAATGGGCGATGAGATGCGGTCGTCGCTGATGATGACCGTAACATTAGCTGTTCCTCCGCGTTGTTCCGGGCCGTAGGAAGGCATCCAGGTGACTTCCTTGCCTTCCACCATGGCGGCATATGCCAATATTTTCCCCATGGAAAGCACGCCTTGCCCTCCAAACCCGGCTATGATGATTTCTTCTTTCATATTGGTGTGTTTAATGTGTTTCTCCCATCGGCGTGATGTCCTTCAGGTCGCCGAGCGGATAGAAATTGAACATGTTTTCTTCCATCCATTGATTGGCCTTTTCGGGGGAAAGTTTCCATCCGGCGTTACAGGTGGAAACGATCTCCACTAAACTGGCTCCTTTCCCCTGCAAGGAATTTTCGAAAGCCTTCCGGATGGCTTTCTTCGCTTTACGAATGGCTGCCACAGAATGTACGGACTGGCGCGTCACGTAGCACGTGCCTTCCAACGTGGCGGCAATCTCCGTAAGTTTCAATGGATAGCCATGCAGGTCAGCCACGCGGCCATAAGGACACGTGGCGGTTTTCATGCCCATCAACGTGGTCGGAGCCATTTGCCCGCCGGTCATGCCATAGATGGCATTGTTGATGAAGATGACGGCGATGTGTTCGCCGCGGTTCAGGGCATGAATGCTTTCGGCGGTGCCGATACAAGCCAAGTCGCCATCTCCCTGGTACGTGAAAACCAAGTGGTCGGGCCACAGCCGTTTGAGGGCAGTGGCCACGGCGGGTGCGCGCCCATGGGCAGCTTCCACCCAATCCACATCAATGTAATTGTAAGCAAACACGGCACATCCCACCGGCGAAACGGCTACGGTTTTTTCTTCCATGCCCATTTCTTCGATGATTTCGGCCACAAGTTTGTGCACGACCCCATGGCTACACCCCGGACAGTAATGCATCGGAGTGTCGTTGAGCAATGCCGGCTTTTTATAGACCAGATTTTCCGGTCGCATGATTTCTTCTTCAGTCATAGCATGTAATGTTTAAAACAGGAAACGCAACAAGAATTCGACCACTTTGAGACACATGCCGGCACCGATGACCGCCATCCCGACCAGATGGCGGTCGGGCATGGCGAAATAGAGCACCACGCCTATCACGGCCAAAATGAGGAACAAGGCATTTAGCACTTTCCGCACCGTCTCTATCGAAAGACCTGGATGCCGGCTCCGTTCTTTCCGTGCCGTTTCTTCAATGAGTTTTTCGATTTCTTCACGATTCATGGCAATGAGAATTGATGAGTTCTTCTTTCAGGGCGCGGATGACCTCGTCGGGAGCCGGCACCACGCCGCCCATTCTTCCGTAGTGCGCCACTGGAGTTTTCCCGCCAGTGGCCAGCCGGATGTCTTCCACCATTTGCCCGGCATTGATTTCAAAGCTCAGGATGCCTTTCACCCGGCGCGCCAGCCTGGCAACCTCCTGGGAAGGGAAAGGCCAAAGGGTGATGGGGCGGAGCAATCCGGCTCTGATGCCTTCTTCCCGGCACATCTCAATGACTTTCAATCCGATGCGTGCAGCCGACCCGAAAGCCACGATGAGATATTCGGCATCGTCACACTGCATCGTTTCGAATCGCACTTCCTTTTCCCGGATAGCAGCATATTTGGCCTGCAGATGCAAGTTCTTTTGTTCCATCACCGCGCTGTCCAGTTCCAGCGAAGTCAGCACATTGGGCTTGCGGCCAGCCTTACGGCCGCTGGCGGCCCAAGGGCATTCTTCCAGGATCTGCGCTTCCGTGCGGCGCGGTTTGAAAGGAGGAAGGACAAGTTTTTCCATCATCTGCCCGATAATCCCGTCGCTCAGAATCATGACCGGATTTCGATATCTGAAAGCCAGATCGAAAGCCAGATCCACGAAATCGGCCATCTCCTGCACCGAATCCGGAGCCAGCACGATGACATTGTAATCTCCGTTGCCGCCGCCACGTGTGGCTTGGAAATAATCGGATTGACTGGGCTGAATGGTGCCCAAACCCGGTCCGCCGCGCTGCACGTTGACAATCAGCCCCGGAATTTCCGCACCGGCCATATAGGCTATGCCTTCCTGCATGAGGGCCACACCGGGGCTTGACGAAGATGTCATGCAACGTTTTCCCGAAGCGCCACCGCCATAAACCATATTGATGGAAGCCACTTCGCTTTCGGCTTGCAGGACTACCATGCCGGTCGTTTCCCAAGGCTTTTCCAAGGCCAGCGTCTCCAACACCTCGGATTGCGGGGTGATTGGGTAGCCGAAGTAGCCGTCACACCCGCAACGTATGGCGGCGTGTGCGATGGCTTCATTCCCTTTCATTAAGACAACTTCTTTTTCTGCCATAGTCTTTTTCTATTCTTCTTTCTTTCTATATACGCTGATGCAGCCGTCCGGACACACAATGGCACACGAGGCGCAGCCGTTGCATGCGTCTTTCCGGATTTGTACGGCATAGTGATAGCCTTTCCTGTTCACTTGTTTTTCCGCGAGTGCAAGCAAGTGGAGCGGGCACGCCACCACACACAAGTTGCAGCCTTTGCAACGTTCGCGGTCTACTACGATGATACCTTTAAATTTCCCCATGTCTCTTCTTACGCTAAATCCTTTTTACGGATTATAATAATCTTTATGATAGAACTCGATGATGTCTGTCAGCATCCGGTGGGCTTCTGCGGCCGGACTGTCCGGGTTGATGGCCATGGCTTCCAGATAACAGCCCATGGCGCGGGCAAAGTCGCCACACTTGCGGTAAACATTTCCCAAGACATAATAGGCATGGTCATCGGGCGATGGCAAAGTGGCAATCAGTTCGTTCAACCGCTCAATGGCGCGTTCTGTTTGCCCTTCAGCTATCATTTTGCTGATTTCATTTTGTCTTTCCATCTTATGCGATGTTTTTTTCTGCACAAAGATAATCTTTATTTGCTAAAACTGCGAAAAAGTTGCAAATAAAAATGTTCCTAAACAGTTAAAATTCACTTTTTGCACGGTTTCATTTCCGTAAATTTCTGTTTCTTAGAATCATATATTTTTGCCTCAAAAAGTTACACCTGAAACGAAACAATATATTCAACCTTGTCTTTTCCTGCGCATTTTCCAGGCTTCTGTGCCATTTTCCCATCTTTTGCACAGAACTGGGTTTAAGTGTGTCATTTGATCATAATGTCATTCGGAAGTCTGCATTCTTGTACTTTTTGTCAGTTTCCACTTTGAGCCTTTTCTTCCGCGCTTGCTAAAACAGGGTGAAGTGAACGGAAAACTGCTCGAAACGCACGCGGAAGAAATGCACACTCAACCAGAAAAGGGCAAAGTGTCATTTTCAAAAAAGACAGCCTCTTGGGGCTGTCTTTCCCCACGCCGCCTCCCGGCTCCGGCCTTTCCCGGTCTTCTGTTTGTCAGGCAACCGGTTTTTCCTTTCTCTTTTCGTACAATTGATAAGAATTGTAGATGTTGTGCCAAATGCTATAAAACCCGCCTGCGATGGAAGTGACAGGAGTCATGAACGTATATCCCATCCAAATGGCAAACACCGTGTTTTTTTGTCCCAGCGCTTGTCCTGCGCTGGTGGCGTCATGATAATGTGCGCCAATGCGCTTCCCCGCCCAAAATTGAAAGACACAGCAAACCAGCGAGACGGCAGCAATGCCTAATTGGTAGGACACGGCAACCGTGCTATGCATGATGCTCTTCACCGTCACTCCGATGGCCAGAGCCAGCGCAATGGCCCAGAGGTAGAAAGCAAGGTCTTTGCAGCCGACGACGACACGGTGAAACCGCGGGAACACGTAGCGCACAAGCATGGCCAGCAGAAAAGGGCAGAAGAGCAATGGAAAAACATTGCCCAAGATCAGGGCGAAATAGGTCCAGAAAGAAAAATCGTCATGCGGATAGATGAGCGGCACAAAAACCGGAACCACCAAGGCGGTCGCCAGATTGGCCATAATGGTATAAGCGGTCAGGCTGGCCGCGCTGCCGCCCAGTTTCCCGGTCACCACGGCCGCCGCCGTGGCCGTGGGACAAATCAGGCACAACATGGCTCCTTCCACCAGCACTTGTCCCGGGAGATGGGGAAAAAGCATGAGCAACAAGGAGAGAAGCGCAAAACTGCCCGACTGGATCAGCAGCAGCCAGCCGTGCCAGCGGCAGGGGCGCAACTCCTTCGGATCCACCTTGCAAAAGGTGATGAACAGCATGGCAAAAATCAAGGCGGGCTGCAGGATGGCCACCAGACGTGCCACATAGGGCTTGGTGGGGGCAAGGGCCGGGATGCCCGTATAGACGAAATAGGCCGCCGCCCCGGCGCACATGGCGATGGGAAGCGTCCAGTCTTTGAGAAATCGGATGATTTTCATTTTTGGAGTTGCAAAAGTTTTCGCAAAGGTATGGATTAAATCCGTCGGATGTCCGATTATGGCAGGAAAAATTTGTCAGAGTGCCGGATTTTCCCTAATTTTGCAGCGGGTTAAAGGCAATTATGTCAGAGTGTATAATTGCCGATGCTTTATGGTTTATTTTTTTATATAAGAACTGATGAATTTATATATTCGCTATTTTGACGAAGAATGCGTGGTGAGCTCGCCCGACGAGGCGTTCGACTTTTTGTCTTCCCTGCCTGGAATTACATTGGACGAGGCGTTGAAGAAAGATTTGTGCCAATACATGGAAAGTTCCATGCCCTATCCTAAACGCTACAAAGTGCGGCCGCGTGTCTATTTCATCGTGATCAAGACGACAGCTTCCACTTTGGCTGAGTTTAAAGTAAACGGCGGACGCACCCAGTCGCTGGCCGAAAGTTCGGAAAAAGCTCCCGCAGCTTCTGCTTTTTCCAAGGACAGGATAGGGTGGTATGAAGGGGACATCTTGTTCAAGCGGGTGGTTCCCATACCGGGCACGGGCAAGTTCCAATATAAAGACACCCGTTTCAAGGCCCGCTGCAAGGCCCATAGCGTGCAAGAGTGTTACAACCGCATCGTGGAACACTTGCGTTCGCGACAGGACGTGGATCCGCGCAGCCAGTTCCCTTCCATCAAAGGAAAGAATTTCACCTGCTCGTATTTGGGCATGAACCCCGACGAGGAGTGGAAGTGACGGAATCGTCGAGAAAGAACGGGATCGTGTTACAGGGGATGTGCCGGCAAAGCGCATCCCCTGTCGTTTCCGGACGGCTCCACGGGGCGTAGGGATAGAAAAACGTGAAATGTGCCGGGGGATGCCGGATTTTGCTTAATTTTGTGGAGGTATAAAGAAGGACTACGGAAATATGAAATTATCAGACCTGAAAACTGGGGAGTATGGCATTGTGGTGAAAGTGCACGGGCGGGGAAGTTTCCAGAGACGCATCATCGAAATGGGCTTCGTGTTCGGGAACAAGGTGAGGGTCGTGCTGAACGCCCCCCTGCAAGACCCCATCGAATATGAAATCATCGGATATAAGATTTCACTCAGGCGCGAGGAAGCCGACTGCATAGAAGTCGTGGGGGAAGAGGAAGCCAAGCGGATGAGGGCTGCACAGAAGACGGACTTGTCGATTGACGTTTCGGAATGTGACGACGCCCAATTTGTCGAGAAGGAAATGGAGCGGGTGGCCGCGGAACGGAAACACGTGATACGTGTGGCGTTGGTCGGCAACCCGAATTGCGGAAAGACTTCACTCTTCAATGTCGCTTCCGGGGCACACGAACATGTCGGCAATTATAGCGGAGTGACAGTGGATGCCAAGGAAGGGACTTTTGAATATGGCGGCTACCAATTCACTTTGGTAGACTTGCCGGGCACTTATTCGCTTTCGGCTTACAGCCCGGAGGAACTGTATGTGAGGAAAAGCCTGATGGAAGACATTCCGGACGTGGTGGTCAACGTGGTGGACAGCACGAACCTGGAGCGCAATCTCTACCTCACGACCCAACTCATTGACATGGACTTGCGCGTGGTCATGTCGCTCAACATGTTTGACGAATTCCGGAAACGGGGCGACACCCTGGACCTGCAACGGCTGGGCGAGTTGCTGGGCATGCCGGTCGTACCGACCGTCAGCCGGACGGGCGAGGGGGTGGAACGCCTGTTTGACACCATCATCCACGTCTACGAACGGAAAAAGCCGCAACTGTGCCGCCACCTCCACATCAATCATGGCGAGGAACTGGAACGGAGCATCGGCCGCATCCAGCGGATCGTCCGCCGGAGCGACGACATCAGGCATAAGTTTTCCACCCGCTTCCTGTCCATAAAATATCTGGAACACGACAAGGACGTGGAACACATGTTGGAAAACCTCCCATTCCGGGACGAGCTGATCGCCTCGCGCTTCAAAGAGGGAAAACGCATTGAAGAATTGTGGCACACCTCGGTGGAGTCGGCATTGGTGGACGCCAAATATGCGTTCGTGCAAGGCGCATTGAAAGAAACCCACCAGCCTTCGCCGCGCTCTGCGGCTTCGAAACGGACGCTGACGGACAAGATTGACGCCATCGCAACCCACAAGTGGCTGGCTTTCCCGCTCTTCTTCTTCTTGCTCTATCTGATTTTCCAAGGCACGTTCATTTTGGGCGGATACCCCATGGAATGGATCGAATGGATCGTGGAAAAGTTCGGCGGCTGGGTGGCTATCGGCATGCCGGAGGGCATGCTGAAGGATTTGGTCGTGGACGGAGTCATCGGGGGAGTGGGCAGCGTGTTGGTGTTTCTGCCCAACATCGTGATCCTCTATCTTTTCATTTCCTTGCTTGAAGATTCCGGCTACATGGCCCGGGCCGCTTTCATCATGGACAAAATCATGCACAAGATCGGCCTTCACGGGAAATCATTCATCCCGATGATCATGGGATTCGGGTGCAATGTGCCCGCCGTGATGGCCACCCGCACCATTGAAAGCCGAAGGAGCCGCCTGATCACGATGCTGGTCATCCCTTTCATGTCCTGCACCGGAAGGCTCCCGTTGTACCTCCTGCTGGCCGGCATTTTCTTTCCCGGCCATGCCAGCGTGGTCTTGTTGGGGCTCTACGTGCTCGGCATTTTGGCGGCGGTGGGGTCTGCCCATGTGGTAGGCTGTTTCGTGAAAGACGAAGAACTCCCGTTTGTCATGGAACTGCCGCCCTACCGGATTCCCACGGCCAAGTCCGTGCTCCGCCACACGTGGGAGAAAGGCAAGCAATACCTCCACAAGATGGGGGGCATCATCCTGGTCTGTTCCGTGCTCATCTGGTTCCTGGGCTATTTCCCCGATCACGACCGCTACGCCACGGAGGCCGAGCAACAGGAAAATTCCTACATCGGGCATATCGGGAAAGCCATAGAACCGGTTTTCAGCCCGCTGGGCTTCGATTGGAAAATGAGCACCGGCGTGCTCTCCGGCATCGGTGCGAAAGAATTGGTGGTGAGCACTTTGGGAGTAATGTACGGAGGGGAAGCCGAAGCGGGAAACCACGGAGAAGTTGGCGAGACCCGCCTGCAAAGGGCGTTGCACCAATCCATGTCGCCGGCTTCAGCCGTAGCCTACATGGTCTTTGTCTTGCTCTATTTCCCATGCATAGCCACGTTCGTGGCCATCAAGCAAGAAAGCGGAGGATGGAAATGGGCGTTGTTTTCAGCCGTTTATACCATCTGCATAGGTTGGTTGCTGGCCTTCTTGGCCTATCGTTTGGCCCTGTTGTGGATGTGACGCCTCCCGCCGCAGTTTCCCCGTTCCGCCGTGAGCCTTCTGTCCCTTGGAAAAGGCCACGGCGGGAGAGGGGATAGGCGCACCCCGGGAGCAATAGCAAGTCCCTCTTGTCTTCCCCGTAATCCCAAGCCGCAGTCTCATATCGTCCTATTCCTGAGACGTCTTCTATCCCCATTAATAACCAATAAGATAGGCGCGCCTTGGATCACCTTGGTTTTCCTCAAGCGATTTACTTTTTTTTCTCAAGCGATTCAGATTCTTTTCTCTTGAGAAAAATTTGCCTTCCTCTTGAGGGCGATTTTGTCCTATCTTCCACGCTGGCAGGCAAAAAAGTCAAGCCGCCGGTCACAAATCGTCGTAATCGGGAATTTCGGATATGAACATGCATGAACGTGTGGCATAATCCATGCGGCAACAATAGTGCTGCATCCCATTGGACACGATGAGATAGTCCACTTTAAGAATGATGTTGTAACGTGAAATCTGCGTGAAGACCTTTTCGGTAATGGCGACTTGCGGGGCCTTGTATTCTATGATGACCCGTGGACGGGCCTGGCGGTCGTAGACTACGGTATCGCATCTTTTGGACGTGCCGTTCAAGGAAAGCGAAATTTCATTGGCCACCAAACCGGGCGGATAGCCTTTCTGGCGTATGAGATAATGCACGAAGTGTTGCCTCACCCATTCTTCGGGAGTGAGCGACACATATTTTTTCCGCAACTCGTCGAAGACGAAAACCTTTCCGTCACGCCGGGTCACTTTTATGGGGTATTGTGGAAGGTTTAACGCGAACATTTGCTAACTTTGCACGAAACAGCCACTTTAACGACAGGCAAAAATAAGCAAAAAACAATGAAAACAAAAGCTGAAATCGTGGAAAATTGGTTGCCGCGTTACACACAGCACCCCTTGTCGGATTTCGGGCAATGCGTCTTGCTGACCAACTTCAACAATTACGTGGACATCTTCTGCCAGCAGACTGGAACCGCCATTCCGGATTATGCCGCCAACATGAGAATGGCCACGGCCGGCGACATCACCATCATCAACTTTGGGATGGGAAGCCCGAACGCGGCCATTGTCATGGATTTGCTCAGCGCCGTCAATCCAAAGGCTTGCCTGTTCCTGGGAAAATGTGGCGGAATCTCGCCCAAGACGAGATTGGGCGACTGGATCCTGCCTTTGGCCGGAATCCGTGGCGAAGGCACGTCGAACGACTATTATCCTCCCGAAGTTCCCGCACTGCCGGCTTTCATGCTTCAAAGGGCAGTCTCCACAGCGGTCAGAAATGCCCGCCAAGATTATTGGACGGGCACGGTCTATACGACCAACCGGCGCATATGGGAACATGACGAGAAGTTTAAGGCATATTTGAGGGAAACACGGGCAATGGGCGTGGACATGGAGACTGCCACTTTGTTCACTTGTGGCTTTGCCAACCATATCCCCACCGGGGCCTTGCTGCTGGTGTCGGACAATCCGATGACTCCCGAAGGCGTGAAAACGGCAGAAAGCGACCGGAACGTGACACGAGGTTACGCCGCCGAGCATGTCCGGATAGGCATAGACGCGCTGAAACTCATTATCGGCCAACGGCAAACCGTGAGACATTTGAAATTTGATTGGTAATTTCTGAAAGAGTAATAGGAGAATGGCAGCAAAAAAAGAAGGGGTGACCTACGAAGAAATCATCCGAATGGTGAGGGCCGGGAATTTTGCCCCGATATATTACCTGATGGGCGAAGAGGATTATTATATAGACAAGGTGAGTGAGTTTATCGTGGATGCAGCCTTGAAGGAAGAAGAAAAAGATTTCAATCTCACAGTGTATTATGGCACAGAAACGACGACAGACGAAGTGATCAATGCAGCCAAACGATTTCCCATGATGGCGGAAAGGCAGGTCGTAATAGTGCGCGAAGCACAAAATATGGCAGGGAAGGAACATCTGTCGTATTACCTGGAACACCCGCAACCCACCACGGTCTTGATCGTGTGCCACAAACACGGCGTTTTGGACAAAAGAAAAAAGTTGGCGGCCGACATTCAAAAAAAGGGCATATTGTTTGAATCTAAAAAATTATATGATAGCCAGCTCCCAGGCTTTGTCACCTCCTACTTGCAACGCAAGGGGATGACAATGGAGCAACAGGCCGTAATGATGATTTGCGAGTTCGTGGGAAGCGACCTTTCGCGTCTGTCTGGCGAATTGGACAAATTGATTTTGGCACTGCCGGAAGGAGAGAGACGAATGAAGGCAGCTTTTGTAGAGACCCACGTAGGGATAAGCAAGGATTTTAACAACTTCGAATTGGTGTCAGCCTTAGTGGCCAAAGATGTTCTTAAGGTGAACCGCATAGTAAAATACTTCAACGATAACCCGAAGAATTTCTCGCTTCAACTGACCCTGTCTGTTTTGTACGGATTTTTTAGCAATCTGATGATTGCTTACTATGCACCTCAGCGCACGGAGGAGGGGATTGCGGCTTGGATAGAGCAACCTCGTTGGCAAGTAACCCGGAACATACTTCCGGCCATGCGCAAATACTCGGGAGTAAAAGTGATGCAAATCATAGGAAAAATACGGGAAACTGATGCAAAATCCAAGGGAGTTGGCAACACCATTGCCACACCGGGCGGGCTTTTAAAGGAGTTATCCTACTTCATTTTGCATTAAAATGCAGTAAAAAACAGCTATTTTATGCATTTCCATTTTTGTTAAAAAGTAATTTATCCTTCTTTAATATAAGGAGTTAAGCCATTTTTCACTTACTGAGATTTTAATATTCCGGCTCGATCGTATCATCCGGCCGGATTTTTTTAGTAATGGAAAAACAGCAGCAATAAGAAGAATTCGGAATTTATATTATGTTTTATTTGCATTTAAAAATCGAAAAAACACTTGTGCCGCTTCATGTTTCGGGTTTATATATATAAACCAAGCAAATGAATTCAAGTTTTGCTTCCCGTGGTTTAGATTTGTAAATGCAAGGCGTATGATTTATACACCTGAAGCATTACATATATAAATGAATTTTTATTCTTATCAAATTATCACATATATTTATTTGAAAACCAAAGATATTGCATTATTTATGGAATATGCGTAAAGTATATTCCACTACTATTTAAATCTATAAAATCATATTTGGGTCCGATTTACAGCTTTAAAGACATCAACATACTAAAACCCATAAATTTAGCCGTGATTTTTAAACTTTATATTGAAATACTGAAGCAAGAAAGCATAATCTCCATCTTTACAAAGTTGAAACAAGCAAACTGGATTTTCACAAAACCAGCTTATCTGATAAATACAAATACATAAAAGTGAATTTAAAAATATACTTTATGTTTGTTGTGCAGAAGCATTTTTATTTTTACCTTTGTGAATCGAAAAATCAGGGCTGTTAACGGCTATGTTTTATAGGAGATAAAATAGATGATGAAAGAACGAATCCTGCAAATCATGAAGAGGGAAAATATGACCCAACAAGAGTTTGCGAAAGCCATAGATGTCTCTCCGGCTTCCTTGTCAAACATATTCAATGGAAAGACGAATCCGACCAACAATCATGTAACCGCTATTCACCGCCGTTTCCCGGATATTAATATAAATTGGTTGATGTTTGGTGAAGGAGACATGTATGCAACTGTTTCAGCAGAAACCAACAACCAAGAAAGTGAACTTTCGGGTAAGGTTGACGAACGGCTTCCCGGCACAAAGCCTGAAGCCCCCACGCTGTTTTCCCACATCGAGCATGCAGGAACGGCTGCATGTCCTAATTCTTCAAAAGAGGACGAAAATGAAGGAGGAGGTTCTGGGAAAAGCGTGGTTCCGGTTGTTCGCGAGGTAATAAAATATGTTGATAAACCACAGCGTAAAATCACGGAAATACGGATATTCTTTGATGATGGAACTTTCGAAGCTTTTAGCTAATCGTTCGCAAAAATGGTTACAAGCAAAATCTTCCATAAGTTTTATGAATATCGAAAACATTGTTCGATGGGAGACAAGGAGGGGGTAAAAGGCTTGCCCCTGTTTTTGCCGATTGGCTTAACACGCGAACCAACAAAAGCACATTCCTTTCCTAAAGATATCTTGCGACGGTCTCCGACATTCCCTTTGGATGCCGTCGCGGATGTCTTTCTCCTATTTGCGCCTTTATAAGGCTCCTTCAAATAGTGATTTTGCCGTAAAACCTGCGGCCAGAAATCTTTTCCGGTTTCCTCCAACGTTTTTCTCAGCGTACAGACGGATTTCTTGCACGCCGAGCATGAAATTCGATTTTTTTTGTGTATGTTTGTACACAAAGAAATGTGGCTTTGCAGCCAGCGAACAACTATACTTTATGAAGAAATATATTTTAGACTTGAAGGTCACGGCTTCTGAACACCTCCGCGAGGGGTATGTATTGCTGAAGCTGACAGACGACATCCCCTTGCCCCAGATGCTTCCCGGCCAGTTTGCGGAATTGAAAGTGGACGGTTCGGAAACCACTTTTCTGCGGCGTCCTATTTCCATTAATTATGTCGATGAGAGGCAAAATGAAGTGTGGTTCCTCATCCACGAGGTGGGCGCCGGGACAAGGAAGCTGGGTGAGTTGGTTCCGGGATGCCGGCTGAACGTGGTCATGCCTTTAGGAAAAGGCTTCACTTTGCCGGAAAATCCAGGCACGAAAGTATTGCTCGTGGGAGGAGGCGTAGGCACGGCTCCTTTGCTCTATTTGGGAAAGAAAATGGCGGAAACAGGATGCCATCCGACATTCCTGTTAGGCGGACGCTCCGCAGGCGACTTACTGCAATTGGAAATGTTCCAAGAACTGGGCGACGTATATGTCACCACGGAAGACGGTTCGGCCGGAGAGCGCGGTTTCGTAACCCAACATTCGATATTGTCCCGCGCGCATTTTGACCGTATCGCCACTTGCGGCCCCAAACCAATGATGATGGCTGTGGCGCGTTACGCCCGTGAGGCAGGAATCCCATGTGAGGTCTCTCTGGAAAACTCAATGGCATGCGGACTTGGCGCGTGCCTGTGTTGTGTGGAAAATACGAAGGAAGGGCACGTTTGCGTGTGCAAAGAAGGCCCGGTTTTCAATATAGATCAATTGTTATGGCAGATTTAAGAGTAAACATAGGGAAGTTGCAGCTAAAAAATCCCGTAATGACTGCTTCCGGAACTTTCGGCTACGGCTTGGAGTTTGCGGATTTCGTGAATTTGGAAGACATCGGTGGAATTATCGTGAAAGGCACCACGCTCTATCCGCGTGAAGGGAACCCCTATCCCCGCATGGCGGAGACGCCACAGGGCATGCTGAACTGCGTGGGGTTGCAAAACAAGGGGGTAGACTATTTTTGCAAATACATTTATCCGCAAATAGAGGGAATCGGGACGAACATGATTGTCAATGTTTCCGGGTCGTGTTGCGAAGATTATGCAGAATGTGCGGCGCGGATCGGCGAACTGGAACATATTCCCGCCATTGAGCTGAACATTTCCTGCCCCAACGTGAAAGAAGGCGGGATGGCGTTCGGGGTAACGCCACAAGGTGCCGAGTCCGTGGTGAAAGCGGTGCGCGAGGCATACCGGAAGACCCTCATCGTGAAACTCTCGCCCAACGTGACCGACATTGCAGAAATTGCCCGTAGCGTGGAAGCAGCAGGAGCCGACGCGGTGAGCCTCATCAACACGCTGATGGGCATGGCCATCGACATCGAGAAGCGGCGCCCGGTGTTGTCTATTTCCACCGGCGGGTTGAGCGGGCCGGCCGTGAAGCCCGTGGCCTTGCGCATGGTGTGGCAAGTGGCCAAGGCTGTGCGGATCCCCGTGGTGGGGCTGGGCGGAATCATGAACGCCGCCGACGCCATCGAATTCATGTTGGCCGGAGCTACTGCGATAGAGATAGGCACAGCAAATTTCATCGACCCGGCCATCACCGTGAAAGTAGCCCGTGGCATCGACGAATACCTGGAACGGCATGGATATGCCTCCGTGCAGGACATCATCGGGAGACTGGAAGCGTAAATAGGTTTTCCCCTATCGCTTTTTCGGGTTTTCCCTTTGAGACTCAAAGTGTTTGTGCTTATATTTGTGCTATGGTAGGATAAAAATGCATGGGCTTATGGAGAGGTTAAAACATTATGGGTTGATGGTAGTTCTCTGCTGCTTGGCAATCGTGCTTGGCGGATGCGAGACCGACGATGACTATCGGGGATATATCTTGTCCGGACGCTGGTTCGGAGATTTGGGCATGATGATAGACGGACAACCGGCCATCGGGTCGGACTTGGAATTCATACCCAATGACTACTATGGATATACGCAAGGATATGGCTACGAGACGGATTATTATCGCGGTTTCTGGGGTATTGAAACGGTGGAACACTATTTCACCTGGATGGTGCGCGACGGCATCATCTATTTGCGTTTCGACGATCCAGACCTGGATTGTAACATTCATGACTACAGTCTTTCTCCCGATTATTTCGAAGGGTACATGGACGGCATTTATTCTTCCGTTTGGTTCAGTTTGCGGAACTACGACCGTTATTGGGACCGCTATGGCTATTTTGACAACTATTATTCTTATCGGCTCCTGCAGATGCCTGCGGACAGTTTAGGAATAGCGAATGCGGACAACAGCCCTGAGTGTGTACGAAGGGTGAATCTGAAAACCGGGGAGACACAACCGGAAGAGGGAAGTGCCGAATGACCATCCCCCCGGGGCATTCATGCGAGACAATACGAGCTGCACCTCTTGGAAGAGGGCAGCTCGTATTGTCTCGCATGCGTGGTGGTTCATTATATGCCGATGAAAAGGTAGATTCTTAGTGGGGAGAATCTAAAATGAAGGGGAAAACGCGCGACAGGATAAGACAAAAATGGGGGTGTCAGGAGGAACGCAAATTTTCGTCAAGCGATTCACTTTTTTTTCTCAGGCAAAAAAATGTGAATCGCTTGAGAAAAATCCGAGCACTTCAAAATTTTATTATTTCATTGATTATTAACCGAATGGAATTCCCCCTTACAAATAAGGCCATATAGATTGGGGAACGGGGCTTGCGGCAGGAGAAAGGACGGGATTCTCCTTCCCCCCTGCCGGGGAAAATCCGGAAGGGAGGGTAGAAGGCTGTCATGAGGAGAAAATGAAACGGGCGCATTTCTCCTTGGCGAGGAAGCGGGAAACAGCTTCCCGCCACATTTCTGCTGCCCGAAGGTCAGAGGTATAGAAGGAGAATGTCAGCAGACATAAGGGTTGTGCCACCTCTCGAAACCGATTTGCGTTTGAGGGCCATGTCCGGGATAAACCGTAGTGTCTGCAGGAAGGGCAAACAGCTTGTTTTTCAAGCTGTCCATCAGCTGGCCTGTATTTCCGCCCGGCAGGTCGCTACGTCCGACGCTACAATAAAATAAGGTGTCGCCCACGAAAACCGCTTTTTCCGCTTCGCAGTAAAAGCAAATCCCGCCAGGCGTGTGTCCCGGAGTGGCCAACACCTTCAGCCCATGACGGCCGAAAAGCACTTCGTCGCCCTCTTCCAGATAGCGGGACGCCTTGGGGGATAATCCGTTTCTCATAGACTGCACCAGCGGACCGAAAATATCCGCTCCCATGCCTTCATAGACCGCTTCGTCTGCCTTGCAATACTCCGGGGCTACGCCATAGGTTTCCCAGACGAAAGCCGCCCCGAAACAATGGTCATAGTGCATGTGCGTGCAAATGTGGTGTTTGACTTCCAACCGGTGGTTCTCCACATATTCCTTGATTTGCCTGCGGTCATCGTCGGTGAGTGCCCCGCAGTCTATGATAACCGCTTCCTTGGTGTCGTCGCCGACGACATAACAATTTTCCCCCAACATGTTCATTGAGAATGACTTGACTGTCCACATACATAAAAAACCTTAGAGTGAGACATAAATGACCTTCTTCGTGTCAAAATACTCTTCATGGAAATAATCGCTGAGAGAAGTGACCACTGCATGGTGCCTGAAAGGCAGTATTTCACGTCCCACCTCACCTCCCTTCAGGCAGATCAGCCCGTTGGGCATGCCGTTGTGCGAGTCTTTGGCAATGTTCTTGCGCACGACCTTGACCAGGTCCGCCAACGGCATGACGGCCCGGCTCACGACGAAGTCGAATTTACCCTTTTCGTCTTCCACACGCTCGTGGCAACATGTCACGTTCTGCAGCCCGATGCCTTGGGCCACTTCCATACAGACTTTGAGTTTCTTCCCGATGCTGTCCACCAAATGAAAATGGCAATCAGGAAACATGATGGCCAGCGGAATGCCCGGGAAGCCGCCCCCGGTGCCGATGTCCATCACTGTCGTGCCGGGCTTGAAGCGTATGACTTCCGCGATGCCCAATGAATGCAACACATGATGTTCATACAAGTTGTCGATGTCCTTTCTGGAAATCACGTTGATTTTCGCGTTCCAGTCATGATATAATGCGTCCAGCATCCGATATTGTTCCTTCTGCGTCTCCGTCAGGTCAGGAAAGTATTTCAGTATTTGTTCCATTGTATCTTTTTATTCGTTATTGTCTTTCAGAATCGAGCCCAACGAACCATAGGGAATGCCAAGCCTGATGATTCCGGCTGCATATGGAGCGATTTCATCGGGATTATAGATAAAAGTGATGCCGTCTTTTCCCAACTTATAATTGGCCGGCACGTAAAGGTCAGTGAACCGCAACACCCCTTTCTCTTGCAGCGCAGCCCGGTCCGCGCAATCGAATTTTTCCAGCAATTCCTCCATCAGCAACGGGGGGAGCACAGCCTTGTAAACCGGTTGGAACCAATCGTCCAGCGTCACGACGTCTCCCGTTTCGAGGTCGAAATTCAGTTCATGGCATTCCGTTACTTCGCGCGCGCCGCCCTCGTAACGGGTCGCAGTGATTTCATAGCACAGTATGTTCCCGCGCCCTGCTTCACAAGCGGCAGTTAGAGCGTACCGGTAGTCATACCACGCGGAATTGACCCGGTGTTTCTTGTCGGCTTCATACAAGCCCGACAAGCTCTCTTTATAAAAGGAGAAACGCTGCAGGCAAAAGGAATCCGCCGCTTCGGCCATTGAATTGGCCTCGAGGCCAAAAGCACGTTGCATGACCGTCCGGTTTATCCGTTCCGCATTGCCGCCCTCTCCAAGCACCTCAACCATGTCCAGCACGATGCTGCACGAGGGGGCATCGCCGCCGGCGTCCAGCGGCATCGTTTTGACCGTTTCCACCTTCCGCATTTCCGGCAACCCGTCGCGGTTCCCACCTTTGCAGGCGCACAAGAGCACCACAAAAATCCACAAAGCCCTTCCCGGCCGGGCAAGAACGCCCAGGCCGGCCATCGTTTCCCTCCGTTCACTTCTCATCGGCCACATAATACATGTAATTTTCTATCGTGAGCAACTCCAGCGGCATGTAATGGTATTGTTGCACGGGCTTGCGCAGCACAATGTGGTTGAACAAGGCCTTGATGCTGTTATACCCCTGTTTCCACGGGTGCTGGGCTATGAGAAAATCAATGGTTCCTTGCTTCAGGCATTCCAGATTCCGCTCTATCATGTCATAACCGAACAAATGATAACCGTCCAACCGTTTCTTCAAGAAATATTCCCCCAAAATATGGGCCCGCGAAGAGAAGGTGATGCAATGGCGGATGTCGGGAAAACGTTGGAGCATGTCGCCGATCCGGGCATCATAACTTTCCTCTTCGCCGATTTGAAGCGGAAGTTCCACGATGTCACAATCCGGATGGCGGGCGGCCATGTAACTTCTGAATCCCACCTCGCGGTTTTCTTGTTGCCGGGAAGCCACCCGTCCTTTCGACATGAGTTTCATGAGCAGAATCCGCCGGGCTTCCGCGCCGGCCTGCATCATGAAAATGCGCGCGGCAAAATGCCCGCTTTTCAATGAGTCTTGCCCGAAAAAGGACAATGGCGCGATTTCCGGTATGTTGGAGTCCAGGAAGACAAAAGGCACGCCGGATTCCTGCAGCCTGGAGCAAAGCATTTGGGTGACTTCGAAATTCAGCGGCACCACGACCATGCCGTCCGGGCGGCACGCCAGCAAACTTTCCGCCGCACTCACAAAAGACGCCTCGTCGAACTGGTCATAATACTCCGCGAAAAGCGACAAATGAAAGTCGCCACGGTTAAGCAGGCATTGCTTGAGACCTTTCTCCACTTCCGTCCAATAGGCATTGCAGCCATGCGAGGGAAGCAGGCAGCAAAAAGTGTAAGTCCGGTTGTAAGCCAAGGCACTGGCGTAGCTGTTGGGCTGATAATTGATGGCTTTCAACACGTCCTCCACTTTGGCCCTGGCCTTCCTCGACACATTGGGGCGGTTGTGCAACACGCGGTCCACTGTGCCTACGGAAACGCCTGAACGTTCTGCGATATCTTTGATCCGGATCTTGTCCGATGAATGGATTTCCCACATGACGTTTTCTCACTGCACCATGAATATAACCACGAAGATACAGCATTTTCCCTTGGGGACAGGCATGAAGCATGGAAAAAGTTATTATTTTGAATTATTTTTCACGCAGATGATTTGTAATCCAGAAAAAATATCTAATTTTGCCCGATGTATTAACATGCTGTGCGGGTTAACAGAATTGGGTTGGCCGCATACTTAAAAAGTTATGGTATGGGAAAAATAATAACGATGGGGGAGATCATGCTCCGTTTGTCCACTCCTGGACAATCCCGTTTCGTACAAACGGACACTTTTGACGTAAACTATGGCGGCGGCGAGGCCAATGTGGCAGTCAGTTGCGCCAATTATGGACATGAGGCCTACTTCGTGTCCAAATTGCCCAAACACGAAATCGGCCAGGCTGCCATAAACGCTTTGCGGCGTTATGGGGTGCATACCGACTATATTTCCCGCGGGGGAAACCGGGTGGGGATATACTATCTGGAGACGGGGGCTTCCATGCGCCCATCCAAGGTGATTTATGACCGTGCCGGTTCCGCGATTGCCGAAGCCTGCCCGGAAGACTTCGACTTTGACGCCATCATGGAAGGCGCCGACTGGTTCCATTGGAGCGGCATCACTCCGGCCATCTCCGATGCCAGCGCGGAATGTCTCCGCCAGGCTTGCGTTGCCGCAAAAAAACATGGAGTGACGGTCTCTTGCGACTTGAATTTCCGGAAAAAGCTCTGGACATCGGAAAAGGCCCAAAGCATCATGAAACCGCTGATGCAATATGTGGACGTGTGCATCGGCAATGAGGAAGACGCGGAATTGTGTCTCGGGTTCAAGCCGGATGCCGACGTGGAAGGCGGAAGCACGGATGCCGAAGGCTATAAAGGCATCTTCAAAGGCATGATGGAAACTTTCGGTTTCAAATATGTCATCTCCACATTGCGCGAATCCATTTCGGCCACCCACAATGGCTGGAAAGCCATGATTTATGACGGGAAGGAATTCTACGTGTCCAAACATTATGACATAGACCCGATCATAGACCGCGTAGGCGGAGGCGATTCTTTTTCGGGCGGCGTTATCCACGGCCTGCTCACCCTGCCGACCCAAGGAGAAGCACTGGAATTCGCGGTGGCGGCATCGGCCTTGAAACACACCATCCCGGGGGATTTCAACATGGTTTCGGCCGAAGAGGTGGCTGCCTTGGCAGGCGGTTCTGCCAACGGGCGGGTGCAAAGATAAATGGTAAGAATTAAGAAAGGAAAAGAAATGGCAAAGTTTGACAAGATCGCAGTCATGCAAAAAATAGGGGAAACCGGAATGGTTCCCGTATTTTATCATAAGGATGCCCATGTGGCCAAACAAGTCATCAAGGCTTGCTACGATGGCGGCGTGCGTGCGTTTGAATTCACCAACCGCGGAGATTTCGCCCAGGAAGTGTTCGCCGAGTGTGTGAAGTTCGCGGCCAAGGAATGCCCGGAATTGGCATTGGGCGTAGGTTCTGTGGTAGACGCGCCGACAGCGGCGTTGTATATCCAGTTAGGAGCATGTTTCGTGGTCGGCCCGCTGTTCAATCCCGACATCGTGCCGGTGTGCAACCGCCGATTGATCCCCTATTGTCCGGGGTGCGGCACCGTGTCTGAAATCGGGAAAGCACAGGAATTAGGGTGTGACCTCTGCAAACTGTTCCCCGGGGATGTCTATGGGCCGGCCTTCGTGAAAGGCATGATGGCTCCTTGCCCGTGGACAAAGTTGATGGTCACCGGCGGAGTAGCCCCCACGAAAGAAAACCTGACGGCATGGGTCAAGGCCGGAGTGTATTGCGTGGGCATGGGGTCCAAGCTCTTCCCGAAAGAAGAAGTCGCGGCTGAAAACTGGGCATACATCACCGACAAGTGCAAAGAAGCCTTGGGCTATATTGCCGAAGCACGGCAGAAATGAGCAGGGCGGGGGAGTGACCTGAGAATCAAGTTTCCATGATCCGGCCTTATGCCCGATGAGAAAAAGAGAGGAGATGTCTTTGGCACCTCCTCTCTCGCATTTTTAAACGCACATGGGTTCCTATGCGGAACCGGATGACATGTTCCGGTCCTCCCGGCCGCGTCCCTATCTCTCTTCCGCCTCTTCCCTTGTCGGGAAAAGCCGCAGGAACGAGGTGGGGAAGGGTGTCTCGAAACTCATCGGCTCGCCGGTCACCGGATGATAGAAATTCAAACGGTAGGCATGCAGCCCCAACCGCTTGATGGGGTTGCTCCCGTTGCCATACTTGGAATCGCCCACTATGGGGTGGCCCATGTCTTGCATGTGGACGCGGATTTGGTTTTTCCGCCCCGTTTCCAATTTCAGCTCCACCAACGAAAAGCGCTCGCGGGCATCCAGCGTGTGGAAATGCGTCACGGCATATTTGCCGCCATTGTCCGTCGGGCTTGAATAAGTGACATAGGCCTTATTGTCTTTCAGCCACGAAGCAATCGTGCCTCCTTCTTTCTCCATTTTCCCGCACACCACTGCCACATACCTTCTGTCGGTCACGATTTCGCGCCAATGTTCTTCCAATATCATTTGCACGTCCAGGCTTTTCGCATACATCATGAGCCCGGATGTCTCCCGGTCCAGCCGATGCACGGCATGGGCGGTACATTTGAGATGGCGCTTGGCGAAATACTCATTCAAGATGTCCTTCACGGAATATTGCTTAGCCGTGGCCGGCACGGAGAGGATGCCGACATTCTTTTCCACCACGATAATGGACGGGTCCTCGTACACGACGCTGACGAACTTGCTCTTCAATTCGTGTTTCTGCTTGTGCCGGCTCACCTGCACCGTCATTCCCGGCGCCACCTCGAAGTCATGCCGCGAGATTATTTGTTTGTCCACCATCACTCCATGGCCCGCCAAGAGATCCTTCACCCTGTTCCGGCTGATGCCCTTCATGGCATCCATCAAGAAATCAAACAAAGGCATAGCTTGCCTCACGTGAAACTCAATATACCTGGAAGCTGCATAGCCCTGCCCTGAACGTTTTCCCATATCATCTATTTTTGTGCAAAATTAGTGAAAAACTGCGATTTATAGGCCGTGGAGGCCAGAAAAAGTCCGTCCGCCCCTATCTTTTGACGGAAAACCACCTCGTTTCCGGGCAATGACCTGGCTACCGTTACGGCTGTCGGACTCTGCATCGCTTTGCTTTTTCGGGCTACATCGGAGGCATAGCCAAGGAGATTCCCCAGGCAGAAGAGGGATTCCGGCGATGACGCCCCGCTTTTCGTGCATTCCGGGATGTCCTTTTTTTTTATCTTTCGCGGAATGGGAGAACGGCGGTTTGCCCGTTTCATCCCCATAAACTTCGCCTGCATACAACTCTCTGGATATAAGCCGTTTGAAATGCCAGAAAATATCTCAAGAGAAAAATTTATTTTCTGCTTGAGATATTTTTGTTTTTTTCAGGCGAGAATTTTTCATCCTTCTTGCGACCATTCCATTTTCCTCAATACAGCCTCGCCACATAAGGCGTAAAGGCTTTCACAGGTGCCTTCACGGATCAATATTTTTCTTTTGCCATTTTGTAACCTAATCCGCATTATGTTTAATACTAAATCTCCAAAAAAGAAGGGGGACATTCCCTCGTGTCCCCCTCTCCCGTATGTTTTTAGCCCTTTTACAGTATGTCCAGCTGTTTGAACACCTTCGTCAGTTTCTCAATCGCTTCGTCCACTTGCGCGTGCGTGTGGTTGGCCATCAAGGCGAAACGCACCAACGTGTCTTGCGGCGCGCAAGCCGGCGGGATCACCGGATTGATGAACACTCCTTCGTCGAAAGCCATTTTTGTGACCATGAAGGTCTTGTCCGTGTCGCGGACATATAATGGAATGATGGGCGATTCAGTGGCACCGATTTCAAAACCTGCCTCACGAAAACATTTCAGGGCATAATTGGTCACGTCCCACAACGCCTCCAGGCGCTCAGGTTCGTTTTGGATGATATGCAAGGCTTCCAACGCGCAAGCGGTAGCCGCAGGCGTGGACGATGCGCTGAAGATATAAGTGCGGGTGTTGTGTTTCAGCCAATTGATGACGCTCTTGTCCGAAGCGATGAAGCCTCCGATAGACGCAAGCGATTTGCTGAACGTGCCCATGATCAGGTCGATCTCGTCCGTAAGGCCAAAATGGTCGCACACTCCCCTGCCTTGTTTCCCAAACACGCCAAGGCCGTGGGCTTCGTCTACCATGATGGTCGCGTTGTATTTATGCTTGAGCCTTACGATTTCCGGCAGATTAGCCAAGTCGCCTTCCATGGAGAACACGCCGTCGACCACAATCAATTTGATGGCGTCCGGAGCGCACTTTTGCAGCTGCTTTTCCAGATCGGCCATGTCGTTGTGCCTGTATTTCAGGTTTTGTGCAAAAGACAAGCGCTTGCCGTCCACGATGGAAGCATGGTCGCGGTCGTCACAGATGATGTAGTCCCCCCTTCCGGCAATACACGGAATGACGCCTGAATTCACCGTGAACCCGGTGGCAAAACACAAAGCCTGCTCCTTCCCCACGAAGGCCGCCAGTTCCTTTTCGAGTTGTACATGCAAATCCAACGTGCCGTTCAGGAAACGCGATCCCGCGCATCCGGAACCATATTTCCGCATGGCGGCCACGCCGGCTTCGACGACCCGGTCGTCGCCCGTAAGCCCCGTATAGGCATTGGAACCGAACATAAGCACGCGATGCCCTCCCATGAGGACTTCCGTGCCTTGTTTGCCTTCTATTTCCCGGAAATAAGGGTATATGCCTTTTGCCATATACTTTTGTGGCTCGTCATACTTCGCTAATTTGTCTTGTAGTAATCCCATTTTTATGAAAATGTAATTGAAAAACTTTGCAAAGGTAATAAAAACATCTTTTTCCGGCGGCTTTTCTCCTAAAAAAACTTTCCCAAGCCTCCCTATACCCGGATTTCCTTTGCCCTATTTCCGTTTTTTATTTTATCTTTGTTCCCAATTTCAGGTGTTATGGCAAAAAGGAATATCGTTTTTATCGCCAATCCCATTTCGGGAACCCAAGGCAAAGAAGACATCGTGCAGATGATTCCCCGGTTTTTGGACAAGGACAAGTTTGATTTTCAAGTTGCCCGGACTGAATATGCGGGGCATGCCACGAGTCTGGCCAAGGAGTTTGTGGAAAAGGGGTGCGATGCCGTAGTGGCCATCGGCGGCGACGGGACCGTCAATGAAATCGCCCGCGCGCTGGTTCACACCCCCGTGGCATTGGGCATCATTCCTTGCGGGTCGGGCAACGGGCTGGCCCGCCATCTGCACATCCCGATGGAACCCGTGGGCGCGATAAAGGTGCTCAACCGTTTCAGCGTGGCTTGCCTGGACTATGGGAAAATCAATGATGTCCCGTTTTTCTGCACTTGCGGCATGGGGTTCGACGCCTTCGTAAGTTTCAAGTTCGCGCATTCCGAAAAGCGGGGCATGCTGACCTACCTGGAAAACACGCTGCGGGAAGGGTTGAAATACAAGCCAGAGACCTACGAAATTGAAATTGAAGGGGAAACGGCGAAATACAAGGCCTTCCTGATCGCCTGCGCCAATGCGTCGCAATACGGGAACAATGCCTACATCGCCCCTCATGCCTCCATGTCGGACGGATTGCTTGACGTGACCATCATGGAACCGTTCACCATGTTGGAAGCCCCGCAGATTGCCATCCAGCTATTCAACAGGACCTTGCTGCAAAACAGCCGCATAAAGACTTTCCGATGCAAGCACATCCACATCCACCGCAAGCGCTCCGGCGTGGTGCATTTCGACGGGGACCCGATGACGGCGGGCACAGACATAGACGTGCAAGTGGTCAACAAGGGTTTGAACATGCTCATCAACACCCAACAGGAACCGCCCATCGGGCGCGTGTTTTATGAGTTATACGACGAATTGGTGAGCCTTAGCGTCACTTTGCGCAACCATAACCTGCGCAAGATAGAACAATTCAACCAGGAAGTCAGGAAAAGGCTCAAATTGTAATCAGAAATTCAGATAATAGGGTTCGGTCAACCGCATGTAGGCCTCCGTGTATCTCCCCTCTTGATCCCGGATCGCCAGCCACTCTGTGCGGGGATATGGGGCGGCTCCCTTACGGAAACTCAACAAGACCCGCTTGGGGCGTGAGCCGGGCTTGGCACACACCCAGCATTTGCCGTGCAGCTGCAACCCGCGCTCCCAGGCCATCTGGATGAAACCATCAGCCTGGACGGCCGGCAGAACCACCTTGAACAACCCTTCAGGCTCCAGCCATGTGGCGGCTCTCGACAGCAGGACATCGAAAGGGAGCGCACTGCAATGCCGCGCCTTGTCCCGCCTGGAATCCGGACAGGACAGCGACTCCGTGAAGAACGGCGGATTGCACACAATCAGTTGGAAAGGCTCACGAGGCTCGAACGTGGAAGCGTCGGCCTGCACGAAATGCAGGCGGTCTCCCCAAGGCGTATTTGCCGCATTTTCCCTTGCCTGGGCCACTGCGGCTTCGTCCAAATCGATCCCGACAAGGGCCGCCCCGCATTTCTGGGCCAGCATGATGGCAATCAGCCCAGACCCCGTCCCCACGTCCAAGATGCGTTTCACGCCAGGCTGCGGGACAGTCCATGCCCCCAGCAGCACGCCGTCAGTCCCCACCTTCATGGCGCATTTGTCATGATATATCGTAAATTGCTTAAAGTCAAAATGCGTTTTCTTCATATCGTCCAGTCCCACTCGCCGGCCTTCTCCGGCCGGCATGGCTGCAAAAGTAGCAAATATTTGTTATTTCCGGCAGCTTTTCTACGGGATGTTCCTCATTTTTTTTGTATCTTTGCCACGTTTTGTGAAAAAATTCTGTTCACCATCATTTTAGAGGCTTTTTTAATATGCATATTGACGATAATCAGAATCCATTTTCATTGGTTGCAGACTTTGAAGGAGACGAATCCAGCGTGTTCGATGTGGAGATGGAGGACACCTTGCCCATTCTTCCCTTGCGCAACATGGTGTTGTTCCCGGGAGTGGTCTTGCCTGTGGCCGTTGGCCGGAAATCTTCTCTCAGGCTGGCAAAAACCGCATCGAAGAACAAACTGAACATAGGCGTGGTTTGCCAGTTGAATCCGGAAGTAGAGACTCCCGGATATGCGGATTTGTACCATACCGGCACGATGGCTAAAATTATCCGGGTGCTGGAACTTCCAGACCATTCCACCACCGTGATCCTGCAAGGCATGAGCCGTTTCAGCCTTAAAAGCATCGTGTCGGAAAAACCTTATCTGACGGGTGAAGTAGAAAAGCAGGAAGACAAGCTGCCTCCGAAAGGCAACAAGGAGTTTGAAATGCTCGTGGAGGCTTGCCGCGACCGCACGATACACTATGTCCAAGTGAGCGACCAGATTCCCAAGGAGTCCATGTTTGCCGTGAAGAACATCAGCAACAACATGTTCCTCGTGAATTTCATTTGCGCCAACTTCCCCATTCCGATAACCAGCAAAATGAGCTTGTTGGAAGAAGAGGCTTTGGACGTGCGGACCATGCAGTTGCTGAAAATCTTGAACCGCGAAATCCAATATTCTGAACTCCGCGCGGAAATCCAGCGCAAGACCCGCGAGGATCTGGACTCTCAACAACGGGAATACTTCCTGCAGCAACAAATCAAGAACATCCAGGACGAGCTGGGCGGCACGCCCCAGGACCATGACTTGCACGACTTGCGGGCAGAGGCGGCCAAAAAGAAATGGCCTGAGGAAATCGCACAGACGTTCAGCCACGAAGTAGACAAACTGGAGCGGTTGAACCCGCAAAGCCCGGACTATAACGTGCAGCTCAATTACCTGCAGACGATGCTAAGCCTGCCATGGAACACTTACACGGAAGACAACCTGAACCTGAAAAATGCCGAACGGGTGCTGAACAAAGACCACTATGGCTTAGAGAAGGTGAAAGAACGCATCCTGGAACATTTGGCCGTGTTGCAGCTGCGCGGCGATTTGAAATCTCCGATCATTTGTCTTTACGGCCCTCCGGGGGTAGGAAAGACCTCGCTGGGAAAGAGCATCGCATCGGCATTGAAACGAAAGTACATCCGCATGTCGTTAGGCGGTTTGCACGATGAAGCGGAAATCCGCGGCCATCGCCGCACCTATATCGGGGCAATGCCGGGCCGCATTATCAAAAGCATGATCAAGGCTGGCTCGTCGAATCCGGTATTCATCCTGGACGAAATCGACAAAGTGTCGCAAGCCACAGTGAACGGGGATCCGTCGTCTGCCTTGCTCGAAGTGCTCGACCCGGAACAGAACAATGCCTTTCACGACAATTTCCTCGACGTGGACTATGACTTGTCAAAAGTCATGTTCATTGCCACGGCGAACAACATCGGGACGATCCCCCACCCCCTGCTCGACCGCATGGAACTGATAGAAGTCAGCGGATACATCACGGAAGAAAAAATCGAAATCGCCAAGCGCCACCTTGTCCCGAAAGAAAAGGAAAACAACGGTTTGGGGAACCATCCGGAAATCAAGATCAGCCGCCCGGCACTGGAACACATCATAGAAAACTACACCCGGGAATCGGGCGTGCGGGGATTGGAGAAACAAATCAACAAGGTGTTCCGCAAGATGGCTCTTGAGTTTGCACGCAACGGCAGTTTCTCCTGCACGGACATTAAAGCGGCCGACGTGGAAAGGTTGCTAGGCAAGCCGCTTTTCACACGGGATAAATATCAAGGCAACGAATATGCCGGTGTGGTAACCGGACTGGCATGGACGTCCGTCGGAGGTGAAATTCTGTTCATCGAAACCAGCGTAAGCAAGGGAAAAGGAAGCAAGCTGACGCTCACCGGAAATCTGGGCGACGTGATGAAAGAGTCTGCCGTGTTGGCCTTGGAATACATCAAGGCACATGCAGAAAGCCTGCGCATTGACCCTCGCATCTTCGAACAATGGAACATCCATGTGCATGTGCCCGAAGGAGCCGTGCCAAAGGATGGCCCGTCGGCAGGGATCACCATGGCCACTTCAATCGCTTCGGCACTGACCCAACGCAAAGTGCGGCCGAATCTGGCCATGACCGGCGAAATCACCTTGCGCGGGAAAGTCTTGCCGGTCGGCGGCATCAAGGAAAAGATACTGGCGGCCAAACGCGCGGGCATCAAAGATATCATCATGTGCGAGGAAAACCGGAAAAACATCGAAGAAATTCCGGAAATGTATCTGAAGGGCCTGACCTTCCATTATGTGAACGACGTGTCCGAGGTCCTTGACTTCGCCTTGCTTGATGAGAAAGTGAAAAATGCCATCCATTTCACTTTTGAGGAACCGCAAAAAGAGGAAAAATGAAATTCGAACTTCAACATACTGACACATTGACCGCGGCACGGGCCGGGAAACTGGCCACCGCCCACGGAGTGATCGAGACACCGGTATTCATGCCTGTGGGCACGGTGGGTTCCGTGAAAGCCGTACACCAATGGGAACTGAAGGAGGATGTCAAGGCGCAAATCATTTTGGGCAACACTTATCATTTGTACCTGAGACCGGGCATTCACATTTTGGAGAAAGCCGGCGGATTGCATAAATTCAATGGATTCGACCGTCCCATTCTGACCGACAGCGGCGGATTCCAGGTATTCTCGCTGACCGGCATCCGCAAGCTGCGGGAAGAAGGATGCGAGTTCCGTTCGCATATCGACGGTTCAAAACACATCTTCACGCCCGAGAAGGTCATGGACATAGAAAGAGCCATTGGCGCGGATATCATGATGGCTTTTGACGAATGCCCACCAGGCACGTCGGACTATGCCTATGCCAAGAAAAGCCTCGGCCTGACCCACCGGTGGCTGGACCGTTGCATCCGCCGGTTCAACGAGACCCCGCCGAAGTACGGCTATCAGCAATCGCTCTTCCCGATCGTGCAAGGTTGCACTTTCAAAGACCTGCGCATCCAATCCGCCGAATTCGTGGCCTCGAAGGAGGCCGACGGCAATGCCATTGGCGGACTTGCCGTAGGCGAACCGACCGAAGTGATGTATGAGATGATCGAAGTGGTCAACGCCATCTTGCCGAAAGACAAGCCGCGCTACCTGATGGGAGTCGGCACGCCGGCCAACATCCTCGAAGGCATCGAACGGGGGGTGGACATGTTCGATTGCGTGATGCCCACGCGGAATGGACGCAACGGCATGCTGTTCACCCAAAACGGCATCATGAACCTGCGCAACAAAAAGTGGGAGGACGATTTCTCTCCGGTGGATCCCGATGGCACTTCGTATGTCGACAAGGCCTACACCAGAGCCTATCTGCATCATCTCTTCAAGGCTCAGGAAATCCTTGCCCTGCAGATCGCGTCCATCCACAACCTGGCGTTCTACTTGTGGCTCACGCGGGAAGCGCGCAACCATATTCTTGCTGGTGATTTTCCGGCCTGGAAGGCCATGATGGTAAAACGGGTGACAGAAAGGTTATAACCTCACAAAGCAACAGTACGTTCATGAAATGGCATAAGTCTCTTATCTCGAAACTGGACCTGTATATCATCAAGAAGTTCCTTGGCACGTATTTCTTTTCCATCGCGCTGATCATATCCATCGCTGTCGTGTTCGATTTCAACGAGAACATTGACAAGTTCACCACGAATCATGCGCCATGGAAGGGAATCATCTTTGAATACTACGCCAACTTCGTTCCCTATTTCTCCAATCTGTTCAGCCCGCTGTTTGTCTTTATTTCCGTGATTTTCTTCACGTCAAAACTGGCTGAAAACTCGGAGATTATTGCCATGATGGCGGCTGGGATGAGTTTCAGGAGGCTGATGCGGCCCTACATGATTTCTGCGGCCATCATCGCAGTGATGACTTTTTTGTTGGGAGCTTACGTGATTCCACGGGGCAGCGTGACGCGGCTGAACTTCGAGACCATATATAAGAAAAAACAAAAAGTGGACTTCGTGCAAAACGTGCAATTGCAAGTCGACACGGGAGTCATCGCCTTCATCGAACATTTCGACGGGCGCACCAAGACTGGCTATCATTTCTCTTTGGACAAGTTCGTCAACAAGAAGCTGGTGTCTCACCTCACTGCGGCTTCCGTGTCCTACGACACATTGTCCAACGAGCGCTATCATTGGACGATACGCAACTATACATTGCGCGAACTGAAAGGCATGCGTGAATACATCAGCCACGGCACCAAGATCGACTCCATCATTGCCATGGAGCCTTCCGACTTCCTGCTTACCCGCAAGCAACAGGAAACCTTGACCAGCCCGGAATTAAAGGAGTATATCGTCAAGCAACGTGCCCGCGGATCCGGCAACGTCAAACCTTTCGAGGTGGAATACCAGAAGCGGTTTGCCACCCCCTTCGCTTCGTTCATCCTGACCATCATTGGCCTTTCGCTTTCTGCACGCAAACGGAAAGGCGGCATGGGGCTTTATCTGGGCATAGGTTTGGCGCTCAGTGCGTCCTACATCTTGTTCCAGACCGTCTCTTCCACCTTTGCCATCAATGCCGACTGGCCACCTGCATTGGCAGCCTGGATGCCTAATATCATTTTTGCCTTCATTGCGTTCTTCCTCTACAAGAAAGCCCCGCAATAAAAGGATTTACCTATTATATAAAAATAAGATAAAAGAAAGTGGATTTTTACGATTTAGATTTAAGCGACCAAGTGCTCGATGCCTTGGACGATATGAATTTTACAGAGTGTACCCCGATTCAGGAACATGCCATACCGGTCATCCTTGAAGGACGTGACTTGATAGGAGTGGCGCAAACCGGGACGGGAAAAACAGCGGCTTTTCTCCTTCCGATTCTCAGCAAACTGAGCGACGGAGGATATCCTTCGGATGCCATCAATTGCGTCGTGATGTCTCCCACCCGCGAATTGGCCCAACAGATAGACCAGGCCATGGAGGGCTTCTCTTATTATATGTCCGTGTCAAGCGTGGCGGTCTACGGCGGAAACGACGGCATCCGCTATGAACAGGAGAAACGCGGACTGGCCAAGGGAGCCGACGTGATAATCGCCACGCCGGGACGGCTCATCAGCCATTTGAACCTCGGCAACGTGGATTTATCCCGTGTCTCTTTCTTCGTGCTCGATGAAGCCGACCGGATGCTCGACATGGGCTTCAGTGACGACATCATGCAAATCGTCAAACATCTGCCTGAGAACCGCCAGACCATCATGTTTTCTGCTACGATGCCGAGAAAGATACAGGACTTGGCCCGCACCATTTTACGCGACCCGGTAGAAGTGAAACTGGCCGTGTCGCGCCCGGCAGACAAGATTGTGCAATCTGCTTACATCTGTTATGAAGCCCAGAAAATCGCGCTCATCAAAAAGTTGTTTACAACTTGTCCTCCCCAGCGGGTGATCATTTTTGCATCCTCCAAACAGAAGGTGAAAGACATGGCCATCGTGTTGAAGCGTGCCGGATTCAACGTGGGAGCCATGCACTCGGATCTGGACCAACACGAACGCGACGAAGTGATGTTTCAGTTCAAGGCCCAACAAATCAATGTGCTGGTGGCTACCGACATCGTGGCGCGGGGCATTGACATCGATGACATCCAGCTGGTCATCAACTTCGATGTGCCTCACGACGCGGAAGACTATGTGCATCGCATCGGGCGCACGGCCCGTGCCAACAACGAGGGGGAGGCCATCACGTTGGTAAGCGAGAAGGACCGCCAGAAATTTGCAGCCATCGAACGGTTCTTGAAAATAGATGTCGAGAAACGTCCCCTGCCCGAAGGGATGGAAGCCCCCTCGGCCACCGGAAAGACGGAGGGCAAGGCACACGGCAAAAAGAACCATGACCGCCGTAAACCTTCAAACGGCAAAAAGGGCACCTCCTCCCCAAAAACGAAGCCACGACCCAACGGCCAGGCGGACAAGGCAGCAGCTGCAGGAAGCGACGCGCAAAAATCCGACGCCGCCACATCGCAGCCTGAAGCCCAGGAAAAGACAGAAAAGAAAAAGAGGCGTCCGTCGCGTTGGCGTCATAACCGCAAAAAGCACCGCCCGAACGGAGAAGAAGGAGGGGACAAAAGCCCTCAAACGGATTGAGGCACACACCTGTGTGGCCTTCCGGTTGGCGCATAATATAAAAAGGCATGCCCGTTTCTTCCACAAACGCGGCACGCCTTTTTTCCTAATACAGAATGCGAGGGGGGCGGGCTTTATTCCGCCTGCTTCTTCAGCAAATCACGGATTTCTGTGAGCAATTGGATGTCGGCAGGAGGAGCAGGCGGTGTCTTCGCCGTCTCTTTTTTCCTGCGGTTCAGGGCGTTCACTCCTTTCACTAAGAGGAAAACGGCCAATGCTATAATGAGGAAATCCAACGTAACCTGAATGAAATTTCCGTAATTCAACGTCACGGCAGGAACGGTTTCCACTCCATCTTTTACCACGGCATCCTTCAAGGTAAGTTTCAAGTCTGAAAAGTTCATGCCCCCGATGAGCCATCCGATGGGAGGCATGATCAGGTCTGCCACGACAGAAGAAACGATTTTTCCGAATGCACCGCCGATAATAACTCCCACGGCCATGTCCACCACATTGCCACGCATGGCAAATTGCTTAAACTCTTGGAATATCTTTTTCATCATGTAACGCAACTGTAATATTAACGAGAACAAAGTAAACCAAAAAAATCAATTCTGCCAAAACATATTTCAATAAATCGCTCTCTTGGTAAGAGAGCGATTCAGA
>CALUNJ010000014.1 GCA_944321975.1 uncultured Paraprevotella sp.
CTTGTAGGCGATGCAGTAGGGCGCGGTGGCGTCGATGATGGCCTTGTTGAAGGCGAATATCGGGTCTTCTTCTTTCAGCAGATGCTGCGGAATCTTCTGGATGTCCGTGTCCAGTCCCACGCAAAGGAAGGATTGTTTTTTCTGGATGTTCTCGAAAAGTTGTTGCTTGTTCATGCTGTTATGTTTTGATGTGGTTATAATCATTTCATGAGATAATAGCCCCACAGGGCGAAGTGCCGGACGCTGTCGGCCGGGTTGTCGTAGAAGCAGAATCCGGTCATGATGAAGCGGTTGCCTTGGTTGCGGGTGGACAGCTCACGGGGCGTGAACTCTTCCCCGGAACCCCATTGGCGCAGGGAGTCCGGCCGCACATATAAGGTGTCGGCCATCAGACTGTCGCGGCAGGTGATGGCCCACCATTCGCCGTCTTTTCCGTTAGGCCGGATGTCGCATTTTTGGTTTTCATACAGCCTCATGGCCTTGTAGCCTTTTTCTATCGGCAGGGTGAACGGGCGGATGGAAGACGTGGAGTAGTTGCGGACATCCTTTACCACCACTTGTATCCGGCCGTCTTTCTCCTTGAAATAAGTATATTTTTCCGGCTCGTTGATGGCGTTCCGGATGCCCCAGAAGTAAATGTCCGGGTTGATGTAGCGGGCGACAGCGGATTCGTTCATTTCATCTGTCAGGTAGCGCAGGCGGTCGTTCGTGTTGAGGGCTTCCTGGCGGGGCAGGGTTTTCAGCCAGTCCAGATAGTCTTCGTCGCTGAGTGGCAGGGGCTTTTTGCACGATGTGCGGAACACTTCGTCCACCGACCGCAGCAGGTAGCGGCGCGAGAGGCTCGTCAGGTTCCATGGCAGCACGGAGGTGAGCAGGAAGATGATGGCGAACGACACCGGAATCCATCGGATGCGTTTGCGCGAGAGGAACAGTCCGCCGCACACGAGGTAGAACCACAGGTTGAGCGTCAGCAGGTAGAGGCGGCTGGGCGTGTAGCCGTAGTCGCCGATGCGGCGGGCTATGCCTGCAGTCATCAGCACCAGCAGGGGCAGGATGGCCACGGGCAGCCAGCGGGACACGCGGCGTTCAAAGGCCGGTGCGTTTTGGCGCAGCAGGGGGTAGAGACAGAACTCCACGGCGATGCAGCCGCCCATGAGAGCCGTCACCAGCCGGGCGACCCACCCGTCCGGCAGTTCCCATTGTGCGAGTATCTTGCCCATGTAGGCGTAGAGTACCAGCAGGTAGCACCCCATCAGCGGAAGGAACAGGCAGCGGATGACTTTCTGTACGAAAGCCGAAGTGCGGCTTGTGCGGACGTGCTTGCCGTCTCCTTCCGGAATCCGTCCCAGGAACAGCAAGGCGGGAAGCCACAGGCAGCACACGATGGCCCACGTGCTGTACCAGTCCGGGTTGACATCCCATCCGAACAGGCCGGAAAGCGAGGCCGTCAGCAGGCAAAGCCCACCGCACAGGAGGCCGCCCACCACGCCGCTGATGATGATATTGCGGAGCAGCTGCAATGTGAAGTGCCATGTGGCGGTGTCGTCCTCGTCCCGCAGAAAAGGCAGGACGGGGAGGCTCAGGCACAGTGCCGTGACGAGGGCGGCGTGGGCCTGTCTGGCTTCCAGCGGGAGCGTGCCCGTCGGCAACAGATACAGGTAAACCGCATCGGCGATGAGGGCCGCATGGCAGAGCGCATTCACGACGAGCCGTCTGCGGCGGCTTTTCACCTCTTCGCCCCGGAGCCGCAGGGTGAGCGTCAGTATGCTGCCTACGGAAAGATAGTAGGTGGACACGAAAATCTGCCGTTCGGTCAGTTTGTCGTCCAACCCCCAACATAGACATACCAGCAACGTGGCCAGCGTGGTCACGAAAGCTGTGGCGGCGGGAAAACGTTGCAGGCAGTGCCGGAATGTTTTCATGAGGGGCTGTCGGGTGAAAAACCGTCTCATCTTATGTCGTTCTTACAGTTCGCTCTCCTTCATCCGCTCGGCGTTCTCGGCCACGGTCAGCTGGTCGATGCAGTCCTGGATGTTGCCGTCCATGAACGACGGGAGGTTCTGCATGTTGTAGCCGATGCGGTGGTCGGTGATGCGGCTTTGCGGGTAGTTGTAGGTGCGTATCTTGGCCGAGCGGTCGCCGGTGGACACCATGGTCTTGCGCCGGCTGGCGATGTCGTCGATGTATTTCTGGTGCTCCTTGTCGTAGATGAACGTGCGCAGGCGGGCCAGGGCGCGCTCCTTGTTCTTGGGCTGGTCGCGCGTTTCGGTACATTCGATGAGGATTTCCTCCGTCTCGCCCGTGTTGGGGTTCTTCCACATGTAACGGGCGCGCACGCCGGACTCCACCTTGTTCACGTTCTGCCCGCCGGCGCCGCTGGAGCGGAACGTGTCCCACTTGATTTCGCCCTCGTTGATTTCCACGTCGAACTCCTGCGCCTCGGGCAGCACGGCCACGGTGGCCGCCGAGGTGTGGACCCGCCCTTGGGTCTCGGTGGCGGGGACGCGCTGCACGCGGTGCACGCCCGACTCGTATTTCAGCGTGCCATAGACCTTTTCGCCCGTCACGCTGAAGATGATTTCCTTGAAGCCGCCCGCCGCGCCTTCCGTGTAGCTGGACACGGCCACTTTCCAGCCTTTCATTTCGCAATATTTGGAATACATGCGGAACAGGTCGCCCGCGAACAAGGCCGCCTCGTCGCCGCCAGTGCCGCCGCGTATTTCCATGATGACGTTTTTGTCGTCTTCCGGGTCGGCCGGCACGAGGAGCAGCTTGATGCGCTCTTCGATTTCGGGGATGCGCTTTTCGGCGGTGCCCATTTCTTCCCGTGCCATGTCTTTCATTTCCGGGTCGTCCTCAGCGGCCAGGATGTCCTTGGCGTCCTGTATGGTTTTCAGGCATTCCAGGTATGCTTCGCGGGCTTTCATGATGTCGCCCAGTTCTTTGTATTCTTTGGTCAGTTTCACGTATCTTTTTTGGTCGCCGATGACGTTCGGGTCCGTGATAAGGGTGCCCACTTCTTCATAGCGGCTGACCAGGCCGTCCAGTTTTTCCAGTATGGGGTTGTTCTCTGCCATATTTTCCAGTTTTTCGGTGTGCAAAGATAGCACAAAAAAGTGAGATACCGGGCAAATCACGGAAATATGATTGAAAGTTAATGGCTTATGAGGTCCTGACGGTTTGGGCGGGTGCCAACAGGAACCGCCTGGAAACCAACTTGAACCGGGAACTGCGTTTCCCCCGGCGGGTGCAATGCCTGGCAAAAGGACTCAGGGTATCGGGCACGTCTGGATTTGCCGGCGGGAGTGAAGGAAAACGGGGATAAATGAACCGGTAAAGACAAATGTTCGTATCTTTGCAGGCGTTAAATCATCAGTTGGAATTTATGGAAATATCTGTGGCCACGCCGGAAGACCTGGATGCCCTCGTGGGTCTGGCCTGTGATTTTTGGGGAGGGTTTTATGACGGGTTTGACGATGCGTTTGTGCGGGCCGTCTCGGAGTGCCTGGTGCGCGATGCGTTTACCGACGGGGATTTGGCCTTGAAAGCCACCGTGTCCGGGGAGGTGAAAGGGATGCTTCTCGCCACGCGGAAGGGGCATGCCGCCCGGTTGGACGAATGGGCGTCTGCCCGGTCGGCCGCCATGACGGCGGAAGAAAAGAAGTGGTTCGCCCTGCTTTTGGACTATATGAAGGAAGCGGATGACAAGACATTCGCCCTGATGGACGAAGACGACGTGAAGCTCTCCTTGTTCGTCAGTTCGCAAAAAGGATGCGGGAAGAGGCTGTTGGAGCGGCTCACGCAGACGTTCCGTGAGAGAGGGATGAAGCGGATGTTCCTTTGGACGGACGATTCGTGCACGCACCGCTATTATCCCGACCACGGCTTCAAACTGGCGGCAAGCTATGCCGACCCGCGTTATTCCATGTTGGAAAAGCCCTATCACACCTACATTTATTGGAAAGAAACGGGCCTGCAGCCCGACGAGTGAACCCCGCGCTCTTGTCCGCCCGCTTGCGGGGGCGAGGATTGCCTTGAGGCCTGGATTTTCGTGACTCGTGTCCTTTTCCCGGTATGGGCAGGGTGTCTTCCGGAGCCAGGCGTAGTCTCTTCGTTCCGGGAAGGCACGCCGTCGTATGCGTGGCGGAATAGGACAAAATTGCACTCAAGAGAAAAGCAAATTTCTCTCAAGTGATTCACGTTTTTTTCTCAAGCCAAAAAAATGTGAATCACTTGAGAAAAATCCGCATGTTTCAGGATGTGCTATATTCTGTTGATTATTAATAAAGTAAGATTTCCCTTCACAATGGGACGATATGGGCTGGGGAATGGATGCTTACGGAGGGGGGAGGGGGAGACGAGGGCAAGGTCGCGTGTGGCGTTGATGAGGGTTGTTGTATTCCCCACGCCGGAGAAATCCTGCCTCATGGCATAGAGGGGAATGTGAGCCGTTTGAGTGGAATGACGCTTAAATGGGCCGCGTTCGTGGCGGAGGCAGACCGAAGCGTTTTCGGAAGGGGCGTGCAGGTTTAAGCGGTGGCACTTTCGGACTGAAATCTTGATATTTGGTGTCATCGGGTTGCAATGCTAAAAATCCTGCTGTGTCCCGGCATGCCCGGATGCGCCCGAATCCGCCATGCGCGTTGAGACGAAAAGAAGTTGCCCTCCCCCGAGGGGGCAGGCAACCTCTTGTGTGGTTTATGTCTCAGGACTCTTTTTTAGAAGTTATAGCCCAAGCGGACCTGGAAGTTGCTTTGGCGGCAGTCTTCTGCGATTTCGTTGAAGTCAATGCCATACATGATGCCCACATTGAAACGGTTGATGTCGAGCGTGGTGCCGATCTGCCAACCGAAATTGGCGCGTTTGTATTCCAATCCACCGTCTTTATAATCGTCGAACAGGTTGTCGGTATTCTTTTTGCCGTCATATTTCTCTACTTCATTGGCCATCAGGTTGATGCGCAGGTAGAATCCCGTGAAGGGCTTCAGGGTCAGCATGTCGTTGATCTTCACGCCGAAAACCGCGTTCAGAGGAATGGTCATCCCCAGTTGGTTGATAGCCCATTTGTAGTCGCCTTTGCTGTCGCTCCAACGGTTGTAGTCCAGGCCAAGCCCCGTCTCGAAGAATATCGGGTATTGTTTGGCGATGCTGAATGCGTGTACATAACCCACATTGAAGCCGTTCAGTCCGTCTCCTTCATCGCTCACGAAAGTGTGCTCATACGAGAAGCGAAAGCCCTTCCAGGCTTCTACGTCGGAACCGCCACCGTTCGTAAACTGTGCAAAAGATGCTGTGGAACAAGCCAGCAACATCGCGGTCAATAAACATTTAAACTTTTTCATAATGCTGTTTTTTTGAGGTTGATAAATATGTGAATGAACACTAATAGTTGAATGTCATGCGCCAGATGTTGGCCTGGGCCTCCTTGCTCCCGCGTTGGGACACGAAATAGATGTAGCGTCCGTCCTTGCTCCACACGGGGCTGAGGTCGTCGGCCGCGTGGTAGGTGAGTTGGGTGAATCCCGTGCCGTCCGTCCGCGCGACGCAGATGTCCGTGTTATAATAGCTGAACGAACCTTTCTCTATTTTGCTGCTGCCCACACACAGGATCCACTGCCCGTCCGGGGAGATGGACGGCGAGGAGAAGTCGCGCCCGGGTTGCGAGACAATGCACTCTTCCACTCCCGTTTCGTAGTTCACCTTCCAGATTTCGCTGTTTCCTGCCGCGTTGGGGCGCACGCAGATGAACGCCTTTTCGCCCTTGACGGGGTAGGGGTTGAAGCCCGGCGAATAGTTGGCCAGGAAATTGTCCTTCATGTCGTAGCTCCAGATGCTCATGCTCTTGTTCTCCTGCCGTGCGAAGAACACGACGCTCATGTCGGGCGCGTAGATGGGGGAGTAGTCCATGTTGCCCGTGGTGAGTTGGCGGCAGACGAAACCCCGGTCGGCCGAGGTCTGGAAAACCTGGTTGGTTTTCCCTCTTGCTTCGGAGAAGACGATTTGCGTGCCGTCCGGCGAGTAGGAGAAGTCCAGCACGGCCGTGCGGTTGGTCTTCTGGATGGAAGAGCCTTGCTTGTCCAGGTCTTTGATGAAGATGTTGGTCGTGTGGTTGCGGAACGACAGGTAGGCGATTTGGCTGCCGTCGCTGGAGATGTCCAGGATGCGGTTGGAGAACCATCCGATGCCCCGCCCCGTCCTTTTCACCTCGGGCATGCACACGTAGTCGGTGTTTTGTGAGATTTGGACAAAGTCTGTGCCTGATTCCTCGGGTACGGAGGTGACGGAGTAATCCACACGCTGCGCGTAGGCGTTTCCGTTCGCCCACAAGATGGCCAGGCCGATGCTGCAAAGCAATGCATGTTTCCTTTTCATGATTCTTCTTCTTGTTTTTTCCAACGGCGTGCTCTCCTCCTTTTCCAAAAGGGCCAGCGAGAGCCTTTTCTTCCTTGCTGGGGCGCCGTATCGCTATGATGCAAATTTATTTAAAAGCGGCTAAAATTCAAAATTAAAGTCTGGGAAAAACGCTTCTGTCGGCTGAAAAAGGCCGGATTGGGCGATAAGAGGCGAGAAAACGGACATTTCCCGCCCGCCGGGGGCAGGCGGCGGGATGCAAATTCATCGTATTCGCGGGTTCTCTCGCATTTTTCCAAAGGAAAATGCGTCGTGGTAGCGTTTATTTTTTTATTTTTGTAAACCGTTCCGGGGATTTTCCGCCGGAGGGGAGGATTTTTGAGGGTTTAGAAACGTTTGGAGCATGAAAAAAATTTTAGGTCTATGGATTTGCGCCCTCCTTTGGGGCGTGGTGGCCGCCCACGCACAGGTGCTGGGCGGGCAGCTGATTTTGCGTGGTGGCTTTTCCACAAATAATTTCAAGGGCGACCGTTCTCCGCAGATGGGGCGGCTTCCGGGTTACAATTTCAGCCTGGATTTCAACAAGACCTTCCATCGCGGGGCTTATTGGAACACCGGTGTGATGTTTGGCACGCGGGGCTACGACATGGATCGCAGCAGTGTGAAGTTCAGGGCGCATAATTTCGGCATCCCGTTCACGCTGGGATATAAATATGACGTGACGGGCAATTTGGCTGTCGACGGGCGTTTCGGCACTTTCTTCAGCGTCGACATGGCGGGGAAGATCAGTGGCGGAAAATCCCGTGACGACGTGCAAATCGGGGACATCGACGATTACCACCGCTGTGACGGGGGCATCCTGTTGGGGATGGGCGTCTGGTACAAGCGGATCAATGTGGAGTATGTCTTCCGCCGCGGTTTCGGGGCGGCATGGGGCGATTTCCCCTCCGGCTCGGCCAACCATATGATTCGTCTGGGATATGCTTTTTGAGGGCCGGGTGACGGCGAAGGGATGACGGCCCGGTTGCCGTGGCGGCAGGAAGATGGACAGTGGACATGAGAAAGACTACGGTAGTTTTTGATCTGGACGGCACGTTGCTCGACACGTTGGAGGATCTGGCCGACAGCACGAATTATGCCTTGACGCGTTATGGCTTTCCCACCCGCACGCTGGAAGAAGTGCGTTGTTTTGTGGGCAACGGGGTGCGCAAGCTCATTGAGCGTGCTTTGCCCGGAGGGGCGGGCAACGCGCGTTTTGAAGAGGTGCTTGACTGTTTCAAGCGTTATTATGTGGGACATTGCAAGGTGAAGACCGGGCTATATCCCGGCATTCCGGATTTGCTTTTGAAACTGAAGGCCGGGGGCTACAAGGTGGGCATCGTCTCCAATAAGTTACAGGGCGGGGTGGACGAACTTTACCACTATTATTTTTCCGACACGGTGCAGGTGGCGGTGGGCGAGCGTCCGGGGGTGCGCCGCAAGCCTGCTCCCGACATGGTGGAACTGGCGTTGCATGCGCTCGGTGCCCGGAAAGAGGAAGCGGTCTATGTGGGCGATTCCGACGTGGATGTGGCCACGGCCGCAGCGGCGGGATTGCCGTGCATCTCTGTGTTGTGGGGCTTCCGCGACCGCGATTTCCTGTTGCGCCACGGGGCTGCCTGCCTGGTGGAGACTCCCATGGAAATCCTGGAACTGTGTAGGAAACCGTGGTGAGGAACCTCCTTCCGCAAGGCTGGCTTCAGGCTGTGTTTTCAGCCTCGGCAGAACGGGGGCTGTGATTTCCGGGTGCTTTTAATCTGCTGTATTTGGGAAAAACACAAGATTCTCGTAAGAGGAACATTTTCCATCCTCTTGCGGGGAAAGGCTTGGGCTGCTGAAAAATCTGCATGGCAGGCTTTTCAGGGATAAAATCAACATAGTTGCTATTGTTTTCAACATAAGTGCATCTGTCCTGGCAGAAATCAACATAGCTGTTGTTGTTTTCAACATGGGTGTATCTCTTTTGGGGAGGTATGGCCTTAACTTTGCATCCGGAAACCAATTTTTACCGATTATGAATAAGACACAGAAATTGTTCGCTTTTGGAAGCCTTTTTGCCGTGGTGGCTGTTTCGGCACAGGAGGTAGTGCGTACGCCGGAAGGGGTGAAAAACTTCATCCGGATGCAGAATGTCACGGAAGAAGTCCGTTTCTATTCCGAGGGGATCGTGCGCGTCATCAAGTACCCCTCCGTCGAAATGCCCGATAAGAAAAGCTATCCGGTAGTCATGACACCGGAGGAGGTGGACATCGCCTACACCGAACAAGGCGACAAATTGTCGATGAAGACGGAACGCATGGAAGTCATCATGGACAAGCATTCAGGGAAGATCACGTTCAAGGACGCGCAAGGCCGCCTGCTGGTGCAGGAAAAGGAATTCGGCACGAACTTCATCCCCTGCAAGGACGGCCCGCACGACAGTTACCGCGTCAGCCAGCGGTTCATGCTCTCGCCCGATGAGACCATTTACGGCCTCGGCCAGCAGCAGACCGGCAAGCTGGACCAGCGCGGACAGGAACTGATGCTGCGCAACGAGAACACTCGCGTGTGCATCCCTTATATCACTTCGGAAAAGGGCTACGGACTCTATTGGGACAACCCGTCGCCTACGGTTTTTTCCGACACGCCGCAGGAAACCAGCTTCAACAGCGAGACCGGCCTGATGAGCGACTATTACCTTATTTATAAGGACGGCACACAGGACGGGGTCATCGCCGGCATCCGCGAGCTGACGGGGCAGGCCACCATGCTGCCGCTCTGGACCATGGGCTACTGGCAGTGCCGCGAACGCTACAAGAGCCCCGACGAACTGTGCGAGGTGCTGGACAAGCACCGCGAACTGGGAGTGCCCCTGGACGGCATCGTGCAGGATTGGCAGTATTGGGGATGCGACTCCAACTGGAATGCCATGAAGTTCATGAACCCTCGCTATATCAACAAAATGGGCGACCCGCAGTGGATGAAATACCTGCCTTACGACGAGGATCCGAACGCCCGTTATCCCGAACCGCGCATTAAGAGTCCGCAAGAGATGATCGACTACGTGCACAAGCACCACGCGCACATCATGATTTCCGTGTGGGCCAACTTCGGCCCCTGGACCAACCAATACAAGGAACTGGAAGCCATGGGGGCTCTCCTGCCTTTCGAAAGCTGGCCGCGCCACCGGGGCGTACACCCTTACGACCCGTTCAATCCCGAGGCCCGCGACCTATATTGGCGTTACCTGAAGCATCTTTATGATCTGGGTATCGATGCATGGTGGACCGACTCCACCGAACCTGACCGCTTCGACATGACGGAGGCCGACTTCAGCCTGCCCACGGCGGACGGCACCTTCCGCAGCGTGCACAACGCCTTCCCCCTCATGAGCAACAAGGGCGTGTATGAGCATCAGCGTGCCGTGTCGGACAGCAAACGCCTCTTCCTCATGACCCGTTCCTCCTACTTCGGACAGCAGCGTTACGGCTCTTTCTGTTGGAGCGGTGATGTGGTCTCACAGTGGGACGTGATGCGCAAGCAGATTGCCGGCGGACTGAACTATTCGCTCTGCGGCATTCCGTACTGGAACACCGACATCGGCGGTTTCTTCGGTTGGGAATACAACAACGACTGGAAGGATGTGGCCATGCAGGAACTGCAGGTGCGCTGGATGCAATGGGGCTGCTTCATGCCCATCATGCGCAACCACTGTTCCTCACCGATGGAGTCCGAAATCTACAAGTTCGGCGAGCCGGGCTATTGGGCTTATGACGTGCAGAAGAAGTTCATCGAATTGCGCTACCGCCTTTTGCCCTATATCTATAGTCTCTGCGGTGCGGTGACCCAGGAAAGCGGCAGCATCATGCGGCCTTTCGTGATGGATTTTCCGAAAGACAAGAAGGCCATCCGGGTGGACAACGAATATATGTTTGGCCGCAACCTGCTTGTCATGCCGGTCACAGACTCGCTCTACACCTACTTTGACAAACAGGCCAAGAAGGGCTTTGCTACCGTACCGGATGTGGCCAAAGCCGTGAAGGACGTGCAAGTCTACCTGCCTCAAGGCACGAAATGGTATGACTTCTGGACCAATGCCACCCTTGAAGGAGGCCAGACGGTGAATCGCCCATGCCCCATAGACCTCATGCCGGTGTATGTGAAGGCCGGCAGCATCTTGCCTTTCGGGCCGGCCGTGCAGTATGCCGCCGAGAAAAAGTGGGATAACCTTGAAATCCGGGTATATCCCGGAGCCGATGCTGATTTCACGCTTTACGAGGATGAAGGTGACAATTACAATTATGAGGAAGGCGCATTCACGCAGATCCGCTTCCATTGGGACGATGCCGCCCGCACGCTGACCATCGACGACCGCAAGGGGGCATACGACGGGATGCTGAAGAAGCGTTCTTTCCGGATCCTGGTGGTGGATGGAGACTCACCTTCCGGAGATCGGGAGCCCGCAAAGTTCACCCGCACCGTCCGTTATAACGGAAAAGCCCAGACCATACAGCTTTAAGCATATCCTGACGGTTCCGCTGGGATATTCCGGCGGGTCGTTTTTTATATTGTTTTTATTAACCTAAAACATTTCATCATGAAACAAACCTTGATTCCACGGCGTTACCTGTTCCGCTGCTTCACGCTCGGCGTGCTCGGGCTGGCCGCCAACGAAATGATCGCGCAGGAAGTCTACCGCTTCCATTGCCGCGACTATGTGACCGGGGATGCCCGACGTGCCCCCCAAACGGCTTTCAGCTACGATGACGAGCACAACACGTTCACGGTCAACGCAGCCGGCACGAACAACATCGCCTTCCAGATGGACAAGCAGAAGGACGGTGCCTACTACATCGACGACGCGCAGGACTGGTTCCTCGTGCAAGGCACCGACCTGGCCACCACGGCAGGCAGCAGCTATGTCTGGTGGTTCAACGGCTTCAACAACAACAGCCAGACCGCCCCGGCATACAGTGTGGACAACGGCGACGGCACGACCCTCGTGCTGTGGGACATCCGGAACACCGCCACCCTCAACCCGAACATGGACTATACCCAGCCCATAATCCTCCTCTCCTCCCAGGGGCAGAGTTTCATCAACTGCATGGGACTGACCTCCACAGGCAGCAGTTCCACCATCTCCAACGTGGGCTACTATGCCAAGCATGAGGCGGCAGTGGCTTACCCGAAACTGATGGATACCTTCGGCTACACGGCGGAAAGCCTGACCACGGAGATAAAAGGACTGCTGAGTCAGGCCATCCAAGAGGCACAGGCCGCCATCGAAGGGGATGCCGTGCAATCGGATGCCAAGACCGCCGTGGAAACGGCCATCAACGAGGCCCAAGGCTTCCTCTCCACCGGAGAAGCCACGGACTACACCGCAGCCTTCAACATGCTGAACAAGCTGCGCGAGGCCACAGACAGCTACGAGGCGGCCGTCACCACTTACTCTTACGAAAAGACGGACTACGGCATCCAGGCCCGGCTGAACGACCAGTACGTCAGCATCATGCTCTACGCCGACGACATTGTGCGCGTGGTGAAGAACTACGCGGCGGACATTGACAAGAAGAGCCTTTCCGTCATCGCCACGCCGCAGGCCGGCTTGGTTTCCGAAGTGACGGAAGATGCGGAGAACCATACGGTGACCCTGAACACCGCCAAGGTGAAGGTGGTCTACCATCTCGCCACGGGACAGGTGGAAGTGCTCCGCTACAACGGGGCCGAACTGCTCCGCGAGAAGGCAGGCGGCACCACGTTCTTCCCCAAGAAGGACGGCCCCTTCGACAGCTACCAGATTGCCACCACCTTCGAATTGGACGAGGACGAGCAGATCTACGGCATGGGGCAGATACAGGACGGCAACCTGAACCGCCGCGGCCTGACCTTCACCCTGGCACAGGACAACATGAAGGTGTGCATCCCTTATTTCCAGTCCACCAAGAACTACGCCCTCTTCTGGGACAACTACTCGCCCACCACGTTCACGGACAATGCGGAAGGCACCCGCTTCCAGTCCACCGGCACGGAAATCGACTACTACGTGCTGGCCGGCGATGAAAGCGGGGAGGTGCTGGCCGCCATGCGCGAGCTGACGGGCAAGTCCCCGATGATTCCCTTGTGGAACTTCGGCCTCTACCAGAGCAAGGAACGCTACACCAGCACCACCGAAGTGCGGGAAGTCATCGACAAGTACCGCGAGCTGGGCGTGCCCATCGACTGCATCGTGCAGGACTGGCAGTACTGGGGCGGCGACAACCAATGGAACGCCCTGGCCTTCCTGAACCCGGCCTACAGCGACGCGGAAGCGATGATTGACCACGTGCACGGACAGAACGCCAAACTGATGATTTCCATTTGGGCCAACTTCGGGCGCGATACTGAGGCCGGCCACGAGCTGGAAGCCCTGGGCCGCCTCATTCCCATCAACAGCTACCCGTGGAACCAAGGCGTGCGGCCCTACGACGTGTATGACGCGGGAGCGCGGGACATCTATTGGAATTACCTCTACAACGGACTCATCAGCAAGGGCATCGACGCTTATTGGATGGACTCTACCGAACCGGACTACACCAACTGGCAAGAGTCCGACCTGGACTACGTGAGCGGCGAAGGGCGCACCTGGCGCAGCCTGCGCAACGCCTTCCCCATCGCCCACGTGGGCGGCGTGGCCGACCATCACCGTGCGCTGGAAGCCCAAGGCGACCCCTACCTGGCCGGCAAGCGCGTGTCCATCCTGACCCGTTCGGCCTTCGCCGGACAGCAACGCTACGGGGCCAACACCTGGAGCGGCGACGTGACGGCCAGCTGGCAGAACTTCGCGGCCCAGATCCCGGCGGCCTGCAACCTTTCCGTCTGCGGCATCCCGTACTGGAACAGCGACATCGGCGGCTTCTTCACCGGCGGCTACGGCGGAGTGGGCGACGCCAACTGGCGGCGGCTCTACATGCGCTGGATGCAGTTCGGCACCTTCACGCCGATGATGCGTTTCCACGGCACCAACACCCCGCGCGAGATCTGGCAGTTCGGCAGCGCGGACGACGGACTGGGCGACTACGACCACATCCTGAAGTACGTGAAGATGCGCTACCGCATGTTGCCTTACCTCTACAGCACGGCTTGGCAGGTGTACAAGAACGACGCCACCTTCATGCGCGCCCTGGCTGTCGCCTTCAACAGCGACAAGGACGGCTATGACGTGAAGGACGAATACATGTTCGGCGATGCCTTCCTCGTGGCTCCTGTGGTGCAGGACGCCGTGTCCAGCCGCGACGTCTACCTGCCGGACGGCACGAAGTGGATCGACTTCTGGACGGGCGAAAGCCTCGGTGGCGGACAGACCGTGAACAAACGGGCGAACATGGACATCATCCCGCTCTACGTGAAGGCCGGCAGCATCCTGCCCTGGGGGCCGGACGTGCAATACTCCACCGAGAAACCCTGGGACGATCTGGAAATCCGCGTCTACCCGGGAGCCGACGGCAGCTTCACCCTCTATGAGGACGAGAACGACAACTACAATTACGAGAACGGAGCCTACACGGAAATCCCCTTCACCTGGGACGACGACGCACAGACGCTGACCATCGGCGCACGCAACGGGGAGTTCGACGGCATGATGGAGGAGCGCACCTTCCGCATCGTCAAAGTGTCCACCCGCCGCGGCACGGGCGACCTGCACACCACGCAGTACGAGGCGGTGGTGAGATATGACGGGACGGAGACGCAAGTCGTGCTGGACAGCAAGGATCAGGCCATCGGGCTGGAGGACATCACGGCACAGTACATCCAAAACCCCAGCTTCGAGGAAGACGGAACGACCCTGGCACAAACAGCGCCCAAGGGGTGGAACACGAACTGCAACACCAGCTGGTGGGGCGTGAACGCGGGCGGCGGCAACGGCGACCCCGTGGCCACGGACGGCAAGTACATCTTCGGCGTATGGGACGGGGCGAACAGCGGCAAAAACGCAGAAATCTGCCAGACCCTCGAGAATCTGCCGGCCGGCACCTACCGCCTGACGGTGGACATGCATGCCTCAAACAAAAACAACCTGAAACGTGTGGGGAACCAACGGTTGTTCGCCGGAGATGCCATAGCCTGTTTCAAGGACCAGATAACAGCCGCAGGCAACAGCGACATGCAACCGCTGCAGACTCTCAGCCTTGATTTCACCGTGAAGGCCGGAGACGGGCCGCTCACCATCGGCGTGACCACCTCGGATGCTCAGGACGAGACCTGGTACAAGATTGACAACTTCCGCCTTTATCGCGTGAACAGCCCCATGTTGACTCTGAACGAAGAAGAAAACCACGTGCCGGGGACGGAAGGCATGACGGACATCTGCCTCGTGCGTTCGTTGAAAGCAGGGAAGTGGAATACCTTCTGCGTCCCGTTCAGTCTCGATGAAACTCAGGTGAAAGCCTGTTTCAGCGACGTGAAACGCCTCTCTTCCGTGGACAAAGAGGAAGGCTCCTTCACCTTGAATTTCACCGACGCTGCCCGTATCGAAGCCGGAGTGCCTTATCTCGTCCGGCCGCTGGGCGAGGTGGCGGAAATGACGTGGCAAGGCGTGGCCGTGTCGAACGTCGAGGTGCCGGAAGTACAGGTAGACGGGGTGCGCTTTGTCGGAACCTACAGTCCGGCCACGATTGGAAGTGGTGAGTTTTTCATTCACGACAACGCTTTCTATTTGGCCGATGCGCCGGTAAACGTAAAAGGTTATCGTGCCTACATCGTCCTTGAAGACCAGCCCGTAAACCAGGTAAATCTCATGCGGATTGCCATTGACGGCCACGTGACGGCCGTTGGGACGGTGGCCGGAGCCGGCGCGGCAGAGGGCGACAAACGAGTGGATGTCTATACCGTGGACGGACTGCAGGTGAAGGCGGGCGTGCGCCAATCCGATGCGCTCGACGGGTTGCAGAAAGGCGTATATGTCGTTGGAGGCAAGAAATATGCAAAGTGATTTTCCTAATCCTAAAAACAAATGATTCCATGAAAAAGAGAATTTATGTGGCTCCCAAGGCGGAAACCGTGGACATGGCTCCCGCGAACATGATGGCTTCATCCGTGCGGTCCAATCTGGACCTTGAATATGGCGGGTCCGCGTCCGTGCAACAGGTCTATGAGGCGGACGGCAATGTGAACAACGGTTGGGAGTTGTGGTGAGTATAAGGCGTGTATGACACCGGGCTGATTCCTTGGGGCGGTAGGAATGTAGCGGGGACCGCTAAATGTTGGCGGTGTTGAAGAGGGAAGGCTTTTCTGCCGCCTCGTGAAGGAACTCGGAATAGGACAAAATCACTCTCAAGAGGAACGTAAATTTCCCTCAGGCGATTCACATTTTTTTCTCAAGCCAAAAAAATGTGAATCACTTGAGGGAAATCCGTGTGTTTCAAGCGATGTGCCTTTCCGCTGATTCTTAATGAAATAAGATTTCCCCTCAAAATAGGATCATATAGACCTGGGCCTGGAGTTCACGGAAGGGGGATGGGGGTGGCGAGGGCGAGGTTGCGTGGAGCCGGTGCGGGCTGTTGCCCCATAGAGGAGGACGCGGAAAAAGCGGTTCCCATAAATTTCTACTGCTCCTGGTTCTTTCTTTCAGGAAGAGGAACGGCAAGGCCGGAAACCACAAAGCGGGCGCTGTGATGCGGCCCGCTTTGTGGTTTTTGTTCATCTTGCAACAGACGGAAGAAGCAAGCGTTTGGTTCCTCCTGTTTTTTTAGGGGAGGAATGGCTTGCGTGGATCCCGTCAGTCTTCCAACAGGTAGTCAATGGTGGTCACTACGCGCACTTGCTTGATGTAGGGTGTGTTGGAGTCTCTGTCGCTAATCGAGAATTGTCCTTGGTTGGCTCTTTGGATTCCTCCCAGGCGGCTGCCGGAGTCTTTTGCGAATTTTTCTGCGGCCACCCGTGCGTTTTTCGTGGCTTCTTCGATCATTTTCGGCTTAATGTCGTTGAGGCTCGTGTAGTCGTAGGCCACGTTGTACCGGTAGTCCCCCGAAGTGATGGCGACGCCTTGTTTGAGCAATTCGCTTTGTTCGTTGATGAGGTTGCGCACCAAGTCCACTTGCCGCGAAGTGACGGTGACCACCGTGGTCACATTGTAGCGGTAGGGTTGCGGGGTGTTGTTGTAGCGGTCGGCTTTGGTGTCGATGATTTCCGGTGCGTTCACGCTGATTTCCTCTTCCTTGATGCCTTTGCTTTTCAGGAAATCGGTGATGGTCTGGTTGGTTTCCTTGATTTCGTTGTAGAGCGAAATCAGGTCGTTGCCCAGCACCTTGTAGGTCAGCGGCCAGGTCACTTTGTCGGCTTTTACTTCCATTTCGGCCAATCCCTTGACCGTCACCACGCGGCTGCGGGCGGAGAAGTCGGAAAGCCCGTTGCGCACAAACAATCCTGCCACGGCCAGTCCCACGGCCAGGAGGAAGGACTCAATGATTCGATTTTTCATATGTTGAGGTTTTAAATGATTCAGGAACAAATATAGCACGGCGGAACGTGATTCCCGCATGGAAAGTCTGAAAAAACCTAAAACCCCCGTTTTTTTTATCCTTTGGGGGATTTTTGCATGCGTGCGGCGTATTCCGACGGGCGGCAGCCGAATTCTTCGGTGAAACATTTGCTCATGTAGCTGGGCGTGCTGAACCCCACGGTTTCGGCAATTTCCGCCAGGCTCAGATTTCCTTCGAGTATCAGGTCGGCCGCTCTTTTCAGGCGGATGCTGCGGATGAACAGGCTGGGCGACTTGTCGAGCAGGGTGTTGAGTTTCTTGTACAGTCCGCTGCGTTCCATGCACAAGTCCTTGCTGAGCTGTTCCACCGAGTAACCCGGAGTGCTGATGTGCGCTTCAACGAGGGAAACGGCCTTGTTCAGGAATTCGCTGTCGGCCGGACTGATGGGAGGCTCTTCCTTGGGAGCCGGCAATGTGCCGGCAGGATGACAGCCATATTGCCGTTCGTAGTTGTCGCAACGTTCGAGCAGGTTGCGGATGCGGAGCAACAGGATCTCTTCCTTGTGCCGGCGTTGGATGCGCTGTTGGGACAGGTACACGTAGAGCCACACGCCGAGCGCCACGATGGCCGAGGCCAGGAGGGCATAGGCCGCGTAGGCCGTGCGGGTGCGCCACCAAGGGGCGTGGATGACGAAATCCACTTCCGTGGGAGCACCTTCCCATTGGCCGGCGCGGGTAGAGGCCATGACCTGCAGTCTGTAGTTGCCAGGAGAGAGCAGGGCGAAGGAGAGGCGGAGGTTGCCTTTCCGGTCCACCATGCCGTTGTTCTTTTGCGCGTCGGCCACATACCAGGCTGAATCCTTTTCGTGAATCAGCCGGTAGCGGTAGCAGGTGTGGGCGGGCCAGGCATAGTTCAGGGCCGAGAAGTGGAATCCGAGCGTGTTCTGGTCGTGGTCGAACTCGTAGTGTCTCACGTAGGGAGGAGCTTGTGGCAACAAGGGGTGCCGGGCGGAGGAGTCGGCCGAGATCTCGACAGGCTGGCCGTGGAGCGTCAGCCCGGTCAGCAGCGGGCGGAAATGGTGAAGGGGGATCTCCACGCTGTCGGGGTGGAAGAATGTCCATCCGTCTACCCCTCCCATCAGGATGTGTCCGTCGGCCAGCACTTGTGCGTCCTGGTTGCGGTATTCTCCTTTTAGCGTGCCGTCTTCCTTGTGGTAGCTGGTAAAAAGGAGGGAGTCCGGACTTCCCTGGACGAGGATGCGCGAGATGCCATAGCTGGTGGAAATCCACATCCGTCCTCTGCCGTCTTCGGTAATGGCATGGATGGAATTGTTGGACAAGCCGTCTTCCGTGTAATAGTTGCGGGGCTGTGCCTCTCCGGGCACGAAGAGCCGCAGCCCGTCTGAAGTGGCGGCCCATGTCCATCCCCGGCTGTCGGTGTACACGTCATTATACCCTCTTCCGCGGAAATTCTTTTGGTGGCGTGCTGGTGTGGCGTGCTTTTCCTGGAGCGGGCCGGGCAGGGGGAGCATGTCAGTCGAAGGGGCGGATGTGAAAGTGAAGCGTCCGGGATGGACGTAAAGCAGGCCTTGGTTGCCGGTGCCCAGCCAGATGCCTTTTTGCCGGTCTTGGTAAATGGTGTTGATGTCGGCCTCCATTTCTGTGCCTTCATCGGTCATGAGGGTGGACTGGAAGGTGTGTTCCCCCGTGCGGAGGTCTATTTCCCAAATGCCGTTCAGGCTGCTGATGTAGGCGGTGTGAGGGTCGGGCACGATGAGGGTGTGCAGCGGGACGGTGGTGTCCATGAGGCGTCGCCACTGCCGTGTGCGGGGCGAGAAAGAGAAGAGGGCGGCCCGTTTCCCGGCGCGGATTTGGTAGAAATGCCCGTCGGGGGCTTTCACCACGAGCGAGGTGCGGTCGTACAAGGCGCGGCTTTCAGGAGGGTAGGCGGCGGACTGGTAGAGGAATTGCCCGCTGGAACGGGCGTGGCATCTCAGTGTGCCGGTGCTGAAGAACAGGTAGAGCCGCCCGTTGTCGGTTTCCACGTCTTGCAGGGTGCCTGCATCGGGGGGCAATGCCAGCCAGCGTCTGTTTTTCGTGTCCCACAATCCTTTGGATGTGACAAGCCACAGGGCCTTTTCGGAATCCAGGAACAGGTCGGTGACTTCTTCCGTGGCTCCCATGCGGCGGAACACGTCTGCGGGTTGTTTCAGATAGCGTTCGTGGCGCAGGTCAAGGCACCAGGCCTTTTTCCATTCTTTCACCCACAACAAGTCGTCTTCGCCCACGTAGACATGATAGGCGCCGGTGTAACTGGCCAGCGGGCATATGTCGGAGTCGCTGCGGTGGATGTAGCGGAATTGCATGCCGTCGTAGAGGTTGATGTTTCCGCGGGTGGTGAATACCATCCGCCCGTCTGGCAGTTGGAGGATGTGCTGCACCTGGTTGTCGCTCAGTCCGTCTTGTGCGTTCAGACGGGTAAACAGGTAGGGCATGGCCGGCAGGCTTTCTGGCCGGCAGGCCCAAAAGAAGGCGGACAGGAAGAGAAGAAAATTTTTCATGGACGTCAAAGGTTGATTTTAACGACTCCGCCATAAGGCGTCAAGTGTTCAAAGCCTTTTTCTACCGGAATATCCCCGGCGTAGGCTCTGGCGCAGACCAACACTCCTCCATGGGCGAAGATGGCTATGCGGTGTAAGGGTTGCCGGCGCAACTCATCCAAGAAAGCTGCCACACGGGCATAGAGCTGGCGGAAAGATTCTCCGCCGGTGGCGGGCTGGTTCAGGTAGTCGTCATACCACGTTTGCAGCCGTTCGTCCGTGATGTCGTCGAAACGTTGCATTTCCCATTCGCCCATGTTCATTTCTTTGAGCCGTGCGTCGCGGACGGCTTGGGGAAACCCGCAATATGCGGCCAGTTTGGCTGCACGGCTGAGCGGGCTGGTGTAGATGCGGTCGAACGTCAGTCCGCGCAACCGTAGCCTGGTGGCTGTGGCTTCCTGCCTGAAGGAGGGTTTGAGCGCCACGTCCGTGAAACCATAACAAGTGCCTTTGGGAACGTTGACCGAAGTGTGTCTGATGAGGTAGATTTCCATGATGAAATGTTTAAAGTGCTATGATAGGTGGGATAAGCCGACGGCCGAAAGGTAGAAACTCAGTTCGCAAAGCAGGAACATGGCACCGCAGCAGTCGCCCGTGTAGCAACCGATCCGCCGTTTCAGATAGGTGGCGAAAAGAAGTTCCGCGAGAGGCGGAAAAAGAAAAGCCCCGAACGGGAACGGACCGGGCGAAGCCGCCAGGAAAGCCAGGGCCGGAGCCAAGGCCACGAGGCAGCGCAAGGCATGAGCCCCCGTGGCACGGGCATCCCATGTGGAGTAGACCACGCCCGCTTTGGCTCCCTCTGCCGTGCGCCCGTAGGGGAGCTGGCGGATGATGAAACCGGCACAGGCCTTGCCGTAGATGTCTGCCGCGAAAATGGAGGCCGGAGCATGGGGCAATGCCGGCATCAGGCTGACGAGCAAGCCGGTGTGGAAAATGAGTCCCAACACGCCATACGTGCCGATGCGGGAGTCTTTCATGATGGACAGGACGCGGTCGCGTGTCGTGCCGCCGCCGAATCCGTCGCAGCAGTCTGCCAGTCCGTCTTCGTGAAGCGCGCCGGTGAGCAGCATTCGTGTGCCTATGGCCAGTAAGGCGGCCGTCGTGGGCGGAACCCATGTGGTTCCCCACCAGTAGACTGCGGCCATCGCGCCTCCCGTGAGCCATCCGGCAAACGGCCAATAGTCTACCACATGTTTGAAGCATTCGGCATTTACTTGCTTGATGCGCCAGAAAGGGAGGCGGGTGAAAAACATCAGTGCGGCCAATAGGCGGTCTGTCATAGGCATGCGCGGGCTTAAAAGTACTTGGTGATATGGGCGTTGTCGAAATTGTTCATCTCGTTGATCATGCGCAAGGCTGATTCCACAATGGGATAGGCACAGAGCGCGCCTGTGCCTTCGCCGAGGCGCAGGCCGAGCCGGAGCAGCCCGTGTGCGTGGAGCGAGTCGAGCAGCAGGCGGTGTCCGGCTTCGTCGCCCTCGTGGCAGAATACGGCATAGGAACGCACGGCCGGCTGGATGTGTGTGGCCATTAGCATGCAGGCCGTCATGATGAAGCCGTCCACGAGAATCACCATGCCAAGTTCGGCGGCACGCAGCATGGCTCCCACGGCCGCTACCATTTCGAATCCTCCGAAACGGCACATCACGTTTTCATGGAAAGCCATAGCCTTCCCCCGGTAGGTCGCTGGCGGGGCGTTGTGGAAGTTCCGGACCGCGGTTTGCAGCACTTGGAGCTTGTGGCGGATGCCTTCGGGGTTGAGCCCCGCTCCCGCACCCACGCATCGGTCCAGGGGAATGTCCGCGAGCAGGTGCATCCACACCGCCGACGGCGAAGTGTTTCCGATGCCCATTTCCCCGATGCCGACCACGTTGCACCCCCGTGCGTGGCAGTCGGAAACCATTTGTGCCCCGATGTCAAGGCAGCGGTCGGCTTCTTCGGGTGTCATGGCGGGAGCGTCAAGGAAGTTGCGGGTGCCGTGCGCGATTTTCCGGTTGATGATATCCGGGTAGGGACTCAGGTCGTGGTCTACGCCCATGTCGACGAGTTGCAGTTCGAATCCGTGTTGGCGGCAGAACATGTTCACGCCGCCGCCCCCGTGGCTGAAATTGATCATTTGTTGCCACGTGATTTCGCGGGGCGACACGCTCACCCCTTCTTGCTCGATGCCGTGGTCGGCTCCGAAAAGCAAGTGGCAGGGATGGTTGAGCGACGGGCAGAGTGTCTGTTGGATGAGGCCGATCTGCAGGGCAAGTTCTTCCAGCCGCCCCATGGAGCCTTTGGGCTTGTTCAGGTGGTCTATTTTTTCTTGCAAGGCGGAGCGAAGGGCTTCGTCTGGAGGGGATATATGAAATGTTTTCATGTCGTTTATTTGATTTTTACGGGAATCCCGCTCACCATCAGGTAGACTTCATCCGCCTGGCGGGCGACAAATTGGTTGGTCCATCCCAGCAAGTCTGTGAAACGGCGCTGCACTTCGTGGGTAGATACTCCCCCCATGCCGATTTCATTGGTCACGAAAATGAATGTTGCTTCTTGGGCTGTAAACTGCATGAATTCGTCCTTGATGGCTTGCAAGGTTTCGTCTACTTGCCGGATGCCGGCCCGTGCCTGCCGGCTTTCTGCGGTTTCGCCGTCGTCGGGAGCCGGATATTCCGGTCGCGTACGATGGTCGAAGAAAAAGTTGGTGGCCCAAAGCGTCACGCAGTCTATCAACACGGTTTGGCCTTTCAGGTTGTGGCGGCTCAGGTGTTTTTCCTCTTCGATGTTGGTCCATTGCGGGCCGCGTCGTTCGCGGTGGATTTTCACTCTTTGCCGGAATTCTTCGTCCCAGATGTGTGCCGTTGCCAGGTAAACGGGTGTGGGGGAGAAGCTGAGCGCAAGCTGTTCGGCATAAATGCTTTTTCCGGAGCGTTCCCCTCCGGTAATCAGGATGATTTTCTTCATACTGCAAAATTAGTCAAAGATTTCTGATTGGCGTAGGAAAGTGGTAGGAAAATCAGAATCCGCGTCGTGCCGTTAGTGGAGTAAACGACCCCGCCGGAGCGCCATACTGGCGTTCCGGCGGGGAAGGGGACTGGTTGTGAGACTCATTTTATGTTTTCCCGGATGCGGGTGAGATAGGCGTTGAGTGCCTCTTCGTCGCGTGCGTCGATGATATCGATGAGTCCTTTCAGTTCTTTCCGGATGCGTTCCACATGGCTTTTGGTGCGTGGGTTGAAGAGGATTTCACGCAGCAGGCAGTCGTCTTCGCTCAGTACGCCTTGTGCGATTTTCAGGTGGCGTTTGAAGGTGGTGCCCGGCGCGTCCTGGTGCTTCATCACGGCGGCAAACACAAAGGTGGATACGAATGGGATGCTGAGGGAGTAGGCCATGGTTTCGTCGTGTTCGTCGAAAGAATATTCGCACACGTGCAGTCCGAGGCGGGTGTACAAGTCGCGGAAGAAAATCCGCCCCATGTAGTCGCCTTCGTTGATGACGATGGCGTTTTCATGGCTCAGGCTGCCCAGGTTGGCAAATGTGGGGCCGAACATGGGATGAGTGCTGACGTAGCGCATGCCTGTGCTTTCGTAGAAGTCTTTGAATCCGGTCTTGACCGACGAGATGTCGCTCAGGATGCAGTCTTTCGGCAGAAGAGGGATTACCTGCCGAAACACATCCAACGTGTATTTCAGCGTGACGGCATTGATGACCAGTTCGGGACGGAACGTGCTGATTTCATCAGTCGAGGTGAATCGTTGCGTGTTGTACATGAAGCGCAAGCGTTTTGCGTCGATGTCATACACGGCCGTTTCATGTTCGAAACTCAGCAAGTCCACGAAGAAAGAACCCATTTTCCCGGCTCCGAGGATCAGTATTTTCATTTTCCGTGAGGCTTATGGGGGTTATTTATTAATGAGTTCCATTTGCTGGCGTACGCTTTCTTCATGGATGGTCTCGAAGATTTTCCTTACGAAATCGGCATCCATGCCACACAGCGAGCCTTGTGCGCCGCGTTTGTCGAGAATCTCGGAGTAGCGTCCGGTCTGTACGACGGCCATGTTGTGCTCTTTCTTGTAGGTGGCAATCTCGCGGCTGATGCGCATCCGGCGGGTCAACAGTTCCATGAGGTCGTTGTCCAGCGTGTCGATTTGTTTGCGCAGCGCGGAGAGGCTTTCGGTAGTTTCCACGTTTTCGCGGATCACCAGTCGGTCGAGGATGAAGTCGAGCACTTCGGGGAGCACCTGTTGTTTGGCGTCGCTCCATGCGCTGTCCGGGTTGCAGTGGCTTTCCACGATGAGCCCGCGGAAGCCCATGTCCATGGCCTGTTGGCACAACGGGGCGATCAGGTCGCGGCGGCCGCCGATGTGGCTGGGGTCGCAGATGATGGGCAGTTCGGGATGGCGGCGGTGCAGTTCGATGGGGATGTGCCACATGGGGGCGTTGCGGTAGATCTTTTGGTCGATGCTGGAGAATCCCCGGTGTATGGCTCCAAGGCGCGTGATGCCTGCTCCGTTGATGCGCTCCAGCGCGCCAATCCACAGTTCAATGTCCGGGTTTACGGGATTTTTCACCAGGACGGGGATGTCCGCTCCTTTGAGCGAGTCGGCGATTTCCTGCATGGCAAAGGGGTTGGCGGTGGTGCGGGCGCCGATCCACAGCAAGTCAATGCCGGCGTTGAGGGCGGCTTCCACGTGTTTGGGCATGGCCACCTCGGTGGCCGTGAGCATGCCTGTTTCCGCTTTCACCCGTTGCAGCCAGGGCAGGGCGGCTTCGCCCATGCCTTCGAATCCACCGGGTTTGGTGCGGGGCTTCCACACGCCGGCGCGGAAGATTTTGCATCCCCGTCCGGCCAGCTGGCGGGCGGTGTTCATGACTTGTTCCTCGGTTTCGGCACTGCACGGGCCGGCGATGACGAGGGGTCGCTTGTTCTCATCTACTCCCGGAATGTTCAGGGGAGAAAGTCGTAAGTCGTCCATATCGTTAGTGTTTGTCGGAATGAATCAGATTTTGAATGTGGCGCGGATGCGCTCCAGCGCTTCGGCCAGTTTTTCTTTTTTTGCACAAAGTGAAAGGCGGATGTAGCGTTCGCCGTTGCTGCCGAAAATGAATCCGGGGGTGATGAACACGCGGGCTTCATGGAGCACTTTCTCTGTCAGGTCTTCCACCTTCTTGTAATGGTCGGGAATGCGCCCCCACAGGAACATGCCCACTTGTGCGGGGTCGAATGTGCATCCCAGGGCGGTCATGATTTGTTCGGCCAGTGTGCGCCGTTCGGCATATATGCGGACGTTGGCTTCTTCGTGCCATTGGTCGTCGTTTCCGTATGCGGCGGCGGCGGCTAATTGCACAGGACGGAATGTGCCCGAGTCGATGTTGCTTTTCACCTTCAAGATCCATTTCACAAATTCGGCGTTGGTCGCCAGCATGGCCACGCGCCAACCGGGCATGTTGTGGCTTTTGCTCATGGAGTTGAATTCGATGCAGCAACGTTTTGCGCCGGGTACTTGAAGGATGCTCAGGCGGTCGTGGTTGAGAATGAAGCTATACGGGTTGTCGTTCACCACCACGAGGTTGTGGCGCATGGCGAAGTCCACGAGTCTTTCATAGGTCTCTTTTTGCGCGTTGGCTCCTGTGGGCATGTTGGGGTAATTGCTCCACAGGATTTTCACGCCGGTGAGATCCATTCGTTCCAAGGCTTCGAAATCGGGCTGCCAGCCGTTTTCCGGGAGCAGGTCGTAGTAGGCAATCTGTTCCCCGAGCAGTTTGCTGAGCGAAGTGTAAGTGGGATAGCCGGGGTTGGGCACCAGTACCCGGTCGCCGGGATTGGCCAAGGCGAGTGTGACGTGCAGGATGCCTTCTTTCGATCCGATCAGCGGCTGGATTTCACTTTCCGGATCCAGGTCCACGTCATACCATCGTTTGTAGAATGCCGCCATGGCGCGGCGCAGCTCCGGGATGCCCACAGTGGGTTGGTAGCCGTGGGCGTCGGGTTTCCGTGCTTCTGCGCACAGGGTCTCGATGGTTTTTGGCGAGGGTGGCATGTCCGGGCTTCCGATGGCCAGGCTGATGATGTCTTTCCCTTCCGCGTTCATGCGGGCCACTTCCTTGAGTTTCACCGAGAAATAATATTCTTTCACGGCATCCAGCCGGTCGGCTGGTTTTATGTTCGGGTTAAATAGTCTGTTTTCCATCTTGGTATTCTCCTAATATTTTTAGTTCTTTGGTGAGAGGGGTGATTGCATCGATGCTTTGGGAATAGCGGGTGTAGTCGTCGAAAGCCAGGTCCACATAGAACATGTACTGCCATTCCTTGCCGACAAACGGGAGGGATTGGATTTTGGTCAGGTTCAATTTGTAGAAGGAGAGGATCGACAAGACTTGGGACAGCGCGCCTTGTTCGTGTGGCAGGGTGAAGACCAGGCTTGCCTTGTTGGTCTGCCGGATGTCGCGCAGCAGGTTGGCGCGCTGGGGTTGGCAGAACACCAGGAAACGCGTGAAGTTGTGTTTGTTGGTCTCAATGCCTTCTTCCAGCACTTTCATGCCGTAGAGCGGGGCGGCGAACTTGGAGCAGATTGCCGCGTGGCCGTGCAGTTGTCCGCGGCTGATGGCCTCGGCGGCTCCGGCCGTGTCTTCAACTTCCACTACTTTTAAGCCAGGGTGGTGGCCCAGGAAGTCCCGGCATTGCATGAGTGCCACGGGGTGTGAGTTGACTTCCTTGAGGTCTTCCCAGTTGTCGTCGGGGAGGCAAAGCAGGCTGTGTGAAATGCGCAGTTTGTGCTCTCCCACGATGGTCAGTCCGCTGTTGCGCAGCAGCTCGTAGTTGTGCAACAGGCTGCCGGCAATCGTGTTTTCGATGGCCGCCATGCCGATGACGGTGCTGTCGTTCTTCACCGTGTCGAATACTTCTTCAAACGTGGCGCAACAGATCAGCTCGATGTCTTCGTTTTCGAAGTGGTAGTGGGCGGCCATGTCGTGGTATGACCCCTTGATGCCTTGGATTGCAATTCGTTTCATGCTTTTTGGTTTTGTCGTTTTACGAAAAAAGTCCCGCTTCGGCAGGAAGCGGGACTTTTTCGTTTTATGTTTTTTAATATGGTTTCCGGTTTGATACACACACGAGTTCCCGCTTCACTTTGTGGCTAAAGTAAAAGTAAAAGAAGAAATAAAAGTATGTGTTCATCAATTCTTTCATTCTGCTATCTTTTGAATACGTGGCAAATTTAGGCATTTTTTTTTGTTTCGAACCTTTTTCGGGCATTTTTTTTCGATTTCAACGGCATTTTGTGCCAAAATACCTGGTTTGAGTGATACGGGGTGATGACGTGGAGAGGAGATGGGCGGGCGATGTCTGGATAAAACAGCCGATTTGTTTCCGCCTTAACTTTATTCTTCGTAACTTTCGGCGGAAAAATATATTTGATAGCACTTGTGTGCAGTGAACAGAGATTTTATGAAGAAGAATGTTTTGATTTGGATGGCCATGGCGGCGGGGGCGTTTTTCCCTTGCCGCGCAGAGGCTTGTACTGGCATTACGCTGAAGGCGGCCGACGGTGCCGTCGTGTTGGCACGCACCATCGAGTGGGGCGGGAGCGATCTGGACAGCCGTTATGTGGTGGTGCCGAGAGGTTATGAGCAGCAGGCTTATGTGACGGGCGGGGAAAAGGCCGGAATGAAGTTTGTGGCGCGTTATGGCTACGTGGGGGTGGCGGTGGAGATGGAGGATTTCGTGGCCGAGGGGCTGAACGAGGCCGGGTTGTCTGCCGGCTTGTTTTATTTTCCCGGTTATGGGGGCTACGAGGCCTATGACCCGGAGAAACGCGAAACGTCTGTTTCCGATTTGCAGCTCGTGGCATGGATGCTGGCGGGTTTCAAGACCGTGGACGAGGTGGAAAAAGCCTTTTCGGGAATACACGTGGTGTCGTCCGATCCGCGTGCCTCCACGGCCCATTGGCGCATTGCCGACGCAACGGGGCGCCAGGTGGTGCTGGAAATAGTGGATGGCAAGCCTTGTTTTTACGAGAACCCCTTGGGGGTGCTGACCAATTCCCCGGGGTTTGAGTGGCAGATGACGAACTTGAACAACTACGTGAACCTTTATTCCGGAGGGGCGGACCGTAAGCGGCTGGGCGGGGCGGTGCTTTCACCCTTTGGGGCAGGCAGTGGCTTTTTGGGCCTTCCCGGCGACGTGACTCCGCCTTCCCGCTTCGTGCGCGCGGCCTTTTTCCAGGCTTCTTCTCCCTTGCAGGCCACGGCACACAAAGCCGTGCTCCAGGCTTTCCAGATCCTGAATAATTTCGATATTCCGGTGGGCATTGAGTTCCCCGACGGGAAGGTGCCGGCCGATATTCCGAGTGCCACGCAATGGACTTCGGCAACGGATGTCCGCAACCTGGTGTTTTATTATCGGACGATGTGGAACAGCGCGATACGAAGCATAGATCTGAAAACCATAGATTTTTCGCGCGTCAGTTACCGTTCGGCTCCGGTGGACGAGGTAAAATCGCAGCCAATTGTGCCCATAGAGTTGAAGGAGTGACCGAAAAGTCGTATTTTTGCAGCAGATTTCTTATTCAGGAAATGGAGGAATTATGAAAATAGGTATCATTGCGGCCATGAGTGACGAGCGCAAGCAGCTTTCCGCTTTGTTGTCGGGATTGCACGAGGAACAAAACGGGCTCTTCCGTTACGTGACCGGCGAGTTGGGTGGGAACACCTTATGTATTATGGAGTGTGGCATAGGCAAAGTGAATGCGGCAGTCGGGGCTTCCGAGCTGATCACGCATATGCACCCCGATGTCGTGCTGAGCACGGGGGTGGCCGGCGGCATTGACCGGGATGTGGCGGTCATGGATGTGGTGGCCGCGTCCGAGGTGGTCTACCACGACGTGTGGTGCGGAATGGGGAATGAATACGGGCAGGTGCAGGGCATGCCGGCCCGGTTTGCCTGCGACGACCGGTTGGTGCGGCTGGCGGCTTCGCTGCCTTCGCCGGTGCCGGTGCATGTGGGGCTGGTTTGCTCCGGGGACAAGTTTGTGACCGGGTTGCAGGAGCTGGAGGCGATCAAGGCCGATTTTCCTGAAGGCTTGGCGGTCGACATGGAGTCGGGGGCCATTGCCCAGGTGTGTTATCTCTACCGCGTGCCGTTCCTCAGTTTCCGGGTCGTCAGCGATACGCCGGGAGCGGAAGGGCATTGGGAGCAGTATGAAAATTTCTGGGAGGCCCTGGCCGATCATTCTTTCGGGGTCGTAAAAGCCTTTCTGGAAAGCCTGCCGGCCAAATTGTCTTAGCAGTTTTTTTTAAGAAATAGAATTGAGTATGAAGAAAATTCCAAGTTTCACCATTGACCATACGCGCTTGTTGCGCGGCATTTACGTGTCCCGCAAGGATGAGGTGGGAGGCGATGTGGTGACCACGTTTGATATCCGCATGAAAGAACCCAATCGGGAACCGGCTCTCGGCCAAGGGGCGTTGCACACGATAGAGCATCTGGCGGCCACTTACTTGCGCAATCATCCGGTGTGGGCGGATAAGATTGTGTATTGGGGCCCGATGGGGTGCCTCACGGGGAACTATCTCTTGATGAAAGGCGACTTGCAGTCGGCCGACATCGTGGAACTGATGAAGGAGACTTTCCGCTTCATTGCGGGTTTCGAAGGTGAAGTGCCGGGGGCAGCCCCTCAAGATTGCGGGAACTATCTGTTGCACGACCTGCCGATGGCGAAGTGGGAATCTGCCAAGTTCCTGCATGAGGTGTTGGAACAGATGACCGAGGCCCATTTGCATTATCCACAGCGGGAAGAATAGGGCTGGATCTTTTGGGCAAAACCGTGAACCGGACAGAAGCCGCCGCATGCGGGTTTCGTCCGGTTCACGGTTTTTTTGAGGGCTGTCGGCGGCAGGGGAGGCGGGAACCGGAAAAACTCGTTCCAGATGCTTCCGGGCAGGCGGCGTGGCTTGTTTTTTTGTCTGTTTCCTTGAAGGACTCAACCGCTCTTTCCCTATCGGGAAAAGACAGGTGTGCATGATGCCGGATCGTGCCTTTCAAGAGGGGGCTGAATCTTTCGCTTGAGAAAAAAATGTGAACCGCTTGAGGAAAAAATGTTAATCGCTTGAGGAAAAACCGGATTTTTCATCTCGTTGGTTCTTAGATATTTATGGGTGATTCTTCTATGAGGCGAGTGCTGCTTTCCATTTGCTGTATTGTTTCAGGACTTTTTCGGGGGCGCGGTTATACCAGCTGTAGCCCGTGCGGCGTTCGTGTTCGATTTCTTCCACCCGGTATTTCTTGATGCCGTCCCGCCCGCAGAAGAATGGGCGGTTGGTCCCGATCTCGTAGAATCTGGCCCAGATGCGCGGCGCGTTCCCGTCTTCCACCATGCGGTAGTCTTTTTCTCCCTGCGCGTTGATGAAATCTTCCCGTTCCAGGCGGGTGATGGCTGTTTTTTGAAACCAAGACACGGCACCCTCCACCGCCTTTATGACGGCAGGGTCCGGTTGCGGGAGCGACATGAGCAACAACGTGATGTTGGCCGATTCCGCCCCGCTGAGTGACGGCAGTTCATAGGCGCGGGCTTTGCAGGGGGCCAAGGTGTGGCGGTCGTGCTGGGCGCACCACACGGTGGGGCGCCCGTCTTGTTCCACCTGGCAGGCCAAGATGCAGCCGATGCCCTTTTGGAAGGCCCGGCGGGCAGCCGTGGCGATGGAATCCGGCAGGAAGGTGTATGGGCTTTCCTTTTGGGCTGCGTCGCGCAGCAAGTGGAGCACGTCTACCATGGCGTTGTCGTTGAAGGTGATCTGTGCGTGGTAGCCCGTGGCTCCGGGGTGGAATTGCGGCCATCCCCCGTTGTCGTATTGCGCTTCCAACAAGTAATCAATTCCATGTATGGCCGCGTCGCGATAGCGGCTGTCCCCGGTGGCGTTGTAGAGCTTGGCAAGGTAACGGATTTCCGTGGTGGTGGCGCGGTTGTCAATGGTGCCCCGCCGCACGTCCGCTTTGCTGGTTTCTGCCTTTGCCCGTTCGTCCGGGGTGAGTTCCGCAGGGATATAGATGTTCTTGGGCCATCCGCCGCTTTCCAGCTGGTAGAGCAGGACGTTCTCGCCGATGCGCCGGGCTTCGTCAGTCCGGTAGAATGCTTCTGTGAACTTGCCCGCCTCTCGCGGCCATTCCTTATAAGATTTTTTGGTCTTGTAGTCCGCTGCTTGCAGTCCTGATGTGCCGCAGAGAAACAAACAGAGTAGTCCGGTCGTGAGAAATGGTTTTATCCTTTTCATGTGTGATTGGCTTTCTTATTTCCCGATGGGCTGGATTTTCCGACGCAGCGCCTTGGAAATTTCCAGGAACATGTAGCGGCGCGGTTGGCTGTGGATGTTCGCGCTGTCGGCCGAATATTTCCGGCGGGCATATTCTTTGGATTTTTCAAATGTGAGGCGCGACATTTCCTCTTGTGATTTGCCTTGCGAAGCCGAGTCGAGCTTTTCTTCCGGGAAGAAGTCGTCCAGGTCGATGTCGCCGATCATGGTGGTTTCGAGAAATTCGGCCTGCCGGTGGCTGCGGTCGGTGTAATATCCTACATACATGTGCCCTGGGATGCGCACCAGGATCGGGTCGATGTTGACGGCCCGCAGGAGCGAGGCGAACAGCACGCTGCCGTCCACACAGTTGACCTGCGAAGACTTCAGCGCGTCTTCCAGCGTGCGCACGCGCTGGGCGTAGACCACGTTGCTCGACAGGCTGCTGTAGGAGATGGAACTGTAACGAAACTTGCGGCGTTGCAGCACGTTCCACAAGGCATAGACCTGTTTGTCCACATTGTCCTTCCGCTTGCTTTGATAGCCTTGGAAACGGTTGACGATGCGCGTGTTCAGGGCTTCGCGCAGGATTGCGTCGATCAGCGGGCTGTCTTCGTTCACATAGGCGGCGAAGAGCACGCCGGTGTTGTGGAACCGGTTGTGCTTGTCGTTATATCCGATCAGGCATTCGTTGATGCTCCGCACGGAGAAAGTGCGCACGTGCCGTGTGGGCTTGGCGTCATAGAATTGGGCTGCGACCGACACGCTGATGGGCTCGGCCTGCAAGTTGTTGCGCAAAGCGTCGTAGTTCCAAAGGATGTCCGGATAGACGGCGTAGGTCTGGCCTTCCTCGGGCAAGATGAATTCCGACACGGAACGTTTGAAGAAGGGCGTCTCCGCCACTTCAATCCTCAGGCGTGCGTTGGGATGCGGGTTGGTGATTCGGATGGAGATGTGCGATTTGGGGTTGCCCAGTGTCGGGCCTTCCGTAGGGCGCACGATGAGCGTGTCTGTCGTGGCCACGGAGAGAATGAGCGAGGGAAAGATGTTGCCGCCCAGTTCGTCCTCGATCTCAAAATCAGAGGAGAGGAAAATGCGGTCGCGGAGAAGGTAGAAAGACAAGGCGGCTCCTGCCACGGCGGCGATGCAGATGAACAAAATGGCGCGTTTCATGGTGGCGGGTCGGTTTTAGGCTTCTGCTGTCGAGTCCGCTTCGGTTGCAGTGTCCAGCACTTCGTCCCGGGCTATCGTGTAGCTGCCGGAAGGCGAAATGGTGATGGAAAGGGGGATGTAAATGTCCGAACCGGGATAGCAGATGCTGACGGCGAAGCGCAGTCCTTCGGCGGTGGGGCAGTCGAAAGCCATGCCTTCCAGGATGGCCCGTTGGAGGAACTCCTGGTCCACGTAGTCGCGGAAGCTGTTTTTGGTAAACACCTTGTGGAAAATCTCCTGGTTCTCGCGGTTCACCCTCAACCGGATGTAGTTGTCTGCAAATTGTTCGTGGTCGTCTCCTTCCACGGTGGGCAGTGTGTCGTTGGCTTCTCTCACGATGTCGTAGGCATACCGCGTGCCGTCGGCGTTTACTTCCGCGCTGTAGTGGTAATCCTTCATGGTTTGGACGGCATGCGTCGTGTCGGGTTTTTCATATTGGCTGTAGCCGCTTGTGGCTTGTGGGGATTTCTGCTGGCATCCGTAGCCCCACAAAAGGAGGCATGCCAATCCGATGGTTTTGATGTGTGTGTGCATGTGTGCTTGTTTCAACGTTTCCACAAAGGAACAAAAAAAAGATGAGCCGGACAATGTTTTTTGCCATTTTTCGCCACCTTTTTGTTTGCCGGTTCAAAGGTTATTCACTATCTTTGAACGATGAAAAGGACTGACAATGGGAAAAACTCCGTGCGTGATATTGTTGGGATGCCTGTTCCTTTTGGGCAGTTGCCGGGAGAAGGGCGCGGGCGGGGAGGCACCGCCTGTGGACACGCTCTCCCTCGTGATGCGGGTGAGAGAATGCGCGCGCCTTTACACGGCGGAATACGAAATACACAAACTGGTGTTGAAGGATGATCCGCTGCATGTGAAAGGCAATGTGTTCAGCCGCTCCTTTGACCTGGAAGTGCCCATTGGCGAGCGGAAGGCAATCGTCCCCATCGACGTGACCCTGAAGGCCTACATTGATTTTTCCGGGTTTGACGAGCGGAATGTGGTGCGGTCGGAAGGGCGGATTGCCATTGTCTTGCCAGACCCGCGCGTGGTCGTGTCGGCTTCGCGCATTGACCACGACGAAGTGAAGCAGTTCGTGTCCTTGACCCGTTCTGATTACACGTCGGCGGAACTGGCCGGTTTTGCCCGCCAGGGGGAAGATGAGATTTTGGGCACAGTGCCTGACATCGGCATTTTCGACATGGCGCGGGAGAATGCGGCACACGTGCTGGTGCCCTTGTTGGCCGGTTTGGGCTATGAGGAACAGGACATCGTGATTTCGTTCCGCAAGGAGTTCACGTCGGCAGACATGCCGTTTTTGTTGGAACGTGAGGGGAAAGGCGGGAAACTGAAGTGAAAGAAGATGAGGAAGTGGTGGAGTGCGATAAAGTGGTTGGCGGTGTTGGCGGTGGCAGTCTTGTTGGCGGTGCTGGCCTTCACGTGGGAACGCCGTGGAGGCGTGTCGGTCGCGGCCGGGTTTGACCCGCGGATAGAACTGACTCCACAAGAGATACGCCGGATAGAGCGCATCGGGGAGTGGGAATTCCTGTCGGTGCAGTGCGAGGTCGTGGCCGACACGGCTCGCAAAGGCTTTTTTTCCGACGACCGGCTGGTGGCGGTTTACACCGGGGTGCCGCGCATCGGCCTGGATCTGGCTGAAGCCCGGGAAGGATGGGCGCAGGCGCAGGGCGATACGGTGACGCTCCGCTTGCCGGCGGTTCGGTTGCTGGACGAGAATTTCATCGATGAGGCTCGCACGCGCGTGTTTTTCGAGAGCGGGAAGTGGTCGAATGAAGCGCGTGCCCGCCTGTATGACAAAGCCCGCCGGAAAATGTTGGGGAAATGCCTCACTCCCTCCAATCTCCGCCGGGCGGAAGAGAATGCCCGCGGCCAGTTTGCCTCTCTGTTCGAGGCTTTGGGGTTCCGGGTCGTGGAGGTGACATTTGAGCCAGGGAAATGACAGACCTAATTACAATATCTTTATGAAACACATTTTTTTGAGTTCCATGTTGCTTGCGTCGGTTTGCGCAGGAAACATGAAGGCACAGGTGCAGGACGTGCAACCTGTGTTGTCTTATTCGTTCGAGCAATCCTCGGGTGCCGACGACAGTGGCGAATATCCTTTTTCTTTGTACAACCATGCTTTTGTGCTGGCCACGGAAGACGGCAATCATGTGTTTTCCACCGGCGGCGGCAATGGGTATGCCGATCTCGGCCCGGCTATCGGGCGCGAGGTGCTGTCGGGGTTGTCTGGAGATTATTCCGTGTCCGTGGACCTTTGTATCGGAGCCGAGAATGCCTTGGGGAGTTACTGCTGGGCTTGGGCTTTGACGAACGGCACGAACGTCTATATGGGAATGGTCAACGCGGCCGGAAACAGGGACTGGTATTACGAAATCAAAAACGGGACGCAGCAAGGCGTGCACAGCTCACGCGGGCTTACGACCGGCGAGTGGCACACGCTGACGGTCGTGCAGCAGGCGGGCACGTGTGTGTTCTATCTGGACGGAGCTGCCGTGGGCAACGGGAGGCTGACTTTGCAGCCGTCTGATTTTGCCGCCACGTTCGGCCAGAACTATTTGGGGCGCTCTCCTTTTGCAGGGGATGCCTATATGCGGAACACGTTGATGGACAATTTCAAGGTCTACGACGTGGCACTTTCCGCTGCCCAGGTTGAGGCATTGTATGCCGCCCGTCCGGTGTCGGACGTGGTGATAGAGGATGTGTCCAACGTGTTGGCGGTGGTGCGCGAGGAACTCTATTTGAGCAGGGCGGTGACTTACATCCACAATCGGTTGGAACTTCCCGCCGAATGCAGCTACGGACCGGTGGAATGGACTTTCACACCGGCAGAGTCTGTGTCTGGCGATGCGGAAGTCGCTTATGCCGATGGCGTGTTCACGGTGGTTCGCCGGACAGAAGAGCCTGTCACCGTCGGGGAGTTGCAAGGGACGTTTACTCATGAAGGCGTGACCTATCCGGTTTATGAAGAACCGTTGCAGGTGACTGTGGCCCCGGATGACCAGGCCTACGGATATTTGTATTGCCATATGCCCAATCTTGTCCCGGAGCCGGGTGTCGGCACGTTGGTTTCCCAAGTGATTACCTATGCCCTTGGCACGGAAGCCGATCAAGGGTTGGTGTTCGATGAAATGAACCGCGGGTCGAGCATCATTGAAGGCATTGGCACCACGTTGCCCTGGTGCCGCGATGCTTTCCTGGCCAAGGACAAAAAGCGCCACTGTTATTACATCGTGACCACCGACCTTTATGGCTCGCGTGACGGAGGCACCAGCATGCTGGACAATTTCTCTATCGGCATGTTCCGCAGCTTCGACTTGATCAATTGGACTTACACCCGTTGCGACATGAAGCAATATCTGCGTGAACATCCGGTGACAGACATTTATGACAATTCCGGCACACGGCTGCTCACGGCCGACAAGGTGAGCCGTGTCTGGGCTCCTCAGATTATCTTTATTGAAGGTGACCCGTATATCTATTATGCCATGGGGAATACGGACAACGGGGATTGTGACCATTTTTATATTTCCAAGGCAAACGAGGAGTTCACGGGCATCACTTCTTTCCAAATGCTTTATGGAGCCAACACGCAGGACAATGTGCTGGACGCCGACATCAACTATTTGGAAACCGACGGGCTTTATCACATGTCTTATCGCGACTATGCGGGCGGCGGCATTTTGGACATCACCACCCCGGACTTGTTGGCTCCGCAATGGAGCACCCCGGTTTCTTCCTTCCAGGACGGCAATGCTTATGAGGCTTCCAGCGTGTTCCGCCGCATTAATGATGATGTCTGGAATGTGGGCAATGTCAACTATGGCAACAATCTCGGTTATCATTTCCACACGGCCGATGCCATGTTGCGCAACTTGCAGCCAGCTCCGGGCATGTCCGGCAATTTGTCGCCGCAGCACGGGTCGTTCGTTCAGGTGACCGAGACGGAGTATCATGTGGTGCAGACTTGGAGCGACCTGAAGGCTTTGATTGCCGATGCCGAGTCTTTGATGGCCGGGCAGGAGAGCGGGACACTACGTGGATGGGTCGACAAGGCAAAGACCGACATCACGACCGATCGCGGGGCGGACACCGACTTGGAGGCTCTGTTGGGCGTGTTGCGCGATGATTTCATACATTTGCGCGGATGCCTGGCTTTGGAAAGCGGGCTGCGCGGCGCCCGTGAGGCAAATTTCTCAGGCGTGGCAGGATGCGAAGGCCGGTTGGACGGGCTTTATAATGGAAATCGTCTGGCCAATGCCATTTCTTTGGCCGAGTCGGCACTTCAGGGCAGCGACGTGTCGGAATGGAACCGCCGGAGCGAAGAACTGGCACAAGCCTTGCAGGATTATTTTATCGCGTTGACAGAAAATGCAGAGGCTTTGGAACTCCGGAACGGCGATTTTTCGAATGGCACGTCGGGGTGGACATTGAATGGCGTGGCCAACACTGGAGAAGGTGTGGCCGAGTTCTTTGCTTTGCGCGCGGTGGATTACTCCGTGTCGATCGAGCGCACTTTACGGGGACTGGAGGAAGGATTCTATCTTGTGAAATGCCAGGCGTTCGAGCGCAATGGAGAGAATGACCACACGGGACGCGACTGCCGCGAGGGGGTGGAGAAGCTGAATTATGAGTTTTTTGCAGGGAGTGCTTCTGTGCCGGTGCGTTCCTTGTATGAAGTGTCTTATGAGGGTGAAGGGTCGTGGTATGGCTTTGCCAACAATATGGCTTCAGCCCATGCGCTCTTTTCTGCGTCGGATGAGAATTTTGCCAATTATTTGTTGGTTTACGTGGACGACGGTCGCCTGACCTTCGGGTTGCGCCGGCCTGTCTCCACGGTGCACTCTTCCGATTGGTGCTGCTTTGACAATTTCGAGGTGTATCCGTTGGGTAATGCCACCGGGGTCAGTGGGATGGAAAAGGAAAAAGTGTTCGGCAGGCAAGCGGTGTATGATTTGGGAGGCGTGCGGCAAGGCGAGACGACCTTGGAAGGCCGTCTGCCAGGAGGCTTGCAGCGAGGGGTCTATATCGTCAATGGGCAGAAATTGATGAAGAAATGATAACGAGATGGGGGATGCCGGCCGGCATCCCCCATCTCGTTATGGCTGGTCGTACGCTATGTGCTGGGTGCTGTGTGTTCTTTTCCGTCTTGTAAGTTTGCGTCATTTTCTGTCAGGCCTGGGTCATGATGCAATGTTTGGCGCGAATGGATTTGTCCAAGGTGTTTGGACGATTTACTTTTGCGCCTGCCGGACGGAGCGCATGCTCCCGGCTTTTTGTGTCTATTCTTGGAGGAAGGAAATATGATGAAAATGGAAATTGCGAAGTGCTTCGGCCTGACGTTGGGCCTGTCGGCCATGGCGGTGTCTGCCGGAGCGGCAGAATGGCACTCCTTCGTGGGCGTGCGGGACAATACGGCTGTGGAAAGTTATGTGAGCAAGCGGCCGGAAAAACGTTTGTTCAGGTCTGAAATCGTGGAGCGGGAAATCCGGCGGGTGCAAGGGTTGTTGACTAACGCCAAATTGGCTTGGATGTTTGGCAACTGTTTCCCGAATACGCTCGACACGACGGTGCATTTTGATGGAAAAGACGACACGTTCGTCTATACGGGCGACATCCATGCCATGTGGTTGCGCGATTCCGGGGCGCAGGTATGGCCTTATGTGCAGTTTGCCAACGAAGACCCTGAGTTGAAGCAGATGCTGGCCGGTGTGCTTCGCCGGCAGTTTGAGTGCATCAATATCGACCCTTATGCGAATGCGTTCAATCCTTCGGCCACGGGAGGCTACTGGCAGTCGGACATGACGGACATGAAGCCGGAGGTGTATGAGCGGAAGTGGGAGATTGACTCTTTGTGTTATCCCATCCGCTTGGCTTATCATTATTGGAAGGTGACGGGCGACACCAGTGTCTTTTCCGCCGAATGGCTCCAGGCTGTGGCCCATATTCTGAAAACCTTCAGGGAGCAACAGCGGAAAGAAGGGAACGGGCCATATAAGTTCCAGCGCAAGACGGAGCGTGCGCTCGACACGATGACGAATAACGGCTGGGGGAATCCGGTGAATCCGGTGGGATTGATTGCTTCGGCTTTCCGCCCCTCGGATGATGCCACAACGTTCCAGTTCCTGGTTCCGTCCAATTTCTTTGCTGTGTCGTCGTTGCGCAAGGCGGCCGAGATCCTTGAAGAGGTGAACCAGGAGGAAAAACTGGCCGGCGAGTGCCGGGAACTGGCCGGCGAAGTGGAAAAGGCGTTGAAGAAGTATGCCGTCTATAAGCATCCGAAGTATGGAAAGATTTATGCGTTCGAGGTGGACGGTTTCGGCAACCGCCTGTTGATGGATGATGCCAACGTGCCGAGTCTTCTGGCCATGCCCTATTTGGGTGATGTGCCGGCTGATGATCCGATTTATGAAAACACGCGGAAGTTCGTGTGGAGCGAGGACAATCCTTATTTCTTCAAGGGAAAGGCCGGCGAGGGGATTGGCGGGCCTCATGTGGGGTACGACATGATTTGGCCTATGAGCATCATGATGAAGGCTTTCACGAGCCGGGACGACGCAGAGATCAAAGAGTGTGTGGAGATGTTGCTGGCCACGGATGGCGGCACGGGCTTCATGCACGAGTCGTTCCACAAAGATGATGCGGGAAACTACACGAGGGCTTGGTTTGCCTGGCAAAATTCTTTGTTCGGCGAATTGATCCTGAAGTTGGTCAATGAAGGGAAAGTAGAACTGTTGAATAGCATAAGGACGGAATGAATCCCGTCCTTATGCCTTGTCGTTCACCGTTGTCTCACACAGGGTCGTCTTCCGGGCCGGCTTCTTCGTCCAACCGGTTTTCCCATAAGTATTTTTTTGTTTCAGCCGCTATGACGCCCGAGAGGCAAACCAGCGAGACGATGTTGGGCAGGGCCATCAGGGCATTGGTCAGGTCGGCGAAGTTCCACACGACGGCCAATTGCGTGACAGCGCCGAAAAAGGCACTGACGATGAACACGCCGCGATAGACCAGTGTCAGGCGTTTCCCGCTCAGGTACTCCATGGCTTTTTCCCCGTAATAGCACCAGCCGAGAATGGTGGAGAAAGCAAAGGTGACGATGCCGAAAACGAGCAATGGCGCGCCGACGTAAGGAATCTTGTCGAAGGCCACTTTGGTGAGTGCGGCTCCATCGTCGTAAGTGATGTCGGGATAGGCCAGGATGCTTGAGACGAGCACAAGTCCGGTGAGCGCGCAGATGACGACCGTGTCCCAAAACGTGCCGGTGGACGAAACCAATGCCTGGCGCACGGGGTTGCGGGTCTGTGCCGCAGCGGCCACGATGGGAGCCGACCCCATGCCGCTTTCGTTGCTGAACAGGCCGCGCGCGATGCCATAGCGGGCGGTCATGATGATGGAACCGCCGACGAATCCCCCACCTGCCGCTTCGGGGTTGAAGGCGGAGGCCAGGATGAGTTTCACGGCTTCCCACACGTAGCTCCCATTGACGATAAGGATGTAACAGCAGCCCAGGATGTAGAGGATGGCCATGAAGGGCACGAACGCCGTGCACACGCGGGCAATGCCTTTCACTCCGAAAATCACCACCAAGGCCACGCAGATGGCTATGACGGCTCCGGTGAGTGCCTGTGGAATCTGATAGGTCTCGTAACAAAGCATGGAGATGGCGTTGCTTTGCACCAGGTTGCCGATGCCGAATGAGGCGCATACGGTGAAGACGCAGAAGAGCACGGCCAGCCATTTCATGTGAAGCCCCCTTTCCAAGGCATACATGGGGCCGCCTGCCATTTTGCCATGAGGCGTGCGGATGCGGTATTTCACGGCCAGCAACCCTTCCGCATATTTGGTGGCAATGCCGAACACCCCCGTCAGCCAGCACCAGAACACGGCTCCCGGTCCGCCCAAGGTGATGGCAGTGGCCACACCGACGATGTTGCCTGTGCCGATAGTGGCGGCGAGCGCGGTGGCCAGGGCGCCAAACTGGCTCACGTCGCCTTTTGCCGACGGGTCCGGTTTGACGGACAGGCGGATGGCGGTGAGCAGCTTGCGTTGCGGGAACCGCAGCCGTATGGTCATGAACACGTGGGTGCCCAGGAGGATGGTGACCATGGGCCATCCCCACAGGAAGTCGCTGCACGACTTGATGAGTGCGCTCAAGGCTTCCATGATGTGTCGTTTAGGAGTCGTCCGGCTGTTGCGGGGGTACAGCCATAGACGTGGTGGTAAATCTCGCGGCAGATATGGGGGAAGTCGCGTGTTTCGTCGAGCTGCCCGTGTACCATGAGCCGTAAAGGGATGGCCGGAAGGGCGGGCGAATAAGGAGGTTGGGTGTAAGTCCGCTCCCAAAGCGTAAAGCCGCAACGTTGGTAAAATCCGATGCGCCGCTGCTTCAGGTCGTCGGTGGGAGGTTCCACTTCCAGCACGATAGGTAGTTGTCCGGCAAGCTGGATGAATTGTTCCATG
>CALUNJ010000015.1 GCA_944321975.1 uncultured Paraprevotella sp.
ATACACCAAAGATGTGCACCCCGCCAACAAAAACAAAGATAGAATTTTCTTTTTCATGATATCCATTAGGTTAATCTGTGTCTTACCTTCGCAAAGGTAAGAAAAAAACGTTTCAACCCCAACCGCTCCCATATTTTTCAGGAAAAATACGCTCCAAAATCATGCGCCCCTCATCTGCAATCCGCCTGAAACTGTATTCGCCCAATCCGCCCCATGTCATCCGGAACCCACTCTCCGGCAGCCCGCAACAGAAACGTCCCCATTCACTCCTCCCCGCGTCTTAACCGGTCATTTTTCAGCCAAAACGTCAATTTTTCTACATTTCCATCCCACAGACGCCCCACTACGCGCGGCCTCAGCCAGAGACTTCCCGGACGAACCGCCAAGCCCTGCCGCAAGGGAACCATATCAAACTAAGGATCAACCGAATACAAAAAACTCATAGAATTGAAAATTCCTCAAGAGAAAAAAATTATTCTCGCTTGAGAAAAGAATGTGAATCGCTTGAGAAAAAATTCCGGCACTCTTGAGAATCTGTCCGCCGACAGGCTGGAAAGGCAAACAGACCTCCCGCCCGAAGCACATCCAGGACATGGACGAACGTTATTTTGTCCGATAAATTTACTTCTGTAACATCGGGCACGGCATACTCCGCACCTATCCCTCCGCTTCCCCTCAAACCGGCCCCCAAAAAGGTTCTTCCGCAAGGCACTGTCCCAGCCCTGCGGAAGAACCTGAAAGCAGTCCGGCCTCCACGACCGGCTCACAACACGCCCTTGCTCGAAGGCAGCTCAAAATGGTGCACGTCGCGCCGCACGGCCATCCGCAGGCTGCGCGCCAAGGCTTTGAAGATGCCTTCGATCTTGTGGTGCTCGTTCGTGCCCTCCGCCTGAATGTTGAGATTCATCCTGGCCGCATCGCTCAGGCTCTTAAAGAAATGCGGGAACATCTCGGTGGGCATCTCCCCGATCTTTTCCCGGCGGAACTCGGCATCCCACACGAGCCACGGCCGTCCGCCGAAATCCAGCGCCACGCGGCACAGGCTATCATCCATGGGCAGGCAATAGCCATAGCGCTCGATGCCGCGCTTGTCGCCCAAGGCGCGCGCCAGGCATTCCCCCAAGGCCAACGCCGTGTCTTCAATCGTGTGGTGCTCGTCCACTTCCAGGTCGCCAGCCGTGCGGATGTACAGGTCCATGCCGCCATGCTTGCCGATCTGTTCCAACATGTGGTCGAAGAATCCCAAGCCGGTGCGGATGTCACAACGCCCGCTTCCGTCGAGATCAAGGCGAACCTCGATGTCGGTCTCTTTCGTGGTGCGGCGCACCGTGGCCCGCCGTTCTCCGGCAAACACGATTTCGGCAATGCGGTCCCAATCCTCCACATAGCGGATGCGCTCGTCCACGGAAGAACTCTCGTCGCGCGGCTTCAGGACCAGCGCCCGGCAGCCCATGTTCAACGCCAGCTGCGCGTCGGTCTCGCGGTCGCCGATGACCCAGCAGGCATCCATGTCGTAGTCGCCAGACAGATAACGGCCCAGCATGCCCGTCCCCGGCTTGCGGGTGGGCAGCCCCTCCGAGGGGAAACTGCGGTCGATGAGCACGTCGTCGAACGTCACGCCCTCGCCGGCCAGGGTCTTCATCACGAAATTGTGCACCGGCCAGAAAGTGTCTTCCGGGAAAGCCGGCGTGCCCAGCCCGTCCTGATTCGACACCATGACAAACTCATAGTCCGTGTGGCTCCGCACGAAGCCCAAGGCCCGCATCACCCCCGGCACGAACTCCAACTTCCCGAAGTCGTCAATCTGCTCGTCGGCCGGCTCCTTGATGAGCGTGCCGTCGCGGTCGATAAACAAAGCGCGTTTCATCGGCTGCCCCCCTCTGCCTTATAAGCCCGCAGGGCGCCCAGCAGGCAGTTGTTCTCCTGCGGCGTGCCGATGGTGACCCGGAGACAGTCGCCACACAGCTCGACACGCGAACGGTTGCGCACGATGATGCCGTTGCGCACCAGATAGGCGTAGACCGCATCCGCCCCCTTCACCCTCGCCAAGAAGAAATTGGCATCCGAGGGGAAGACTTTCCCGCACACGTCCAATTCCGCAAAAGCCGCCATCACCTGGTCCCGCTCACGGAGCAACACCTTCACCCACTTTTCCACGTCGAACCGCTTGGAAAGCATCTCGGCCGCCTGCTGCTGGGTCAGCTGGTTCACATTATAAGGATACTTCACCTTGTTGAACAGGCCGATCAGGTCTTCCTGCGCAAAAGCCATGCCCAGGCGGATGCCCGCACTGCCCCACGCCTTGGAAAAAGTGTTGAGCACGACGAGGTTGGGATAGCGGTCGAGCTCCGTGCGGAAAGGTTTCTGGGCGGAAAAGTCGGCATAGGCCTCGTCGACCACCACCACCCCCGGAAAGTTCTCGATTACCTTCTCCATCTCCCCGCGGTCCAGGTCGTTGCCGGAAGGGTTGTTGGGCGAGCACATGAAGATCAGCTTGGTCCGCCCGTCTGCCGCCGCCAGCAGCTTGCCGGCATCAAGCCGGAAATCCTCATCCAGCGACACAGGCCGGTAAGCGACATTGTTGATGTCCGCACAGACCTTATACATCCCGTAGGTAGGGGCTATGGCCACCACATTGTCTTCCTTCGGCTCACAGAAAATGCGGAAAACCAAGTCGATGGCCTCATCGCTCCCGTTGCCCAGGAATATCTGTCCGGGGCGCACGCCCTTCAGCGGCGCCAGAGCCTTCTTCAAGTCCTCCTGCAAGGGGTCGGGATAACGGTTGTAAGGCGCATTGTAAGGGTTCTCGTTGGCGTCCAGGAACACAGAGGCTTCCACGCCGTGGTATTCATCGCGGGCCGAACTGTAAGGCTTCAAGGCCCAAATGTTGGGCCGCACCAATTGTTGCAAAGGTTTCATGCTCATTCTGTTTCATTTTTAAGAGTTTCCATTCTCAGTCTCATGGCATTCCGGTGTGCGTCGAGATGCTCGCCCGCCGCCATGCAAGCCACGGCCTCGCCGATGGCGCGCACGCCCTGCGGCGAAAGTTCCTGGAAAGTCACCTTGCGGCAATAGCTGTCCAGGTTCACGCCGTTATAGGCCTTGGCATAGCCGTTGGTGGGCAGCGTGTGATTGGTGCCGGAAGCATAGTCTCCCGCACTCTCCGGCGTGTAGGCCCCAAGGAAGACACTGCCCGCATTGACCACCTTTTCGGCCGCCTGCGCATAATCCGCCGTCTCGAGGATCAGGTGCTCCGGGGCATAGCGGTTGGTCAGGGACAAAGCCTCGTCCATGTCGCGCACCAGGATCAGCTTGCTGCTTTCCAGTGCCTTTGCGGCAATCTCCTTGCGGGGAAGCGCGGCCAGCTGGCGGGCCACTTCCGCCTGCACCTTCTCCAGCAAGGCCTCGTCGGTCGTCACCAGCAACACCTGGCTGTCCACGCCGTGCTCGGCCTGCGACAAAAGGTCGGCAGCCACGAAGTCCGGCCGGGAGGTCGCGTCGGCCAGCACCTCCACCTCCGACGGCCCGGCAGGCATGTCGATGGCCACCTCATGGAGCGAGACCTGCTGTTTGGCCGCCATGACATACTGGTTGCCGGGGCCAAAGATCTTGTACACCTTGGGCACGCTCTCCGTGCCGTAGGCCATCGCCCCGATGGCCTGCACGCCACCGGCCTTGAAGATGCGGTCCACCCCCGCGACACGCGCCGCACAAAGGATGGCCGGATGAACCTTCCCCCGGCGGTCGGGCGGCGTGCAAAGCACGATTTCACGGCAACCGGCAATCCTGGCCGGCGTGGCCAGCATCAGCACGGTGGAGAAAAGCGGCGCCGTGCCGCCGGGAATATAAAGCCCGACCTTCTCAATGGGCACCGACTTCTGCCAGCACGTCACGCCCGGGCAAACCGACACCTTGTGCGACTCGAAACGTTGCGCGGCGTGAAACGTCCGGATATTCTCGTGTGCCAACGCCAAGGCATCCTTCAGTTCGTCCGACACAAGCCGTTCCGCCTCGTCCATCTCCTCCCGCGTCACAGCCAGGCTTTCCAGATCCACCTTGTCAAACAGCTTCTCATACTCCTTCACGGCGCGGTCTCCCCCGGTCCTCACATCGTCCAAGACCTTGCGAACCGTTTCGCGCAAGGTCTCCACATTCATTACGGGACGTTTCAAAAGTTCGTCCCACTCTTCCTCTTTCGGATATCTGATGACTTTCATGATCTTGCTCCCTTCTCTGTTCAAAATCCTCTGTACAAAAATCAAAGAATCATTTTTTCCACCGGCACGACAAGAATGCCCTGCGCACCCAGCTCCTTCAGTTTGGAAATGATTTCCCAGAAGCGCGCCTCGTCAATCACCGTGTGCACACTGCTCCACCCCTCCTGCGCCAAAGGCATCACCGTGGGACTCTTGGCACCGGGCAAGACAGCCACGATGTCCTTCACCCTTTCCGTAGGCACGTTCATCAGCACATACTTCTTGTCCTCCGCGCTCTTCACCGCCTCGATGCGGAACAGCAGTTCGTCGAGCACCGCCTTCTTCTCGGCGCTGATGCCGCGGTTGCCAATCAGCAAAGCCTCGCTTTTCATCACGACGGCCACCTCCTGCAAGTTATTGCTCACCAGCGTGGAGCCGGAGCTCACGATGTCGAAGATGCCATCGGCCAAACCGATGCCCGGCGCGATCTCCACCGAACCGGTAATGACGTGGATGTCGGCGTCCACCCCGTTGCTCTCCATGTATTTCTGCAAGATCCGGGGATAGGACGTGGCAATCTTCTTTCCGTTAAACCACTGAACCCCGGGATAGTCCACCGACTTGGGGATGGCCAACGAAAGGCGGCACTTGCTGAAGCCCAGACGGCGCACGACGACGGCATCTTCCTCGCGCTCCACGAACTCATTTTCCCCCACAATGCCCAAATCCGCCACGCCACCGGCCACAGACTGCGGAATGTCGTCGTCGCGCAAATAGAGCACTTCGACCGGGAAATTGGAAGCCTGCACCAGCAAGGTGCGTTTGGATGAACTCACTTTGATGTCGGCCTCCGCCAGGAGGGCCATGGTGTCTTCATAAAGACGTCCTTTGGACTGCACTGCGATTCTAAGCATATTCTTTTCCTATTTTAAATAATGATTAAACGCAAACCATCAAAAAAGGCTCGCCGAAATCCCGGCAAGCCTTCTCTTATTTCTTTTTCGTTGGACACACGCCCCACAGCCTACCGATTAGCAACCGTTAGGATGATGATGATGACGTGCAACGATATTCTTCATTCTTTTTCTGATTTGCGGCAAAGATAAGCCTTTTTCTGTAAATGTGCAATGAAATCCAAGAGAAAAACAAAAAAATCTTGGCAGAAGCCTTCCCTCCCCAAAGGAAAAGACATTCCTATTCCAAGCGAAGGAACTTCCGCCCCCCGGCCGCACGTCAAAGGGCTGCAGGTTCCCCGTATTCATAATCCACACAGGAACGGCTCTTCTTGCAGTCCTTCAGCAAAGCCGCCACCGCCACGTGGTCGGGATGCACGGAATAGGCCTTCACGTCGTCCAACGTGTCGAACTCACTATACAAGGCAATGTCGAACGCCTCCGCCGGATTGGCATTCAACCCCACTTCTATCTTGCGGATAAACGGGATTCGATCCGGCAAAGCCTCAATGCCGCGCTTGAAAGCATTCATCACTTCACTCTTCTTTCCGGCATCCATGGCCGGATCCAACTGGAACAATACGATATGCTTAACCATGATTGCTATTTTTTTTAAGTTTCGTCCGACAAATATAAGCAAATGTTCCCCACCCGCAAAACCGGAAATGGGAAAAAGCGGCACGCTTCCCGCTCCCCAAAAGGGCAAACCGCAAAAACTGTTTTTCCCGGCATGAAAAGCCACGAAAAAAGCGTATCTTTGCAAAGATAGAAACGAAACGCTTATGTACATCATTGGCATCGCCGGAGGAACCGGCTCGGGGAAAACCACCGTGGCCCGCAAAATCATCGAAAGCCTCCCGCAAGGGGAAGTGGCACTGATTCCCCAAGATTCTTACTACATCGACGCGACGGAACTGAACATGGCCGAACGCCGGAAAATCAATTATGACCATCCGGCGGCCTTCGACTGGGATCTGCTCATCCGGCAGATGCGCGCGTTGAAAGCGGGAGAAGCCATAGAACAACCCACTTATTCCTATTTGGAATGCAACCGGCTGAAAGAAACCCTTCATGTGGAACCTCGCAAAGTAGTCCTTGTCGAGGGAATCATGGCCTTGTACCATAAAGAACTGCGCGAATTGATGGACTTGAAGATCTTCGTGGATGCCGACCCGGACGAACGGCTCATCCGAGTAATCGAAAGAGACATCAAGGAACGGGGAAGAACCATGCAAATGGTGATAGACCGTTACCTGTCCGTGCTCAAACCCATGCACATCGAATTCATCGAACCGACCAAACGCTATGCCGACCTCATCATCCCGCAGGGAGGCCAAAACGAAAAGGCCGTCGACCTGATGCGCGCTTGCATCCTCCATCAGCTTCACCGCCCACACGGACATTTTACGGCCAATCCATGAACCTGAAAGGCTACCTTTCCTTATGCGCCTGCATCATGGCCTGCACCTTCTTTTCCTGTGACGAAAAGGAAGAAAAGCGCATCTCCCCCTTGGGCATCACCGCGCAACCGAAAGAAGAAAGCGCGGATTACGACTTGCCCCAGATCCAAGAATCCGGCGAACTGATCGCCGTCACGCTCTCTGGCCCGGACACTTACTATGAATACAAAGGGCGGGGATGCGGACTGCAGTTTGAAATGGCCGAAAATTTCGCGAACTCCATCGGCACCCGCTTGCGCATGGAAACCGTGCGCGACACGGCCGAACTGTTGCGACGGATGGAGTCTGGAGAAGCAGACCTCGTGGCATTGGAAATGCCTCCGGCCAGTCTCCTCCCGGGAACCGGACTGCAATTCGCCGGGGCATGGGCCATGCCCTCCGACACAACGGCCAGAGGACGGAAACAATGGCTGGTGCGACAAAACGCCCCCCTGCTGGCCGAGGCTTTGGACAAATGGTACAAACCGGAAATGCGCAAGGCGCTTATCCGCCGTGACAGGTTGCGATTCGTGCCGGGAGGAGGAGTGAAACGGCGTGTCCGCGCCCCTATACAGAACCGGTCGAAAGGCATCATTTCGCCCTATGACACTGATTTCATCCGCCACAGCCGGGGCATCGGATGGGATTGGCGGCTCATGGCTGCCCAATGCTATCAGGAGTCCGGATTCGACCCGCAAGCCGTGTCATGGGCCGGCGCACGCGGGCTGATGCAGATCATGCCCGAAACAGCCACGCACCTCGGACTGCCCGCCCACGAAATCCACGTGCCGGAGAAGAACATCGGGGCGGCGGCCCGCTACCTGAAAGAGCTGGAACGGAAATTCCGCGACGTGCCGGGAAGGCTCGAACGCATCCGGTTCGTTCTGGCGGCCTATAATGGCGGAAGCGGACACGTGCGCGATGCCATGGCTCTTGCCCAAAAGCACGGGAAAAACCCTCACACATGGAAAGACGTGGCACCATTCATCCTCGGGCTGGCACGCCCGCAATATTATAATGACCCGGTCGTACAATACGGATTTCTGAGAGGAGAGGAAACCTATGGTTATGTGGAATCCATCCTTGAACGCTGGCAACGCTACCGTGCAGTCGGCCATGCCGGAACCGTCAGTTCACTGCCCGCGCCATCGCGACGCAACACGCGAAAAGGTTTCAAAAGCAGTGTGCTCAGCGCAGAAGAACTGGAAGCAAAATCCAAACAGGAAATAGAATGATGGAACATAAAGGGAAAAGGGAAACTTCACGCCGCCTTCCCGCCTACCAAACGCATGAACCACGCATACGGATCAGCGTGGCTCATTGGGACGACCGCAGCGTGTACGGACGAGACATGGCCCGCAATGGAGAAGAGGTCATAGAAGCCCGTTTTGCAGAAGACGGAGACGACGTGTTCTCTTCATTGGCCATGCAACTTTATGAAGGCGCACAGCTCAACCTGTTATCCTCGGAAGTGACCCCCGCCGGACCTGGAAACGAAGAAGAAGCCACACGATATGTATTCCGTCCGGAACTGTTTGTGCTCGAACCGGACTTTCTCATTGACATCACAGCCCTCTGCGCCTGCATGAAGCCATACGGCCATTCGCCTTACACTTACCTGCTCGCCAAATTTGCTCCTGCAGCGCGCTCCGCAGCCATCCAAATGGGAAACGCCGCCAACCAGTTCTTGGATGATTGCGTGAACGAACCGGAAACGGAACGGGACGCCGACGAAGAGCAACTCTACCGGAAGTCCATGCAACGCAGTTTCCGCCACGACCCCTTGGCTTATTCCACCCTCCCCGACATCGGCCGTGAGTTTTTCGACCGCTGCCGCCTGCAGTTCCATCACATTCGCGAAGCCGTGCGCCACCATTTCCACGAAGCCGGCATAGACGTGCGGAAGGCGCAAGCACAATTGGAACCGGCTTTCCTTTGCGAAGCACTCGGACTGCAAGGACGCATGGACCTGCTGGCCGAGAACGGGAAAAAACTGATCGAACTGAAAAGCGGAAAAGCCGACGAATATCCCCAAAGGATGCCCAAGTACGAGCACCGGATGCAAATGGCCCTCTACAAAGAAGTGCTGTTCTACAACACGGGGCTTCCGCGCGAACAAATACAGTCGTTCCTTTTCTATTCCCGCTATCCGCAGTTCTACGCTGTCACCATGCCCCGCGACGACATCCGCCGTGCCATTGCCCTCCGCAACGGCATCCTGCACCTCGAACGCAGGTTGCGCGAAGGAGAATCGCGACAGATCGTAGCTGAAATGGACGAAGCACACCTCAACACGTCGGGAAGGAAGGACCGTTTCTACCAGCACTATCTCCGCCCTTCCATCCTGGAAATCCTCATGCCCCTCAAACAAGCCGAAGGCGTGGAAGCCGCCTATTTCCATCGTTTTCTGGCATTCATGGAACGCGAACAATACCTGGCCAAAGCGGGAGATGCCGGAAGTTTTGCAGAAACTTGGCGCGGCCACACTCCGGACAAGATGAAAGAAGGAAACATCCTGACCGGATTGTCACTACGGCCGGAAACCGACGAGGAAGGAGCCGTGACGGGGTTCGTCGCCGAACTGCCCGACTACGGCACAGACTTCCTGCCCAATTTCCGTCCCGGCGACATGGTGATGCTCTATGAAAAGAACGAGGAAACCGACGCCGTGACCCAGAAGCAATTTTTCCGCTGCACGGTGGAAGAAATCCGCCCGCACCAACTGCGCCTGGCGTTGACCTACAAACAACGCCACGCCGACGTGTTCCCGGCGGAAAGCCTTTATGCCATAGAACCAGGCTACCTGGACGCCACCTTCAACCAAGCCTACCGCGGGCTCTTCCAATTCCTGAAAGCGCCCAAGGAACGCAGGGAACTTCTCTTGGGCCAAAGGCTCCCGGAGTCCGACCACACAGCCACCCTCCACCTCCACCATCCGGACAAAGCCGTCGAAGCCATGCTCCTGCAGGCCAAACAAGCCAACGATTACTTCTTGCTCGTGGGGCCTCCCGGCACGGGAAAAACATCCGTGGCCCTGAAGTCCATGGTCGAGGAGTTTCTCGCCGACACGCCGCAAAAGACCCTCCTGCTCATGGCGTACACCAACCGTGCCGTGGACGAAATTTGCGCCATGCTCTCGTCGATGGCCCCCACTCCGGACTACATCCGCATCGGGCAAGCCACCAGCTGCGCGCCGGCCTATCAAGGGCGGCTCATGCAACAAGCCATCGGACACGCCCGGTCACGCCGCGAGATCTACGAACGGCTGCAGCCCGTGCGGGTTTTCTGCGGCACCGTCAGCAGCCTATGTGCCCGCACGGAACTTTTCTCCCTGAAACCCATCGATGTCGCGCTGGTGGACGAAGCCTCGCAAGTGCTCGAACCGCAGTTGCTCCCGCTGCTTTGCGCCACGACCGAAGCACACCGGGGAGACTACAACCTGGCACGTTGTGCCATCGGCAAATTCATTCTCATCGGCGACCACAAGCAACTGCCCGCCGTGGTGGTGCAACCGGCGGAAGAATCCCGAGTGGACGACCCCACGCTGAAGAGCATCGGCCTGACCAACTGCCGCAACTCGCTGTTCGAACGGCTTCACACGCTGGCCCGGCGACAAGGCATGGCACACCTCGTGGGCATGCTCCACCGCCAGGGGCGCATGCATCCGGAAATCAGCGAATTCGTGAACCGGAAATTCTACGGCGGGACACTGACTGCCGTCCCCTTGCCCCACCAACAAGAACCACTCGACGCAGTTGCCGGACAAGATTCCCAGACCGTTTTCGTGTCCGGCACACGCATCGGGTTCTTCCCCGTAAAACCGGATAAAGAAGAAATCCACTACAAAAGCAACCCCCGCGAGGCTGAAACGGCGGCACAGATTGTCCGCATCCTGCGAGACATCCACCCCATAAAAGGACAGGCCGACACGCTCTCGCGCCACATCGGCATCATCGTCCCGTTCCGCGCCCAAATCGCCTGTATGCGGCGGGCGCTTTCCCCTTTGGGGCTGGCCTGCCCCGACGACTTGACCATCGACACGGTGGAACGCTTCCAAGGCAGCCAACGCGATGTGATTATCTTCAGTGCCACGGTGTGCCGCGACGAACAGCTCGCATTGCTTTCCGAACCCGTCACGGCCGACGACGGGCAACGGGTGGACCGCAAGCTCAACGTGGCCCTCACCCGCGCCCGCAAGCAGTTCTTCCTCATCGGTTGCGAAAGCGTCCTCCGCCGTTGCGAAGCCTACCGCGAACTGCTCGACTTCATCGGCGAAGGGCGCACTTTCCGCGCCTGAAGATGTCCGCCGGCCCTCAGAAACGGCAACGCAATTCTTTCCCGTCGTAGCGGACTGACTTTTCCCGCGGCGTTTTTCCACCATATCGGTGCAAAACGACACGGAACGTACGCGACGACTCCATCCCGTCAAAACTTCCCTCGCGTGCGCCCAAGGTCAGCGTCTGCCTCCGGTCGTCCCATTCCAGGCGGATGGTCGTGTATTCCCCCCGTTCATAGTCGTAGCTGTCCCCTTCATCTTCATAAAGCACGAACGACGCGTCGCGTCCCGGATAGACTTCAAGGCGAAGTTCCTTGCCCGGCAACTCGCCCGAATGTTGCACGACAGGCCCCATCGGCACGATGGATCCCTGGCGCACGAACAGCGGCAAGCGGTCGATGGGAGCGGCGGCCTCTATCGTCTGCCCGCCGGCATAGGTGTCCCCCGTCCAATAGTCCACCCACTCCGCCCCGCGGGGAAGGTACACGGCGCGGGTCTTCGCCACGTCCTGGAGCTTCACCGAACCTTTGTCGTAGTACATCGGGCGGGTGACGGGGCAGACCAGGAAGGCCGGCCCCCACATGAATTCGTCCTTCACGTCATGAACCGCCGCATCGCCCGGAAAGTCGAACGCCAGCAGACGTGCCATCGTGTAGTCCTCCAGGCAAACGCGCCCGGCCAGCGAATAATTGTAAGGCAACATCTCGTAGCGCAGGCGGATCATCTTCAGGATACTTTCATAGAACGGCTCGCCGGGACGGCCGAAACGCCAGATTTCGCGCGGTGTCTGGGTGCCATGGCTGCGGCACAGGGGCAAGAACGTGCCGTACTGGAACATCCGCGTGTAATATTCCCGATAGCCCAGGTCGTCCACTCCCCGGTCAAACTCCCCGGCGCGGAACCATTCGCGCCCCTTGCACACGAAAAACGAGCCGATGTCGACCGTCCAATAGGGGCATCCCGTCGCCATGAAGTTCAGCCCTTGCGGAATCTGCTGGGCAAACGACTTCCACGAAGCGTGGGTGTCGCCATTCCACGTGATGGTGCCATAACGCTGCTGCCCCGCATAGCTCGAACGGGTCAGGTTGACCACGCGCTTGCGGTCGGTCGCAGCCCGTTGGTGCTCATAAAGCCCCTTGGAATGATACAGGGAGAACAAGCTGGCGCGTTCCGCGCCCAACACGTCGCCCAACAATTTCGCGTTGCCTCTCCAGCGCGCCTCGTGGCTGTCCCAGCCATAGCCTTCCGGCATGTTCCACCAATCGGCGTCCAGCGGTTCCGTGCAGTCACACCACCAGGCATCAAACCCATTGCTGAAGAACTCATCGTCGGCATACTTCCAATAAAGCGCCCGCGCCAAGGGGTTGAAAGCGTCATACACCGAGCGGTCGAGCATGAAGCCCCGGCGGGCAAAATCCTGCGTCTGCGGGCTGTTGGTCGGATTGGGCCAGATGGAAATCATCAGCCGGGCATCCAGCGCATGCACGGAATCGGCCAGCGCACGCGGATCGGGATAGAACCTGCGGTCCATCTTCAGATAGCCCCACTGCCCTCCCGGCCAATAGTTCCAATCCTGCACGATGACGTCGAGCGGCACCTGCCGCTGGCGGTATTCCTTCACCACGTCCACGATTTCCTGTGAGTTCGTATAGCGTTCTTTTGACTGGATGTAGCCCAACATGTAGCGGGGCAACATGGGGCAACCGCCCGTCAGGAAGCGGTAGCGTTCCACCACCTTGTCCATCGAACAGCCTTTCATGAAGTAATAATCCACCTCTTTCGCGGCCTCCATCTCCACAAAGCTCCCGCCCGCATCATCGGCATACACCATGGCGCAACCGGCATCGAACAACAGCCCGTAGCCCGCCGTGGAATTGAGCACCGGCACCATCTCCTTCAGGTTATGCTGGCAAAGGTACATCCGTTTCCCCCGCAAGTCCAGGAAATCTTCCATGTGGCATCCCAGGCCGTAAAGGGCTTCGCCCGCCTGCCAGCGGAAGTGGTTGCGATATTTCCATGTGCGTCCCACCGTGTCGCGGCGCAACACGTCCATCACCTCCTTTTCCCCGTCGGCTGTCTTTTCAATGCGCTTGCTGCCGGGGTCGTAAGTCACCTTTTCCTGATAGACTCGTTCCCCCTCGCGCGGGCAGTCCGCGTTTTCCGCCAGAAGCGTCTTCCCCGTGCGCCCGTCCCGGAAATCCACGGCAAACGACCGCAAGTCCACCCGCACGTCCAGGCTGTCCGAAGAAAGGGTCAGGCCGCCTTCTGCCGCCTCGGCCCGGAAATGCACCTTCTCGTCCCTCCGGCCTACGCACACGATCGTTCCATTACCCAGGAAATCCGTCTCTTGCGTATAACGCACCCGCACGATGTCGGGAGCCACGAACTCCACCCGGAGAAGCCCATTCCCCGTCCGGAAGTGTGCGCCGTTGCGCAACAAGGCATACGCGCCCGGCGTGGCCGACGCGCCGGCCACGCCCGCCAAAGCCATGACGCCGCACAACGCCACGAATTTAGGCCACATCTTGAAATTCATCATATTTTATCAGGTTTTTCATTAAGTCTTTTAAGTTAGAATGAAAGCAAAGATAGGTATTTTTCCAACCAAAAGCAAAAAAATCCGCTGCCAAATACTTCCATCCCCCAGCCGCCTGCCCGCCCCCTTCGCCCGCTCCCGCGGCCGACCCGCCTTCCGGCAAAAGGCTCCCCAATGACATCGAAGGCCGAAGCACCGCCTGAACCCAGCGCACTCCCGTCTGCCGCAAAATCCGGGGAAACGTCCAGGCAAAAACCAGCGTGCAGCAAACCGCCGCCACCGCCGGCAATGCCATCCTGAACACCAAAGGCAACATGCGGTCCGTGCCCAACCGCTCCTCATAAAGGTTTTCCATTTCCGTCTTGTCCGTTTCGTCGTGCAAAGGTACGATTCTTATGCAAGACCGTCCTCCGCCCTTCCTCGCTTTTTCACCCCCAAAGCCTCTCCCCCTCCGGGAAGACCCGGAGAACCCAACCGGCGGATGCCGCCCGCCCGCCTGAGACCTTCCCCACGATGCCTGCAACTTGTCAATCTTTTTTTGCTTTCATTCCTCCACAGCCGCCACCGCCTCCAGCCCATGCGCTGCCGACAGACGAAGGAAACGCCCGCCCCGCCAAGAAAACGCACAAACCACTAAGAACCAAAGAGATAAAAAGCGGTTTGAAACGCTTCGATTTTTCTCAAGCGATTCACATTCTTTTCTCAAGCGATCCATCCATTTTTCCCAAGCGAAAAAATCCCATCTCTCTTGAGCCTCCGACAGGAGTGAAAAGGAACGACAGGGGAACCGGCCTCCAGCCGCCCCGAAGCGTCGTCGGAAAAGTAAAAAATATCTTCCTGAAAGAGGCTTCGCGGGAAACCCTTCATCCGGACGCCCCGCTTCACGCACGCAGTCGTTTGCGCCGGCCGGCTTTCCACATCGCCCAATGGAACAGGCAGAAGAAAAACACGTCCAGCACCACAATCCAGGTGGCCGACAGCCCGGCCAGCACCGCCGCATAGTTCAGCACACAGAAGAAGAAGAAAAGGCCAAGAATGACACACAACGCCCCGTGCATGGAAAAACCGGCCGCCATCACGACATGGTGGATGTGGCTCTTGTCGGCCCCGAATATCGGCTTATGACGATACAACCGCAACAAAGCCACCCGGATCACGTCGAACGTGGGGACAATCAGCAACGTGTAGGACACCAGGAGCGCATGCCCCCTGTAAGGCAACACTGCCGGATTGTCCATCGTGTACTTAATGGACAAATAGGCCAAGGCATATCCCAGGAACAGGCTGCCGGAATCGCCCATGAACGTCTTGGTGCCCTTTTCCGCCTTGCCCCACATGTTGAAACCAAAGAAAGCCACCAGACTACCCAGCAACCCGGCCGCGCCGACCGCGTAAATGAAAGTGTTTTCCATCTGCAGATACAAATAGATGTAGGCCGAAAGGATGCAGACGCACAGCCCCGAAGCCAGCCCGTCGATGCCGTCAATCAGGTTGATGGAATTCACCACCAGCAGAATCACAAACACGGAAAAAGGATAGCTGAACCACAGGGGCAGTTCGTACAGGCCGAACAACCCGTAGAAATTATTGATGTGCAACCAGCAGAAAGGCAGCAACAGCGCGGCCACCAGCTGAATCAGGAACTTGTGGTTGGCCTTCATCCCGAACAAGTCGTCAATGGCACCAATGATATAGACCAGGAAAGCCCCCACAGCCATCACCACCGACGTCGCCTTCATCGTGAACAAGCCATGCCCTTCCAGCGCACACGCAGAAAAGGCCACGGCAAGCCCGACCAACATGGCCGGCATGAAAAGGATGCCGCCCAGGCGAGGCACCGCCTCGTGGTGCACCTTGCGCCCCCCCGGCAAATCGAAAAGCCCTTTCAACTTGCAATATTTCAACAGAAACGGCATGGCCAAAATGGTAAAGACCAATCCGGCCAGGCTTGACAACATCACATAAAAAAACTCCCCTTCCATTTTTTCCGTTTTCAATATGGTATTTTCAAAACGCAGACAAAAGTTTTTTATTGCCAAAAAAGAAAAGAAAATGAAATCCCGGCACCCGTCAGGGCTACCCCGAAGCCGCCATTCCCCCCCCGCCGAAAGGCAGTCTGCCTCAATGACGCACCCGGCCAGGGGCTTTCTGCGGCGGGCAAAGAACCGCACAGAGTTGCCTGCAATAGTGAAGATAGTCATGTTCCATCGCCCAGGCATGGCAACGCGCCGACATTCGCACGTAGGCTCCTTTGTCCGAAACCATCCGGCGGGCCGCCCGCTCGAAATCCGCCTTGTCGCCGGCCTTGTAAGTGTAGCCCAGCCCCAAGGCTTCCACGTCCACGCCCATGTGGGTGTTGTCTGACAGGATCACGGGAGTGCCCAGTGCCATTGCGTCGATGAAAGAAGTCAGCCCTGCCAGCCGCCCATCGGTATTGCCTGGCAAAATGGGTATGACACTAACCGTGGCCCGTTCCATAAGCGACAACATGGAAGGATAGTCCAGCGCATTAGCGCCGGATGTGCCGGAAGCAACGACCTCGGCCTTTCCGGCATGCACAGCCACCTTGTCGGTGACGACCATGAGAGGAACCTCCATCCCGGCACAGGCTTCGGCCACCAAAGCGACATCACGCGCCGTCTTGCCATTCGTAAAAAACAGCTCCGGCCGGTCCGGGTCATGGGACATCGCCTCGAAATGAGAGGCATAGAAAGGCATGTCGCCTCCCCAGGGAAGGAACTCGAACCTGCCGCGCAAAGCCGGGAGAGCCTGTGCGGCCCGAGCCATGATCTGTTCCGAAAGGAAAAAAATCTTATCGTAGCCCGATGAAAGCAAAGCCGGACGTTCGAAATGATGGACTAACGTGTAGAGCCTGACGCGGCGCAGGCCACCCCATTTGCGCCACAACGCCAGCAACGGAATCATGGGATTGGCAAAAGCGACCACGGCATCCACTCCGCGCACCTTGCGCATCAGTTTCAAATTGAAGGCAATGGCATACAGGCACTTCCGGAACAATCCGGAACCTCTTGGCGGTTTGAACAACAAGGTTTCCACTTCATGTCCTTCGCGCTGCAAATAGTCCGTTCCCCAGCAATGGTGCCTGGGATAAACTCCCCGGGAAGCGTCGGCCAAAGCCTCATCAAGAGAATAATTGTTGATCGCCAGTATCTTCATCCGTCCATCTCCCCATGCTATAGGACTTCATACCCGCGTAACTTCTCCTCCCAGGAATAGTGGCTGCGTACCATTTCCCGTCCCCGGACAGACAGCATGCCACGAAAGGACTCATCGCCCATGACCCGCACACAAGCCCCGGCAAAGGATTCCGCATCATCGTGAATCAGGCAATTCTCACCATGGCACAATTCAGGAATGGCCTGGGAAATCATGGAAGTCATCACCACGGGCAGTCCGGCGGCCATCGCCACCAACACCTTGTTCTGGATGCCGGCCGCCACACGCACAGGAGCCACGGCAAGGCAGGCGTCTGAAATCACGGCGCCCAAGTCATCCACAAACCCCGTCACCACGATGTGCTCCCGCTCCGCCAGTTCCAAAATGCGGCGGGGAGGCTCCGCTCCCACGACGTAGAACACCGCATCGGGAATCCGCTTCAGGATCAAAGGGAAAATGTCGTCCGCAAAATGGAGTACGGCATCTTGGTTCTGCAGCGTGCGCATGTTGCCGATGAAACACAGTTTAGAAGCCTTATAACCGGAAGACACCGGCACCGCACAGTCCACCCCGTTGGTGTGCAAGGCCAAGGAGGAAAAATCCGCTCGGCAAGACGTTTTCAGGAAATCCATGTCCGACCGGGAAACCAGCACGACCTTGGGAAAAGTGTGGACCACGTGGTGCTCAAAGCGTCCGATGAGCCTCTGTTCCACTCCATACACCATGCGCTTCAGCATGCCGCCCTTCGCACCGGCCGACATGGAATAGGTCTTGGACAGCGCATCGGTCATCTCCACCACAGAGGAGCCCTGCAACCGGAGCTGCTCCAAATAGGGCACCATGCGAAGCAAGTGGGCCACATACAAACCGGGACGCTCCGCACGGACCACCTCACGGAACTTGCGCCGGAAAAAAGGCGAATAATAGTAACCGCATTGGATGGGCTTCCCCGCCAGCCAAAACAAAAGGGAAAAACACAGCGACACCAGCGCATGGCGCCTCACGACATAAACTTTGTCATAAAGTTCCTGCGCGGCCTTCTTGTCACATCCGCGGCTTTCGCAAAAAGAGACCAGCACCAGCTCGTGGCCGCGCGACTTCAAGTAACGCGCTATGTGGTTGATCCGAAGCACATCCCCGCCATTCTCCGGGAAGGGGAAGCGCGGAGTCAGAATACAGATTCTCATAGGACTATTCGTTAAAGATACTTCTAAAGATATTTTCCGTGGCCGAATCGGAATAGTTTTGCAAATACACGCTGCGGGCATAGGAATTGAAACGGCGCACCGGACAACGGGAATAACCCTCAAGACGGGCGATGAAATCGGCTGCCGTGTTGCAACGCCCGCCGACTTTCTCCGCATCAAGCTCGTAGCCCTCGAACGTCTCGTCCGTGCCAAGGATGTTCTTCCCGTACATCAGCGCCTCGCAAGTCTTCACCTTCATCCCACTTCCGGAAAAAATGGGAAGTACCATGAAATCGGCTTCCTCGAAATAGGGACGAAGGTCGGGGGCATCGCTCACGAATTCTATGTCCTTCAGGCATTCATGCGACGCCTTGAGCTTGGACATGCCCTTACCCACGACCTTGAAACGGACACGGACATGCGGAAGTACATTGCGCACGAACCACAAGACGCCTTCGTTATTAGGAGGGAAACAACTGCCAATGAACACACAAAGCGGACATTCGGAGGTCATCGCCTGGAGATCCGCACCGGTGAAAACGTCGGGCAGCGCGATGGGCAACACGGCATCGGCCCGCCGCCCGTATCGTTGTTGCAGCAACCCGTTGTCCCGCTCGTTCAACACCAGCACCTTGTCGGCATAGCGGCACGAGAAGCCATCATTGCGGGCCGCGCAACGAATGACGAACTGCCGCCCCGGCAACCACTTGGGCACGCTGGCTTCGTAGTAAATGCTCTCCACGTTGTGGAAATGGACAATCACCTTCCCCCCGTAACCCTTACGCTTCAAATCCCTTGCGATCAGCCCGAAAAGGCTCGTGCTCAGAAACACATAATCATAGGCCGGAGCCATCTCCACCACCTTGCGCACAAATCCCGGCGTAAGGCCGTTATGATAATCCCAAAGCGTGTAGAAAGCCGAACGCGCCAACTTCCCATATCCCTCCCGGCCTCCGTCATGCACATACAACGAATCCACGGCCCCTTCGCCAAAGACCCGCCGCAACATGTCGAAACAACGGCGGTTGCCCTGTCCGCCACCGTCAAGGATGCCGTCGTAACGCTTAAACCAAACTGCCAATACTTTTTTCATAGGCTATTCCGTGATGGCTTCCCGCAAAGCATCGATGAAGCCGTGACCATATTTCTCATCGGGTTCCATGTAATTGCCTTCCCCCCACTCATTCCAAGCCCGCAGGAACAGGATCCGATGTTGCGGAGCCTTGTCCCGGAGCAGTTCCAAGGCCTGCTCCACATGTGCCTTGAAATTCTTCGGGGTGGCATTGACGAACACCCCGTCATAATTACCCGAACGCGGACTGCGGTCCCACTGAGGCATGATCGTGGGATAGACATTCTCCCACACATCTTCGGGCGAAAAGAAATTTTTCATGACCTTGGGATAATCCATCCTGACCGCCGGAAGCTGGGGCAAGTATTTCCGCAAGGTCAACTGAACCAGCCGGCGGTATTTCCCCTTGTACAGCATTTCGGCACGGGGCTTTCCAAAAGGATTAAGCCCGTCGAATCCCAAATCCAAGATGTCGCGATAGACCCTCTCGCTGCTGGCAAGGTCGGGCAGCACGCGCTCTATCGTCCCGTCCTTCCCCCGCTGCACCGTGGTGGTGGAATTGGCTATTGCCACGAAATAAACGCCTTCAAGCCCGTTTTTCACAGCCAAATCCCTCCACAACTCGATGAAGTGGGACACATCGCCAAAATTATAAGTATCAAAAATCAGGAACAAAGGCTTGCCGTCGACCGTAATATACCTGTGATCCCGGAACGCAGGAAGCACATAATTGAAATGATGGATGTAATCCTCGTCACCAGGGTAAAGCTGTTTCTCGATCATCACGCTCGAATCCACCTTCCCTTTGCCGCGCTGCCAGGATTTGGTGCTCCAGTCATGATTGGCCCAAGCCAGGCAAAAGGGAAAATCCGGTTTTCCGGAAGCCAAGACTTCATTGAACGGCCGTTGAAGCAACTGCCGTCCGTTTCCAAACCAATAATGCCAATAACAGAAACCTTCAATGCCCGCTTCGCGCGCCAATTGCGCCTGTTGTTCCCTGACCTCGGGAAGACGCAAATCATAGAACCCCAGGTCAGCCGGGATGCGTGGCTGATAATGCCCGCGGAAAAGAGGTTTCGCCTTCGCCACGTTCGTCCATTCCGTAAACCCCGGCCCCCAAAACTTATCATTCTCGGGAACAGGGTGGAACTGAGGCAAATAATATGCCAGTACTCTCGCTTTCATCATTCTCCACTAATTCAAATGTTTCACAATACGGGCTGGCGAACCGGCAACGACCACATAATCCGGCACTACCCCCGTCACCACGCTGTTGGCTCCCACAATCACGCCGTTGCCAATCACGGTTCCCGGAAGGATGCAGACATTATTGCCCAACCACACGTTGTCGCCGATTGCCACTTCGCCTTTGGAATACAAAGGCCGGGACTCAGGATGCACATCAAGCCACCTGCGTTCCGAAGCGCCGTGCGCATTATCCGTGATCAGGACATTGGTCCCGGTGAGCAGATTATTGCCAATCGTTATGCCTCTCACTGAAGTGACATGCGCCCCCGCGCCAAGGTGGCAATGGTCACCAATCACAATGCGAGGGGCGTATTCATGCCCGCCATGATGCTCCCATGCCGTCAGGCGCACATCCTGATCGATTTCCGTGGCATTTCCTACATGAACGCAACGAAGCCCGACCAGATCTTTAGCCTTATACATGATGACACTTCCCTTCCCCCAACCGGCAAAACGACGCCGCAGGTAGCCGGTATAGCAATAGGAAAGAGTGGCCCGGAGCAATATGGAAAATCCTGAAGGCCAAAGAAACGACCACAAATAGCCGATCCATCCCGCAATATGTTTAATCCATGTTTTCATTCAAAATATCCCTATAAAATTGATAAACCCCATCCACATAAGCATCCGTCGAATACAACGTGCGAACCGTCCGGCAGGCCCGTTCCACGATGTCTTTCCGTTCATGCTCCGACAAAGATTCCGCCCGCCCCAAGGCCTCGGCCAATTCCGCCACCGTAGTAAACCGGAAGCCGATCTCAGCTCCTGTCAACCGCAGGCCGTTGTCGAACTGCTCCTTCGTCCCGCCCGTGTCACGGCCAATCACCAAGCAACCATTGGACATGGCTTCCGGCATGCACCGCCCGAAAGCCTCGAAACGAGAAGGTATGACAATGGCAAGAGCCTTGCGCATAAGCACGTCCACATCCCTTCTCGGCCCTAAGAAACGCACATGCCCGCCTAATCCGCGTGACCTGGCATATTCGTTCAAACAACGGCTATAGGAGTCATCGCCGGCATCTCCGGCCACCCACAAAGGTGTTCCCGACGCAGACTTCTCCACATAAGCCGCATAGGCCTCCAACAAAAGATCCAACCCCTTGGCCGGCTCGATACGCCCCGCATAAAGGAAAAACTTCCTGTCTTCAAAGCTATCGCCTGCCCCCGGCACAGTCCCCGTTTCAATACCATTATAAATCACCCTTGCCGCGGAATACCCCTGCAACAGATGATGGCGAAGAATGCCTTCCGTTATGCATATGACATAAGACAACGGCACACGTAAGCGTTTATGGAAGAGCTTCCATGAAGGGAAATAAAACTCATGGAAATCCAAATCCCCATATTCCCTTATATGATAGACATGCGGCACGCGAAGCCTGCGCGCCAGCCTGAATCCAATATCCACCACGCTCACATTCGTATGCACCAGATGGACATGCCCACGCACGGACAACAGGGCAAACAATCGGCTCACCGCCCTGCGATTCAGCCATCTTCTGGCCCACAGGCGAGGCAAAAACAGCAACTTGTCCTTGACGGTGGCAAATCGAGGATAGGTATTAGGGCGGTATAGCGCCACAATGACTTCCACCCCCATTCGAAGCAAATCGGCATAAATCCCCTCCTTGTCGGGCACCACCACCAACGGACAGACTCCTTTTCGCTTCAATCCGGAAATCAGCGACAGGAAAGATTTGGAAGCTCCTCCCAATGAGTAGGTCGAATTCAATATGTAGACCACATTTGTCATCCTTCCTCCTTTCGCAGCCCCACGCAAGCAAAGGGCATGTTGACCAAAGCATACAAGGGAACATAATTACTATACCACAAAGGATAACCTCGCACCCAAAAGCACAATATCGCAATGACAAACACTGACACAAACACACGCTTGCTTTCCGCATGCATCATTGAAAGTATATAAAAGGCAATCACCAAGAACAAACCGACAAAGCCGTTTTCGTAGATGAAGACACGATAACCGGAATTTCCCGTAATCTCCGTGTCATAATCCCGGCCAAAAAAGATGTCTGACGACTGCAAATAGCTCTCATATTCACTCTCAAACCAGCCGGCCACGCGATTGTCTCCACTCAATTCTCCTTCATCGCTCACCTCCAGCCGGATGAGGATTAAGTCATGCAGCAAGTTATCCCCTTTGTTATAAAAGAATGCGCCTGTGATCACACTGGCAATCAAGGCCACCGTCACCAACACCTTTCCGACGACATGCTTCCCCTTTATCCATAAATTCAGAAAGACAATGACCACAAGAAGCACATAAGCCGCCAAAGAAAAAGTCATCAAAGTAGCGACCAATAACACTACGTTATACCATTTTTTCCAATGACCACATTGGGCAAACAGCAGCAACACCGTAGCCGTCCCCAAATGGCCTGGTTCCAAAAAGACGGAATGGAAGCGCGGAAATATGCTCATCAAAGAACGGTCGTCGGACAAGAAGAAGAAGTAATTGGAATATGTGTACAACCCATCTCCGAACTGCGTGTTCCAGGAAGGCAAGGGAAATCCCAACAAATGTAAGACAAAAGCCGCTATGGAAACCGACAACAAGCAGGCCATGGCCTTGGAAAGGAAGGTCGTCAGCCGATACAGGCTCTCTCTGTTAATAATAAACAACGACCAAAAGACCATGACATGAAACAAATTGCCCAAAAAAGCGTTCGCGTTTCCGCCATTGACCAACAGCAAATAGCACGAAAGAACCACATAGGCCACCAAGGGCGGCAAATAGTCCGCATAAGTAAAAAGCGGGCGCGAAAGCGTGTTGGAAATAAACAAAGACAAAAAAACCAGGAAACCGGCTGGAATAATATACAATGCCCCTACTGGCCAAAAAAACCAAGGATTGAGCGACCCCCAATAAGCTATCAGCATCCCGGCCTCGAAACAGGCATACGCCAAAGCCTCTTTTCTGACAGAGAACAGATTCGACACTCTCAGCATGCCAGACTCCTCCTTTTTTTAACGAGCGACTTCACATAGTTTCTTTCTTTTCTGTCGAACGTAAAGCACCACACGGCTATTCCTCCTGCCAATATGGGCAACAGAATGGCCAAAAACACGCTGCATTGGGCTACACCATAATATCCACAAAGCAAACTCACACCACACAACACCGCACACGAAGGCAACAACGGAAGAAAGACCTGAGTGACATAAGACCAAACGCACAACCCGGCCGTGTGTTTCAAAAAAGGCAAACGAACAAACGACATCAATAACTCAACCCCCACATAAAGCCACATCGCCTCGTGCACTCCAAAACCATTCCTCAGCAATAACCACACCATCGGCACCACCAATAATTTCGGAGTGTAAATCAAAAACGTGTAATTCCGTATCTTGCCTAAAGCCTGGTTCGCCGTGTGCAAGCCATAAGTCAACTGATCCAAAAGGAACCCCACCAATATGGCACGGCAAAACAAGACCGTGCCTTCAGGCGTTTCTTTCAGCCACCATCCCAACACAGCCGGCATTTCCACCGTCAACGGTATGGCCACCAATGCCATCAGCATGCTTGAATACTTGCTTTCACGTGCTGCCAGGAACAAGACCTTCGCACGATCGTGTTCCCCCTCTGCCTTCATTATCTGGGGATTCATCGCATTCAAAACGGAAGTTGCCACAAATGAAACAGCACCATAAACTTGAAAAGCAATCCCATAGGCAGCATTGATTACCGTGCCGAAGAAATGATTGAAAATCATCGCTATCCCTTGATTCCGCGTGGCAATCGCCCCCATCCCGTAAGTGGTCCATCCGGCAAATCCCATCAAACGCATCAGACAATCTTTGTCAATATCCCTTTTTCGGATCAAAACATGGCATTCTTCGAACCGTATCACTGCATAAATCGCGAAAGCGAAAAAATTAACCAATAAAATCAATGCCATGCCATAAGCATAAACCAACAGTTTGTCCGCCGACACGAACATCAGCCACACAGCAAGAGCCAACTTCAGCACACCGTCTGACATTTCGACAATTGAAACATAAACTATATTTTCCCTGGCAATAAAAAGAGCCTTGAAAGGAGCCGTCAAAATCGTAATGAACAGCATCAAAACGGATAAGGCATACACATGGGACGCCGCCAGCAATCGCGATTCCTCAATATTCAGCACTTTCCCCACCAACCAGTCGCCTGGGATAAGAAGCGCAACACCTAAACCTATCCCAATCAACAAATGAAGCAACAAGCTATTGGAAAACAAACGGCTGACATAACCAATATTCGCATGATAATAAGAGACATAACGCTGGGTAGTAATCACCAACGCATTTGTCACAAAGCCCAACATGGCCACAACGCCGCCAACCACAGAATAAACGCCATAATCCGAAACACTTAATGCATCCAAAATCAGGCGCGTGGAATACAATGAAAGACAGATGTTGAAAAATGCCTTCACATATTGCACCACAGTATTGACGACGATCCGCTTTACTGGTTCCATGCCCCGGCTCCTCTCATTTCTCCGTTCGTCCAAGAAAATCGTCCTTCAAAATATAAACGGCCACACCCACACTTCCTAACAATAGCATGCCTAACACAAATAACATACGTTTCGGGCCCGCCGGCTTGATTGGCACCGTCGCACACTGCAAGGTGGTAAACGCTGGCGTACGTTCCTGCACCTTGGCTTTGGCTGCTTGAAATTGGGTGTTCAATGCACTATAAGTATTATATTTCAATTGCATCTCATTCTCCAAATCCGTCTGTTTCAATTCTGCGGCCTTGCGCACCACATTCAAATTCGCATCGACAAGCCGCCCGTAGAGCCGCAGTGCCTCTTCGTAGTCGGCCTTGGCCTCTTCAGTCAGTTTTTCATAATATTCCATATCCACCCGCGCCTTATTCGTCCGATAGGCCGTGATGAACTTTTGCAGCCGCGCACTCACCGTGTCAGCCATGCACGCACAAATGAGCGGATCTTGGTCTTTCACAGTGACGGTGATCACATCCGTTTTCTTATCTACTGAACACTGGATTTTATCTCCCATCAACTCTATCACGTCTTTTTGTTCTTTTGTCAGACGGAAGGGGTTGACTTTTCCCTCACCTTTATATCCATCCTCTTTCGCAAACAAGCTCAACAGTTTGGCAACCCAACTCATAGGAAGAGACCAAACGGACTTCTGCTGATGATAACGAATGTAATCATAATAATTCGTCGAAAGGTCTCCTTCCTCGTTCGTCACGCCCACATCGAACAGACTCACCATAAAATCCATAGATCCCATCAAATCCGGATAAAGCATGGGAGAAATCGCGTCCGTCGTCATCCCTTGACTCAGATTCACGCCAAAAGAAGAAGCCAGCGAACCCAACACCCCGCTTCCAGAAGGATTCTCCACCTCCGGAGCCAGCATCACACTACAAGTGTAATACCGCGGAATCAAGACGATATACACACACGATACCACAAAAACGACAGGAAGCACTTTAAAAAAAAGTTTTTTCCTCAGCCATATTTTCTTTGCGACCTTACGCAGGTCTATCACGTCTTCTTTTCCACGTTCCGCCATCACACTTTCCTTTTTCCTTGCCTAAAAAGCATTAAACCTTACTACTTGAATATATTCACCAATGTCGCAATCATTGTGGCAATCGAAGCTGTCGAAGTGCCAATGGTCAAAATTTCGGCCGTGTTCATCTTTGTGCGTTGCGGTTTCGTCGGCACCACGATCTCACAGCCCGGCTGAATAGACTTGCTCGACCTCCGGCCCAATTTCTCCACGGCGCCATTCATATAAATGGCATACACCCGAGACTTGTTCGCCCGGTCGGCATATCCCCCCGCACGCTTGATGTAATAGCTCAAAGGCTTGCCTTCCTCGTAATTCATAGAAATCGGGAACATCACCTCGCCACTGATTTTCACGGTATTCGAGAATTGCGGAACAACCAGTTCATCGCCTTCGCGCAACCGGATATCGGCCAAGCCTTTCGGATTGCGCATTGCAGCATCCAAATTGATCGCCACCGGATAGGTGTTGCCCAAATCCAGCCGCAGCGTCAAAATTGAATCCGCCTTCGCCATATCGAACCCTTTCTCTGAACGCAGGCTTTCCTCATAAAGCTGGATTTGTGAGTTTTTCATTGAAATTTCACGCTGCTGACGTTCCTCCTCGGTCAAAGTGCGCTGCAAACGTGCCCCTTTGGCATAAGCCAACGAAGACAAGCCCCCTGCAGCTTTCACCAAGTCACTCAGACGGTAGTCCTTCGTGTCCATGGCATATTCTCCCGCAAAATTCACCGCTCCGCTTACCTTCACATTGCGTTGCTTGGAATAAGCCGGACTCTTGCGCACGAAAACTTCATCGTAAGGCAGAAGATGGAAATCGTTGCCTTCTCCAAGTACGAAACCGTCACGCAATGAAAAGCTATACGTCTCCGCCAATCTCTCATCATCGGTCACTGCATCCGGATTTTTAATTCGCCGGAACACATCCACGCGAGCCATGGATGCCGCTTCCGTCAATCCTCCAGCCTGAAGCACCAAGTCTTCTATCGTCGTATTCTCCGCATAGGTGTAAACGCCGGGGAAATTCACCTCACCACTAATCACCAATGTCCGTTCTCCCTCCATCTCCAATTTGCTGGGAATAAAAAGAAGGTCGTTCTTGCGCAAAGGGACATCGGCCACCGTTCCTGCCATGATGCCTTCCACGTCGACCGCCACCGCCTCTCTCGACAAGTCCTCTTTCTGGCGATGTATGATGGCCCGCGCCACAAACGCATCCTCTCGCAGTCCGTCGGCCGCCTTGATCAATTGGCGCACAGTCGAGGCTCCGCCGTCAATCTGGTATTCTCCGGGATGGAACACGGCTCCACGCACTTCCACCATGTTGGAATATCGCGGAATGACAGAATCCACATACAGCGAATCTCCATCCTTCAGCAAGAATCCGCTCAGGTCGAATTCCCCCACCGTATGCACAGAATATTCCCGGCCGTTTTTGCGCATCAGCCGCACTTTGTCCCGATAGGCATCGCCCGTGAATCCGCCAGCATACTCCAAAATGCGCGCCACGCTCTCATCTCCTTTCATCTCATAAAACATCGGGCGTTTCACTTTCCCGCGCACTTCCACCAAGCAGTCGTAAGGTCCTACGACGATCACGTCGTTATCGGCCAAGCGCACATCCCCCTGCGTGTTCCCATGGAAAATGTAATCATACACGTCTATTGTCGCGACCACCCGGCCCTGGCGATATACTTTTATGTCGCGCAACGTTCCGATCTGGCTGATTCCTCCGGCTGCGTAAAGCGCATTAAAAGCCGTGGACAAGGCACTCAGCGTGTAAGTCCCGGGGGTCACCACTTCGCCCATGACTTGCACCTGCACGGAACGGGTTTCGCCCACGGTCAGCGAAATGTTCGAACCTGAATAGAATTTTCCCAATTCTCCCTTCACATAGCTGTTAGCCTCTTTCACCGTCATGCCAGCTATGTTCAGAGGGCCTACGCCTTCTATGACCACAGTCCCGTCCGGAGAGACAGTGCCCTCAAACGTGTTCTGCGACGCGCCCCATATGTCAATAATCACATTATCCCCCGCACCCAACCGATAATCGGAAGGCGTGGGAATATTCATGCTCGGCTCAAACGTAAGCATCTCATTGTTGAATATATTGCGCCCGAACACTTGGTTTCCTTCCATCGCGCCCCGATAGTAAATAAGGGAATCCATCTCCAGCAGCCCGTCCATCTCGTCATTCAACCGCTCACGCCTGACATCCGCATCCAATTCCGCGTTCACGTTCCGCTGCGAACGGATCATGTAACCATTGCGGCGGTGGCGTTCTTCCCTCGATTCGTTCGTGCGCAAGCGATTGGACGCCGTTTGCGACGCTCCCGTCAAGTCCACGGCGCCCGGCTGCTTCTGCTGTGCTTCATACTTTTTCCGGATGCGCCGCAACTGTTCCGTGGTCACGCCCCTCTGCATCAATTGCGAAACGATAAACTGCTGGCTCTTGCCTTTCTCTTGCTGCTCCATCACATAGCGCACGACTTGGTCATCCGACATCGATTGCGCGCACAAAAAACATGCCCAAACACAGGCCAGGCAAGCCAACACTATCTTTTTTGCCATATCTATCAGAACTTTTTCCCTTTTAAAATGAAACTTACTGTCGTAAATATAATCTTCAGATCCAGCCACAATGAACGACGCTGGAAATAATCCAGATCCATCCGCAACCGTATCAGCATCTTCTGCATCGTATCCGTATAACCGTTATACAACGTCGCTTTCGAAGTCAAGCCCGGCCGCATCAGGAAAATATATTCATAATCAGAATTCTCTTTCAGTATCAAGTCCACGAAATAACGGCGTTCCGGACGCGGCCCCACAAACGACATGTCGCCGCAAAACACATTCCATAACTGTGGAAGCTCATCCAAATGATGCACGCGCAGGAATTTCCCCATCGGTGTAAGCCGCTCATCGTCTTTTTCCGCCAAACGAGGCACGCCGTCTTTTTCAGAACCTTCCTCCATCGTCCTGAACTTCAGGATATAGAAAGGCCTTTCCTTGTATCCCACCCGTTCCTGCCGGAATATCGCAGGACCTTTTCCTTCCAACTTCAACAGCACGTAAATCAACACGAAAAGCGGAGAAAGCACAATCATGCCCAACAATGCGCCCAACATGTCCGCCCCTCTTTTAATCCATCGTTCTTCGGCGTTCATGCCATCACATACCTCCATATCCACAGATAACTGACTCATTCTATTACGATCCGACTCAAACTCGTTTTTCTTTATTAAACTCTTGGTTGCCTATTTTATTGCAAAATAACGATTATTTTTTTTCTCTCCCAAATAAAGTGGAAAAATGCATGCTTTTTATCATCATCCATGAAAAAAACAAGCGCGGAATGCGCCACAATCCAAAAGAAAACCTTAACTTTGCAAATCCAAACATCCGGGGTTGACATGGATTTGACAGCAGGATGGAATGGTATGTAAGCACGCAGAGGCTCGGCGGCTTCCTCTATAATCTCAGCAGCCAAAAATTTATCTGGCGAAAACAAGTACGCTCTCGCTGCGTAATCGAAGCACAGTAGATTACCTTTATTTCGGCACCAGGTGCTGAAACGAGACATCACTCGGAAGCTCTGGCTCCGAAGCATTCCGGCAAAGTGGTGCAGCTAAATCGGAGATAGCCGGACGCGGCCTTGCACGGACGGTGAAATTTTAAAGGATAAGGCGCAAGTCGGTGGCCCGGGTCTTGCTTGCGCACGAAAACCAAAGGCCGGGATAAGCGTGTAGAAAGCGTATGGTTTCCCTGTTTGGACGAGGGTTCGATTCCCTCCAGCTCCACGACACACAACAGCCGGGCACATCCGTGTCACGGCTGTTTTTTCGTTTGCACACATTACACGAACTGATATGAAAGAATTGTCATTAAAGTACGGATGCAATCCGAACCAGAAACCCTCGCGGATTTACATGGCCGAGGGCGAGTTGCCCATCGAAGTCCTCAACGGAAAGCCGGGGTACATCAACTTCCTGGACGCGCTCAACGGCTGGCAATTGGTCAGGGAACTCAAGGAAGCCACGGGCATGCCTGCGGCCACGTCCTTCAAACACGTGTCACCCGCCGGAGCCGCCATCGGGCTTCCGCTTTCCGACACGTTAAAAAAAATCTACTTCGTAGACGACGTACAAATCCCGCTCACCCCCATCGCCTGCGCCTATGCCAGGGCGAGGGGAGCCGACCGCATGTCGAGTTACGGAGACTTTATCGCCCTGAGCGACACTTGTGACGCGGCCACCGCCACCCTGATCAAGCGCGAAGTGAGCGACGGCATCATCGCCCCGGGCTACACCGAAGAGGCGCTCGAAATCTTGCGCGCCAAACGCAAGGGCACCTACAATGTCATCAAGATAGACCCCCAGTACAGCCCCGACCCGATAGAACACAAACAAGTGTTCGGCATCACGTTCGAACAGGGACGCAATGAGATCAGGCTCAACGACCCCGCACTGTTCCAAAACGTCCCCACCACCCGCAAGACTTTCACCGAAGAGGCCAAACGCGACTTGATGATCGCCCTCATCACCTTGAAATACACCCAAAGCAACTCCGTTTGCTACGTGAAGGACGGACAGGCCATCGGCATCGGCGCAGGACAGCAAAGCCGCATCCACTGCACCCGCCTGGCCGGCAACAAGGCCGACATCTGGTGGCTCCGCCAGCATCCCAAGGTTATGGCCCTGCCCTTCGTGGAGAAAATCCGCCGCGCAGACCGCGACAACACCATTGACATCTACATCAGCGAGGATTACATGGATGTGCTGGCCGATGGCGAATGGCAGAAATTCTTCACCGAACGCCCCGAACCGCTCACACGCGAGGAAAAAAAGGAATGGATCGCCCGCAACACCGGCGTGGCGCTCGGCTCTGACGCGTTCTTCCCCTTCGGGGACAATATCGAACGGGCGCACAAGAGTGGCGTGGAATACGTGGCACAGGCCGGCGGAAGCGTGCGCGACGACCATGTCATCGAAACCTGCGACAAATACGGCATCACCATGGCCTTCACCGGCATCCGCCTGTTCCATCATTAATCCGAGGACCTGCTTATGGCCGATTTTGGAGGCGACAACATAGACCAGGTCATCATGGGCGGCATCGTGTTTTCCGGAGGAGCGAAAAAGGCATCCGGGAAATCGCAATCCCCAACGAAGACCAAAGCCAAAAAGAAAGCATACGTCACCGGAGCGCACGGCTCGGGGTCTGCCAAGATGAAAGCGGACATCCGGCAACGCCGCGCAAACCGGCACAAGAAATGACATCGACCCCAAGAGGGTGTGCCGAGACGAGGGCGCACCCTCTTTTCCCGGCTCCACGCATGCGGTTGAAAGCCGCCCGAAAAAAAAGCGCGGGGTTTTCTAACAAATATGATATTTTCTTATTCTTTTCTAACCCTCCTTGCCGGACTGCGGATTTTGTGTAACTTGCAGGCCCATTGGGACAATTTTGTGTAAAATAAGGCAATAATATAAATTAAGTTTATGAAAAATCGTTCGTTAATTTGCTATGCGCTTCTCTCCGGCACCTTGTTGCTGCCGGGATGTGTGAGCAAAAAACAGTTTGCGCAACTGGAGTCTGACTACAAGCAATTGCAGACGGAAAAAGCAGGACTGGACAAAAATTACCAGGATGCCAAAATGAAACTGGTGGCTTGCGGGACCAACGCCAAGAGCCTGGAAGAGCGCCTGGCCGAAGCCCAAAAGGCCAACGAGGACTTGCGCGCGTCGTATTCCGCACTGCAAAATTCCCTGGACAAGAGCATCCAGCAAAACTCACAAGGGAACATCAACATTTCCAAGCTGGTCGATGAAATCAACGCGTCCAACAAGTTCATCAAACAACTGGTGGAGGCCAAGGACAAGTCCGACTCGTTAAACATGGTGCTGACCAACAACCTGACCCGTTCGCTGAGCCGCGAAGAAATGGAAGAAGTGGACGTGAAGGTGCTGAAGGGTGTGGTCTACATCTCCCTGGCCGACAACATGCTCTACAAGTCCGGCAGCTATGAGATCAACGAACGCGCCGGAGAGACCCTGAGCAAGATCGCCAAAATCATCAAAGACTACAAGGAATATGACGTCTTGATCGAAGGCAACACGGACACAGACCCCATTTCCCGCCCCAACATCCGCAACAACTGGGATTTAAGTACACTGCGCGCCTCTTCCGTGGTGCAGGCCTTGCAGAATGAATACGGCGTGGATCCCAAACGGCTCACGGCCGCCGGGCGCGGAGAATACAACCCCATCGCGTCCAACGACACTCCGCTGGGCAAGCAACGCAACCGGCGCACGCAGATCATCATCACGCCGAAACTCGACCAGTTCATGGACCTGATCGACCAGGCTCCCGAGTCGGCCGAGAACAGCGATTCGCTCCAAGTCGGCGCAACAAATTAAAAGATTTGTCACATCAGGGCATAATTCGCCCGGTTTTGCCGTTTTTATCGGGCAAAACCGGGCGTTTTTTTGAATCTTTTGCCGTATCTTTGCCCAAAGTGGATTTATCAATGAGAAAAGTACTGTTTGTTTTTTTATGCCTGCACGCCTGCGTGCCGGCACTCTACGGGCAAGAGCGATTTTACCGGCCGGTGGAAGGCCTGAAAAAGGCGCAACTGAAGAGCGCCCTCCACGAGCTGATCCGCCCCGGAAAAGTCCTGGACTACGGCGGAAAAGGAGAAGGATACACCTGGGCCGGATTTGCCGTCACCGACCGCATGCCGGACAGCGTCACCGTGCGCGACCGTTACAGCGACCACACACGCCGGTTCGACGGGCTGGAAGCCGTGCCGGGCATGAACATCGAGCATGTGTTTGCCAACAGCTGGTGGGGGCACACGGTGAACGACGCCTACTGCGACTTGTTCAACCTCTTCCCCAGCGACGCTTCGGCCAACGGACGGAAAAGCAACAACCCGATGGGGGAAGTGACCGGAGAAGCGAGCTTCGACAACGGGGTGACACGAGTGGGAAAGTCCGCGTCCTACCGCGAAGACTCCTTGATCACCGTGTGGGAACCGGCCGACCAATGGAAAGGAGACTTTGCCCGCACCTATTTCTATATGGCCACATGCTACGAGGATTTCGAACAAGACTGGCAGACCCCCGAAGGCCTGCTGGTCGTGGAGAAAAACCGCTACCCCACCCTTCGCCCGTGGGTGAGCCGGCTGTTGTTGGAATGGAACGCCGAGGATCCGGTCGACGACATCGAACGCATGCGCAACGAAGCCGTGTGCGGCATCCAAGGCAACCGGAATCCATTTGTGGACTATCCGCAGCTAGCCGATTACATCTGGGGCGACAGCACGGATTATGCCTTTTACACCGACGGAATGACCACGGAACCTGAAATTTTCATCCCCGAAGACGGAACCGTCATTGACTTCGGCCTGCAAGCCGTGGCGTTGGGCATGGACAGGACGTTTATGGTGCGGGGACGGAACCTGCCGGAGGGCCTGTCCTTGCGGCAGGACAGCCCGGCCTTTGAATTAGACGTCCAAAGCCTGTCCGGGGACGAGATCACACGGGGAAAAGCGGTGGGCGTGGCCTGCCGGCCGGGCATTCCGGCCGGGGTGCATGAAACCGCGCTGCTCCTCTCCGACGGACGCTTCGAACAATCGGTCACGCTGCGGGTGGAATTCGTAGACGGCGTTCCGGCTTATCCGGCACAAGACGTGGTATGCACCGTGGCCGCCAAACGTTTCACGGCATCCTGGATGGACATGGGCGAAGAGTTTTCCTACGAGCTGGAAGTCTACACCAAAGACACGCAGGGACACCCGCACATGTGCGAAGGCTATCCGCTAACGACGGACTTCACCTCGGCCCGCGTGGAGGGACTGAAGGCTTCCACAACCTATTATTATAAGGTGAACGCCACGGACCGGAACGGACAGGTCGTCATGTCGTCCGAAGAAGTGGAGGTCGTCATGCCCGACGTGACTCCGGTCTTCACGGCCAACGTGTCGGAAATGTCCTTCTCTTCCGTGCCCGGACGCCCGTCGGTGGCCCAGACCGTAGAAGTCACGGCGCTGGAAGTGCCGCAATATGTGACGACCGCCACGGTGGAACCCCCGTTCGAAGTGAGCGCCGACGGCGTGGAATGGAGCCAGGCCGCCACCCTCTCCGGGTTTGACCCGCAGTTCCTGGTGCGGCTGGGCGAAGTGCCCGAAGAAGGGCCGCTGGAAGGCGAAATGTGGATTTCCACCCCCGGAGTGCGCGAACTGGTGGTGAGCCTTTCGGCCGAAGTCAACGCGCAAAAGTCGTTTTTCGAAACGTTCGAGACGGGAAGCAAAGGAGCCTATGCCGAAGGCGAAGTAACGTGCGCGGCCGCCACGTGGAGAATGGCACAGACGCTGATCGGCAATTTGGAAAACGACCGGAAAAACGGGGAGAAATCCGTGCGCATGCAGGCCAAGAACGGTGTCGCCACAGAGCTGGAAATGACGGCGGACCACGCGGAAGGCTGCGACTCGCTGTGGTTCTACGCCGGATTGTACGGCTCGGACAGCGGCGTGCGACTTTCCGTCAGCTATTCACAAGACGGCGGCATGACGTGGAAGCCCGTGGCCGAAAACATGGGATTCGTCAAAGGCGAATGGAAACGCTACGGCTACAAAATGGGGGCCAAGGGGTTTGTCCGCCTGAAATTCACGGCCACCGGCTCGTCAAGCAAGCGGCTCAACATCGACGACATCCAGATGAGTGATTACCGCAGCGGAGAAACGGGCATCGCCACGCCGGATGCCGGCAGCCACCGCGGCCTCGTGGACGTCTACACGCTGGGCGGCGTGCGGGTGCGCACAGCCGTGGAACGGAAAAACGCCCTGCGGGGCTTAAAGCCGGATTATTACCTCGTGAAGTAAGCCTCTTCCGCCGAAAAATGCGTATCTTTGCATCCGTTTACCACACAAGCGGATGCAAAGATATTTTTTATATTTGGCCTACGACGGCACAAGTTACCACGGGTGGCAGATCCAGCCCAACGGGCTCAGCGTGCAGGAAGTGTTGCAAAAGGCCTTGTCCACCCTCTTGCGCCAACCGGTGGCCGTGACGGGGGCGGGCCGCACCGACACGGGCGTGCATGCCCGGCTGATGGTGGCGCATTTCGATTTTGAATATGCCGGCGAACCGGCGCGAAGGATAGACTGCCCGTGGCTGGCGGAGAAGCTCAACCGGCTGTTGCCGCCCGACGTGTCGGTGTACAAGGCCGTGCCCGTCCGCCCGGAAGCCCACGCCCGCTTCGACGCCCTTTCGCGCACCTATCATTACTATGTCCATTTTTCCAAGTCGCCTTTCCTGCGGGCCTACTCCTGCAGGCTCTACCGCATGCTCGACTTCGCAAAGATGAACGAAGCCGCCGCCACCTTGTCTGATTACCGAGACTTCACGAGCTTCAGCAAGGTGAACACCGACACCAAGACCAACAACTGCCGCATCATGCAGGCCCGCTGGGTGGAACTCGCCCCGGGGGAATGGCGCTTTGAAATCCGCGCCGACCGTTTCCTCCGCAACATGGTGAGGGCCATCGTCGGCACACTGGTGGAAGTGGGGCGCGGGCGGCTTTCCGTGGAAGGCTTCCGCGCCGTCATCGAAGGAAAGGACCGCTGCGGGGCGGGCGAATCCATGCCGGGCCACGCGCTGTTCCTGGTCGATGTGGAATACCCGGCAGGCCTCCTGGCGCCATGACGGCCGCCCCAGCGCCCCGGTTTCCGGAATCTTTCGCCCGAAAGGACAAGCAAAGAACAAGAAAGAAATAAAAACATGTGGTTGATTTTGGCATTCACGTCGGCTGCCCTGCTGGGCTTCTACGACGTGTTCAAGAAAAAGTCCTTGCGCGACAACGCGGTGATTCCCGTGTTGTTCCTGAACACACTGGTCTGCAGCCTGATTTTCCTGCCGCTCATCGCCGGCTCGGCTTGCGGGTGGATCGGCGAAGGCGACCTGTTCCATGTGCCGCAAGCCGGATGGGACGCACAGAAGTACATTCTCCTGAAGTCATGCATCGTCCTGGCCTCTTGGATCTTCGGCTATTTCGGCATGAAGCATCTCCCGCTGACCATCGTGGGGCCCATCAATGCCACCCGCCCCGTCATGGTGCTCGTCGGGGCCTTGCTCGTGTTCGGCGAACGGCTGAACGGCTACCAGTGGGTGGGCGTGGCCTTGGCCGTGCTGTCCTTTTTCATGCTGAGCCGCAGCGGGAAGAAGGAAGGCATAGACTTCAAGCACGACCGGTGGATCTATTTCGTCGTGCTGGCCAGCCTGCTCGGGGCTGTGAGCGGCCTGTATGACAAATACCTGATGGCCTCGCCCGCCAACGGCGGAGTGGGCCTGGACCGCATGGTGGTGCAAAGCTATTATAACCTCTATCAATTGGGCATGATGGGCCTCATGCTGGTGCTCCTGTGGTGGCCCAAACGGACACAGGCCACGCCTTTCCGCTGGGACTGGTGCATCATCCTGATCTCGCTGTTCCTCTCGGCAGCCGATTTCGTCTATTTCTATGCCCTCAGCCTCGACGGGGCCATGATTTCCATCGTGTCGATGGTCCGGCGCGGGAGCGTGGTGGTCTCTTTCCTGTTCGGCGCCATGGTGTTCCGCGAAAAGAACCTGCGCAGCAAAGTGGCCGACTTGCTGCTCGTCCTGCTGGGCATGGTGTTTCTCTACTTGGGTTCCCGCTAACGTGAATAGATGTTATTATGTGGAGCGCAAGGCGTGGAATGTCGATAAAAATGGCTAAGTTTGCCTCCGCAAAAAAACAATAGGCATATGAGACGTTTTTTCTTTTTGGCCATCGGCCTGCTGACGTGGCAGGCGGGCGCGGCGCAGAAGATGCGCGACGTGTTCGCGGCCATGCCCGACAGCCTTCTGGAGATCATGACGCGGAACAACCGCCTGGACTGCATAGACTTCATCGAGCACGACATGGAAGCGCGGGTGCGCAACCGTTTCGACGGATTCACCAGCCTGCGGGTCATGACGCTGGACTACCTCGACTTGCAACTGACGGAAAGATGCCGGGTGGAAATGAAACTCCTCCCGGCCGAAGACTCGCTGAACTATATCTGCATGGTGCGCACCTATGCCGGCCCCGCGCGGGAAAGCACGGTGACGCTCTACACCCCGGAATGGCAGCGCGTGCCACAAGAGGAATGGCTGCGACAAGGCCCGGACTATGCCGCCTTCTGGAAAACGGGAAGCGACCCTGCCGGCGAGGCGGAGATTGCCCGGCTGCAACACCTGCAGGACATGCGCTTCGTGACCGCCTCCCTGCAACCGGACGACATGCGGCTGACGTTTGCCCTGCAGCCCGGCGAAGTGACCCGGGAAGACTCGCTGGAGATGGAAAAGATTTTACGTCCGTTGACCTACGAATGGGACGGCAGGCACTTTGTGCCCGTAAAGACAAACGACAGAGAATGAACTACATGGCATAGCCATTTTTCCCTCAAGCGATTCACATTTTTTTCTCAAGCGAACGATTTGATTTTCTCTTGAGAAAAAATCCGGAAGTTCAAGCCGCAGGATTCCGGAAGCCCTGAAAGGCGTTTCCACCCCGGCCTCATCCGTGATTTTCCAAAACAAAAGAAAGAAGAACCCGCGCCTTGGAACCGGACTCCATCGCGGAATCCGGGGGCAGTAGAAATTTAGTGGGGATAGCCATACAGCTTAGCGATTCTGAAGAGAAAGAACTTTTTGTCCACGACTC
>CALUNJ010000016.1 GCA_944321975.1 uncultured Paraprevotella sp.
TGCGACTGTTGCCAAGTCATTACCTCCGTCTTTGAAGAACGCTCGTAAATAGCTTATTTCTAATGTATTCCTATCTTGATATCGTTTTTTTCAACAGAAAAAGTCGTGAATATTTGTTGAGTCAAATAAAATAACGTATTTTTGCATCGGACATAGCCAGCCCGGAGGGGTGGGCACTGTTCGTTTTTGATGGTAAAAGGACGTTTACGGACGTTTTCTTCTGTAGTCAAACTTCGCAACTTTGATTCCATTTCAGAAGATACGGCAACGGGACGTTCACGTGGGGTGTATTGTACTCGTCCGGGCGGCTTCCTTGTGAAGCCTTTCCGTGCTTTACATAAATTCATCTTGACGTGGGCTGGCTGCGTTGCTCATCCTGAAATGGGGGCAATGCGAAGGCCTGACTACGGGATGAGCGGAAGTACAGATGCCCACGTCTTTATTTTTATTAATCAGCTGAATCTTGGGGCGTTCTATAAGCATGGAAAATGATGTGTTATGGAAACAAACGACAAAAATGGGGATTTGCAGTCCAGGCGTGAGTTCTTCAAAAGGGCGGCAAAAGGTGTCTTGCCGATTATTGGGGGAGTAATTTTGGCCAATCTGCCAATGCTTGCAAGTGCATCCGAAAAAGGCTACTGCGATGGATGCCATTATGGATGTTCCAATACTTGTAGTGGAACCTGCAGTGGGAGTTGCAAAAACACTTGTGACACGACTTGCAGCGGTAGTTGTAGCGGAAGTTGCAAATGGACTTGCAGTACGACTTGTAGCGGGTCATGTTCAGGTTCAAGTCGGTAAATAGGATTTGGCGGCAGGGATGGTTTCAACCTCAACGAACTCATTCTTGCCTTTTCAGATTATGTAGTTTTACTTTTTGTTGTAACAGTAAAAAGGATTAAGATGGGACATGGGAATGATGAAATGGGAGAAATCTTGTCGAGGCGCGATTTCTTTAAGAATGCGGCAAGGAAATCCTTGCAATATTAGGACTGCTGGCTTTTGGCACTTCGGTTTTCTCTTCTTGCGACAAAGAGGACGATGAGATCTTGGATGATGGTGGGGGGAATGAAGGCGGCGGGGGCCGTTGTGGTGGTTCTTGTACGGCGAATTGCCGAAACAGTTGCAAGGTCAATGCCGCTTGGCAGCCGGCCTCTTGTTCGGGTGCCACTTGTACAGGGGCATGCTTTGATGCGTGCAAGACCTCGTGTGCTTCTTCTTCCACTGCTTCCGGGGCTTCCAATGGTTGTTCTGAATGTACGGCTCGTTGCTACAACGGTTGCACTTCATGTACGGGGTCATGCACTGGCAGTTGCGGCGGAAGCAGTTGTTCTTCGACTTGTTCCGGCGGATGCAGTCGCTTGTGTACTACGACTTGCAGCATCCAATGTTCAAGAGTGTCTTATAGAAGATAGAATCGTGAATTTTATGAGTCAAGTGAAAGAGATAGAGAAACCGTGGAGAAATGGCATGGCCAAGTCCATCACGTTCATAGTTACGAAAGATTGTCAGTTGGCTTGCAAATATTGTTACCTCGTGGGGAAAAACGAAAAGGAGCGGATGTCTTGGACGGTTGCCCGGCAAGCGATAGACTACATTCTTGGTCACGAGGAGGATATGCCGGAAGAAAGCGTGGTATGGGATTTTATCGGAGGGGAGCCGTTTTTGGAGATTGACCTGGTTGACCGGATTTGCGATTATTTGAAGACGGAGATGTTCCGGTTGGATCATCATTGGTTCAATTCTTATCGCTTTTCTTTTTCCACTAATGGTATTAATTATGATTCAGAGAAAGTACAACGGTTCATTACAAAGAATCACAACCATTTGAGCATAGGCATTACTATTGACGGGACAGAACGGAAGCATGACTTGAATCGTGTTTGGAAAAGGGTGAACGGGGAGGAGCGTGGGTCGTATCGTGATGTGGTACGCAACATTCCGCTATGGTTGGAGCAATTTCCGGATGCGGGTACAAAAGTGACCATCAGCAGTGCGGATATTCCTTATATCAAAGAAAGCGTGTTGCATCTTTATGGCCTTGGCATACATGAAGTGAACATCAACTGCGTGTTTGAGAAAGTGTGGAAAGAAGGAGATGACCTTCTTTTCGAGGATCAGTTGATGCAGTTGGCCGATGCGATAATCGATGGCGGTTATTATGAGAATTATGCTTGTTCGTTCTTTTCTGAGCATATCGGGAAACCGCTTGATTGCGTCCTGCAAAATCAGAATTGGTGCGGGGCAGGTAGAATGTTGGCTGTCGATGCGGAGGGGAATTTCTATCCCTGCACGCGTTTCGCGCAATATTCGTTGCGCGAGAAGAAGGCTTGGATCATAGGCAATGTGCATGACGGCATTGATTGGAACAAGCTGCGCCCGTTCCTTACGCTCGACCGCTGCACGCAATCGCCGCAAAAGTGCATAGACTGCGAGGTGGCCGAGGGGTGTGCTTGGTGTCAAGGGGAGAATTATGACGCGGCGGACACGCCTACGATTTTCCAGCGTTCCACGGCCATCTGCCTGATGCACAAAGCAAGGGTGCGGGCCAACAATTATTATTGGAACAAGTTGTTCCGGAAGCTGGAGCTGGAAGGGACGCGGGAGAGCTATGAGGCCAAAAGGCCGGAGTCTAACCCTGTAATTTGCTGAGTTTATGATGCAGTATCTTTTAATTTTGTTGGATGACACGTCCGTGTCGTTCTGCCATAATGGCAATGAAAGGAAGCAACGGCGGCCCATGCCATTGGAAATGTTGAAAGACGGCATCCTGTATGGGATGAAAGAAAACCTGAACATCCAGTTTGTCTATCCCGGTTATGAATTGCCGGCGGCATATCATGAAACCATTGAAACCATCGACCACACGAAAATCAAACCTGCCGCCTTGGCGGCAGGAGCTGACATCGTGGTGTTGGACGGGGCGTTGGGCGTGGATGCTTTTGTGCCTGCGGACGGAGTGGTGTATGTGTTGCGGTGGTCAAAGGAAAAGTTGTTTGGCGGAGTGCCGTCCATAAGCCGCCTGTTGGAGAAGGTGGCGCGGTTGAATGTGGTCATCACGGATGTGGAAACGTTTGATGATGACGATTTCAATAAATACCGGGAGGCATTGGCAGAATTGTCCGGCGGGCTGGAACGTTTGTATGTCGCGGGCAAGAACCCACAATTGAATTTGCTGACAGACCGCGTGATGCTCACGGGAATGAACCATTGCGGGGCGGGCGACACCAGCATTACGCTTGCGCCGGACGGGCGTTTTTATGTCTGTCCCGCGTTTTACCAATCGGCAGGCGGATATGCTGTCGGTTCGCTAACCGCCGGCCTTGATCTCAGGAACGCGCAATTATACAAGCTCGACCATGCCCCGTTGTGTCGTATATGCGATGCTTTCCAATGCCGCCGCTGTGTGTGGCTGAACCGGAAAACCACGTTAGAGGTGAATACGCCGAGCCATGAACAGTGCGTGGTGGCACACTTGGAGCGGAATGCGGCACGCGAACTTATGCTCAATATCCGGCGGCACGGCATGTTCCTGCCAGGGGCGGAAGAGATTAAGAAAATTGATTATTTGGATCCTTTTGAAGTGAGAAAAGTATGGTAAAGAAAGCAATAGGGCAGGTTACGCCCGAAGAGAAAAACGAAATCCAAATGTTGTTTGAGCGACGCAACGGATTGAACGAATTGGCAAAAATCGTCACCGCAGAAAATGCGGACTTGTATGAGAAATTGGTGAGAGACCTCGGCGAGACGGGCACGAAATTCCAGGCGTGGTGGGACCGCATGGCGCAGAAATACCAGTGGGAAAGCGCGGAAGACGGCCATTGGGAAATTAACTTCGACACTTGTGAAATTTATTTGGTAGGGTAAACGGCGATGGTACAGTTCTTATTTATCGGAACGACGGAACTCCTGCTGATTGGCGGCATCGCATTGCTCTTGTTCGGCGGCAAGAAGCTGCCTGAGATGATGCGTGGGCTTGGCCAAGGCGTAAGAGAGTTCAAGAAAGGGGTGAACGAGGTGAAGGACTCCGTGGAGGGGGGCGCGGAGCAAGAGGAAAATGCCGATGCGCCGGGCGAAAAAGCCAAGCATGCCGGGACGGATGAGAGGAAAGTGACGGATGGGGAAAAAGGGCAGCGGCAATGACTTGATGACTTTTGGCGGACACCTCGAAGTGTTCCGCCAAATTATTTTCCGCATAATTGGGGTGGGCGGCGTCGTGTCCGCAGGCGTGTTTTGCTTTAAGGATGCGACGTGGGGCATGCTGCTTGCTCCGAGTGAGTGGGATTTTGTAACCTATCGTTGGATTGAGCGCGTGGCCCGGGCAATGGGCATGGACGGCTTCCGCATCCCGGAGTTTCACGTGAAGTTGATTGCCACGGATTTGTCCAGCCAATTCATGACCCATCTCACCACTTCCGTTTATTTGGGTGCGTTGGTGGCTTCACCTTATATATTATATGAATTGTTCCGTTTCGTGTCTCCGGCCTTGTTTGAGAACGAGCGGAAATCTTCCGTGAAGGCCATTGTGGCGGTCTATGCCCTTTTCATTGCCGGACTGCTGCTGAGTTATTACGTGCTGTTTCCCCTTTCGTTCCGGTTCCTGGGCACTTATCGTGTTTCGGAGCGGGTGGAAAGCACGATTACGCTGGACAGTTATGTGGGGACGTTCGTGACATTGGCCTTGCTGATGGGCGTGGTGTTCCAGCTTCCTGTCGTTTCCTTTGTGTTGGGCAAGATGGGGGTTGTGGACGCAAGCATGCTCTCGAAATACCGCAAACATGCCTTTCTGGCCATACTGACAGTGGCGGCTGTCATTACGCCGGGGCAAGACATCCCAAGCCTGGCCCTGGTGTCGTTGCCTTTGTATTTGTTGTATGAGCTGAGCATTTTGATTGTGGGCAGGTGGGGACGCAGGCGCGCCGGAATGTGAGGGTGCGGCTGTGTGTCAGGCTCGTGTCCTTGTTTGTCCCGCGATATTTTGAAAGAAAAATTCCGGGGTTTTGTTGGCTATTTGGCTGGAAAATAGTAATTTTGCAAGCCGATTATTATCTATGAGGCAGCAAATGCCTTGAAATCTGCGTGTTAATAGTCCCTCCATTGGCCTGAAGGGACGGTTAGTGAATCGCGGAAACAAAGATTTAGAGTTTTTTAGTAGTAACATTATTATTCAAATTAGAAAATGGACACTTTAAGTTACAAGACCATTTCGGCCAACAAGGCGACTGCAAAGAAAGAATGGGTCGTTGTGGATGCCACAGACCAGGTTCTGGGTCGTTTGGGTTCAAAAGTGGCAAAATTGTTAAGGGGCAAGTACAAACCGAACTTTACACCCCATGTGGATTGCGGCGACAACGTGATTATCATCAATGCCGACAAGGTGAAGCTCACGGGCAACAAGTGGACGGACCGCGTGTATTTGCGCTACACGGGCTATCCCGGCGGACAGCGCGCCATGAGCCCCGCCGAGTTGATGGCACGCCCTAACGGCGCAGACCGTTTGCTGCGCAAGGTGGTGAAAGGCATGTTGCCGAAGAACCGCTTGGCTTCCCAGTTGTTGAGAAACCTGTATGTGTATGAGGGAAATGAGCACAAGCATGAGGCCCAGCAACCCAAAATGATTGATATAAACCTGTATAAATAATAAACGATGGAAGTGATTAATGCAATAGGCCGCCGTAAAAGCGCCGTGGCTCGCGTGTATGTCAGCGAGGGTACAGGAAAGATTACCGTGAACAAGAAGGAGCTTTCCGTCTACTTCCCTTCGAGCATTCTTCAATATGTGGTGAAGCAGCCGTTGGTTACGTTGGGCGTGGAAGAGAAATATGACATCAAGGTGAATGTCTACGGAGGTGGTTTCACCGGCCAGTCCCAGGCTTTGCGCTTGGCGATTGCCCGCGCTTTGGTGAAAATCAACGCAGAGGACAAGAAAGCGTTGCGTGCGGAAGGTTTCATTACGCGCGATGCCCGCGTGGTTGAACGCAAGAAGCCGGGTCGTCCGAAAGCCCGCCGCAGATTCCAGTTCAGTAAACGTTAATATCGGCCGTTTATCGAGCTGCATCAATGGACGTTTAGTATCTAAACTCTCGGGATTCCCCGTGGACTACTCGAGGGTTGGTTGAAAAAAACAAAAAAGAAAGTAAACGATTAAAAGAAAAGAACATGTCAAGAACTAATTTTGAGACTCTGTTGGAGGCCGGTTGCCACTTTGGCCATTTGAGAAGAAAATGGAACCCGGCGATGGCTCCGTATATTTTCATGGAGCGCAACGGCATCCATATCATCGACCTGCACAAGACCGTGGCTAAAATCGACGAGGCTGCGGAGGCGTTGAAACAAATTGCAAAATCCGGAAAGAAGATTTTGTTCGTTGCTACTAAGAAACAAGCCAAGCAGATCGTGGCTGAGAAAGCTGCGGCTGTGAACATGCCGTATGTCATCGAACGGTGGCCGGGCGGCATGCTGACCAACTTCCCGACCATCCGCAAGGCCGTGAAGAAGATGGCCAACATTGACAAACTGACGGCTGACGGCACTTATGCCAACTTGTCGAAGCGCGAGATCCTTCAGATTTCCCGTCAGCGTGCCAAGTTGGAAAAGAACCTGGGTTCTATCGTTGACCTGACCCGTCTGCCGTCTGCCCTTTTCGTGGTGGATGTGTTGAAGGAGCAGATCGCCGTGCGCGAGGCCAACCGCTTGGGCATTCCCGTGTTTGCCATTGTGGACACGAATTCCAACCCGAACAATGTGGACTTCGTGATCCCGGCCAATGACGATGCGAACAAGAGCGTGGAGGTGATCCTGGACGCCTGCTGTTCGGCCATCGCCGAGGGCCTGGAGGAGCGCAAGGCTGAGAAAGTGGACACCGAGGCTGCCGGCGAGGGCGAAAACAAGCCCCGCAAGCGTTCGGCCAAGGCCCGCGTGGAGAAGGCCGAAGAGGCAGCTCCCGCCGCCGAGGAGGTAGCCGCCGAGCCGGAAGCCCAGGAAACTGCCGCAACCGAGGCATAATGGAGTTTATTCGTTAAAACAAATAGTAAAAAGAAGATTATGGCTGTTACAATGGCAGAAATCACCAAGCTCCGTCAGTTGTCGGGGGCTGGTATGATGGATTGCAAGAAGGCTTTGGAAGAAGCCGGAAACGATATTGAAAAAGCGATGGAGATCATCCGCAAGAAGGGACAGGCCGTGGCTGCAAAGCGTTCCGACCGCGAGGCTGCCGAAGGCTGTGTCGTCGTGAAGGCGGAGAATGGTTTCGGTGCCATCATTGCCTTGAAGTGCGAAACGGACTTCGTGGCCAAGAACGAGGATTTCGTGAAATTGGCGAAAGACATTCTGGACCTGGCCGTGGCCCACAAGTGCAAGACCTTGGACGAAGTGAAGGCTTTGCCGATGGGCAATGGCACGGTGGCCGACGCTGTGGTTGACCGCAGCGGCATCACGGGCGAGAAGATGGAGCTGGACGGTTATTTGACCATCGAAGGCGAGGACATCTCGGTGTACAACCACCAGAACAAGAACCAGCTCTGCACGATGGTGGCCCTGAACAAGGCGGTGGCTCCGGAATACGGCCATGCCGTGGCCATGCAGGTGGCTGCCATGAATCCGCGTTCGCTTGACGAGAGCGACTATCCTGCCGACGTGTTGGCCAAGGAGAAGGAAATCGCCGCCGACAAGGCGCGCCAGGAAGGCAAGCCCGAGAACATGATCGAGAAGATCGCCATGGGCCGGCTGAACAAGTTGTTCAAGGAAGAGTGCTTGCTGAAGCAGGCTTTCATCCAGAACGACAAGGAGAGCGTGGCCGACTACCTGAAGGGTGCCGACAAGGATTGCACGGTGACCGCCTTCAAGCGTTTCACGTTGCGTGCCGAATAATCCGGATAATCGCAAAGATAAAGAGGCGGTGCCGCATAGGTGCCGCCTCTTTTGCATCCTTGACGCGGGAGCGAGAAGTGGGGGAGCGATGGAAATTCAGAGGGAAGCTGTTTCCTGCTTCCTCTTCAGGAGGGAAGTGCCTCTCCCTTCCCAAGTCCATATGGTCCTATTTTGAAGGGCGCCTTTATTCTTTTGATAATCAAAGAGGTAGGCAGGATGTTGAAAATTGTGGGTTTTTCTTCAAGCGATTCACATTTTTTTCTCAAGCAAAAAAAATGTGAATCGCTTGAAGAAAATTTGCATTTCTCTTGGAACCGTTTTTGTCCTATTCCGCCACGTGGCCTTTTCCTTTCCAAACTCTTCCGCTTCAACACGGCAAACTTTTAGTTACTGAAAATATGCGCACAACAACCTTAACGGCGCATCTTTTGCCAAGAGTGCAACCCATGAGGCAGGCTACGGGCGAAAAAGCAAAGTTTTCCCAATAACGCCTTCCTTTCTTTCGTCTCTATTAAATAAAATCCGTATTTTTGCAATTATAAAGATTTTAAAAGACAGGAGCCATGAAGATACTTGCAGTGGGCATGAATTATGCCAAACACAATAAAGAGTTGGGTGGTACGTTATATCAACCGGAAGAGCCTGTGATTTTTGCCAAGCCTGATTCGGCGTTGCTGAAAGACGGGAAGCCGTTTTTCATCCCGGATTTCACGAAACAATGTGATTACGAAGTGGAGCTGGTGGTGCGCATTTGCCGTCTGGGGAAAAACATTTCCCCGCGTTTTGCCCATCGGTATTACGACGCGGTGACGGTGGGCATTGATTTCACGGCCCGTGACTTGCAGCGGAAATTCAGGAAAGAAGGCCTGCCCTGGGAGTTGTGCAAGGGGTTCGACAATTCGGCCGCCATAGGGGAATTCGTGCCCAAGGAAGAACTGCCTGACATGCAGCAGATTCCCTTCCGTTTGGACATTGACGGAAAGACGGTGCAAGAGGGGTATTCGGGCGAAATGCTGTTTGCCGTGGACGAAATCGTGGCTTTTGTGAGCCGTTTCTATACGCTGAAGATGGGCGACCTCTTGTTTACCGGGACCCCGCAGGGCGTGGGGCCGGTGCAGGTGGGCCAGCATTTGCAGGGATATCTCCGGGACCGTAAGGTTTTGGACTTTAATATAAGATAAGGAATGAGACTAAAGACAGTCGTAGCTTTGCTTTTCGCCTGTGCCGCACGGATGTGGGCGCAAGATTTCACCTATGTGGATTGGACCATCTTGCAGGCGGACACTTTCCCGGTGCGTTATGATGAAGTGATCCCGTTGGGCGGCGATTTCCGGGACTACCGTTATGAAGTCCGTTTGGATTATCCGGAATATGCGCGCCTGACGGCGGAAGAGGCGAAGCGTGTGGCTGTGTGGGGCGGTTCGTTGCCCGAAACTCCCCAAGTCGCGTCGCGTGTGGCGGTTTCTCGCAAGCGGGGCGTGTTGGATGTGTCTTTTGTGCCGATTGTCCGCCGGGACGGGAAATATTATAAGTTGACGAGTTTCAAGATGAACATCCTGTGCCATCCCCAAGCGCAACTGCGCGCGCGGTCGTCGGGGCGCCAGATGCTTTCCGCCGGACAACGTTATGCGGACCACTCCGTGTTGTCGCAAGGGCGGTGGGTGAAGATCGGCATCACGGAGGACGGGGTTTACCGGCTGTCCGCGTCCGATTTGCAGCGGATGGGGTTCCAGGATATGTCGCGTGTAAAACTTTACGGCTATGGCGGTCATGTGCAGGACGAAGAAATTGACGCGGATGAGGATTTCGACGATTTGGAGGAAGTGCCTTTGTACCGGGACAGCCGCGGAGTGCTGTTTTATGGCAAAGGGCTTGTCTCATGGTCGGCCCCCAACCGCCAGGGGCGTGCCGAACACCGCATGAACACGTTCGCCCGGCAGGCTTGCTATTTCCTTACGGAGGGCGACTCCCCGGCGGGCATCGCCGTGGAAAGTGTGGCTTCGGCGCCATCGGAAAACTTGGATTACACGTATGCCCATGTCGTGTACCATAAGGAAGAGTTTTCCTGGTACGAGAGCGGGCGGATGTTTTATGAAGCCGCGAATTTTGCGACTTCCCCAACGCGCGCTTATTCCTTGCCTGCGGTGGATCCCGTGCCTTCCACCGGTGGCATGCTTCGGGTGAATTTCACGGCTTCCTCGGCTTCGAGCACCTCTGTGCAGGTGTCTGTCGACGGGGAGGAGCAGGTGCCCTTGTCCATCAACCCCTCTGGCGAATACGACGCGGCGAGGGCGCAAACGAGAGTGTATACCTTGCCGGCTTTGCAGGAGGGGGCGGCGGGCACCCAGGTCACGCTTTCCGCTCCGGCAGGCGTTGACGCCCGTTTGGGCTTTTTGGAATTGAGCTACCGGCGTCAGCTTTCGATGCGCGATCCTTACTTGTATATCCGGCAGACGGCTGATTCCCCGGCCAATTTCGTCATTCAGGCGCAGGGGCGGAGCAACGTGAAGCTGTGGCGTTTGGGGCGCAGGGGGAACCCCATGGCGGAGGTGCAGGGCGCGCTTTCCGGTTCCACATATACCTTTCCTGTGGAGGATCCGTCATTGGAGTATGTGGCGGTGGATGTGGATGCAGACTTTCCGGCTCCTTCCTACGTGGGGGAGGTGGCCAATCAGGATTTGCACGCGATGGCCGCCACAGACATGGTGATAATCATTCCGGCCAGCGGCAAGTTACATGCCCAGGCCGAGCGTCTGGCTGAGGCTCATCGCAGCATGGATGGCCTGCGGGTGTCTATTGTGCGTGCCGACCAGATATACAATGAGTTTTCTTCCGGCACGCCGGATGCCACGGCTTACCGGCGTTTCCTGAAGATGCTGTATGACCGTGCGGAGACAGAAGCCGACATGCCACGCTATTTGTTGCTGTTTGGAGACGGGCTGTGGGACAACCGCATGGTGACGGAGGCCACCCGGAGACTTTCTCCCGATGACTACCTCTTGTGTTATGAATCGGAGGAGGCCCTCAATCATGTGAACAGCTATGTGATGGAGGACTATTTCGGCCTCTTGGATGACGGCGAGGGGCGTAATCTCATGAGCGACAAGGTGGATCTGGGCATCGGGCGCTTCCCGGTGGTCACGGAAGCGGATGCCAAGATCATGGTAGATAAGGTCATTGCCTATATGGAGAACCAGAATGCGGGGGCTTGGAAAAATGAAATCTGCGTGTTGGGCGACGACGGGGACCGGAACGACCATATCGAGAAGGCCGAATTGGTAGCCGGGCTGGTGGAAGATTATTATCCGGCCATGCAGGTGAACCGGATTTATTGGGATGCTTACAAGCGGGAGTCGGCTGCCACCCATAATTCTTATCCGGGCGTGACGGAAGATGTGTTGAAGCAGATGGAAAGCGGATGCCTGATGATGAACTACACCGGGCATGGCAACCCGCGTGAGTTGTCGCACGAGTATGTACTTCAATTGAACGACTTCGCCTCTTTCAGCTCCAGCCATGTGCCTTTGTGGGTGACGGCGGCGTGCGACGTGAATCCTTTTGACATGCTGGAGGACAATATCGGCGAAACGGCTGTCTTGCACGAGACGGGGTCGGCTGTGGCTTTCTATGGGACAACCCGCACGGTGTATTCCGATCCGAACAGTGCGATGAACCGTTATTTCACGCGCCATGTATTAGGCTATGATGACACCGGCCGCCGGAATGCCATTGGCGATGCCGTCCGCCTGGCCAAGGTGGAGCTGTTGACCCCGGAACCGGATTATGAGAAAGAAGACACGATCCTGGATTACAGCGTGAACAAACTCCATTATGTGTTGCTGGGAGACCCTGCCCTGAAATTGGGGGTGCCGGAATACCGGCTCGTGGTGGACAGCATCAACGGACAAAGGGTGGGCGAGGGGTTTCCCCTGGCCGACTTCAAGGCCGGGAGCATCGCGAGGGTGCATGGGCACGTGGAAGACCGGGACGGAAACCGTATTCCGGATTTTTCCGGTGTGTTGTCCACCAGCGTCTATGACGGCAAAAGCGAGATCACGTGCCTGAACAACGACGGGGAATCTGCTCCTGTGGTGACCTTCCTTACGCGGGATAAGAAATTGTATTCGGGAAATGATTCTGTCGTGCGGGGCGAGTTCAGCACCATGTTCACCATTCCTATGGATATCAAGTATTCCGGTGAGACCGGGCGCATTTCTTTGTATGCCATTGACAATGCGCGTCAGCGCGAAGCAAACGGCTATTCGGAAAACGTCACAGTGGGCGGCACGGGGACAGACTTGGCCGGCGACACCGAAGGGCCGCAAATCCAGGCATACCTCAATCGTGAGGACTTCGTGTCGGGCGGCACGGTCAATGCCACGCCTTGTTTCTTGGCGTTTCTGGAAGACGAGAGCGGCATCAATGTGGCCAATACGGCCGTGGGGCATGATTTGGAATTGTGCATCGACGGGAATCCTGCCACCACTTATATCCTGAACGATGAGTATGAAAATGAGTTTGGCACTTACCAGCGGGGGCAGTTGGCGTTTGTCATCCCGGATTTGGCAGACGGAATGCACACACTGACCTTTCGGGCATGGGACGTAATGAACAATTCCTCTTCGGTGTCGATGGATTTCAAGGTCGATCGCGGGGCGGTGCCCGATCTTATCAGTTTGACGTGTATGCAGAATCCGGCGCGCGGGCAAACCACGTTCGTCGTGCGCTATGACCGTCCTGGAACGGAGTGCGACTTTATGCTTGAAGTCTTTGATTTCGCCGGCCGCAAATTGTGGAGCCATACCGAACGGGGTGTTTCCTCCGATGGCGTTTATCAGGTGCATTGGGGCTTGACGACCTCGGCCGGGATGCCTTTGTCCACCGGAGTTTACCTTTATCGGGTCAGTGTGTCCACTTCGGACAGCAAAGCGGTGTCGCGTGCGAATAAAATAGTCGTGTTAAGCAATAAATAGGGCGGAAGAGGCGTTATCATACCATGTATATGAGCAGCAATAAGATGAAAATGAAAAAGAGATATTTGTTTGCAGCCTTGTGTTTGTGGGGGAGCATGTCGGCATCGGTGTATGCGCAAGACAAGCGAAACATGTTCAATCCCGTGACCACCAGCGTGACTTCACAGTCCATCGCTCCGGATGCGCGAGGCGGTTCCATGGGCGACATCGGGGCGGCCACCGAACCGGACGTGAGTTCCCAATATTGGAATCCGGCCAAATACCCGTTTTGCATCGCCCGTGCGGGAGTGGGAGTCAACTATACGCCGTGGCTGCGCCAGTTGGTGAACGACATCAACCTGGCCTATGTGAGCGGGTTCTACCGCATCGGAGACTATCAGGCCGTGAGCGCGTCCCTGCGTTATTTCTCGTTGGGCGAGGTGTCCACGAGCAGTTCTTTGGACGATGGGGGGGACATGACCATCAGTCCTTATGAAATGTCTTTCGATGTGGCTTATTCGCGCATGTTGAGCGAGACGTTTTCCGCTGCCGTGGCTTTGCGTTTTATCTTGTCGGACATCACTTACGATTATTCCGAAGAGACTTCGCCGGGGAAGGCTTTCGCGGCAGACATCGCGCTTTATTGGAACCGTTACTTTGTGGGGCGCACCCGTGAGTGGAACATGGGCATCGGGTTGAACATTAGCAACATCGGTAGCAAGATCTCGTATGGCGGCGATGATAATTCCGAATTTATCCCGACCAACTTGCGCCTGGGGCTCAATTTCCTCGTGCCCATCAATGAGTATAACAAGTTTTCCATAGCCGCAGATGCCAACAAACTTCTGGTGCCGACTTATCCGAAACAGGAGGAAGGAGAGGCGGACCAGGACTATACCGACCGGGTGCAGCGCGACTATTATGACATCTCGCCCATTGCGGGTATTTTCAAGAGTTTCGGCGACGCGCCCAACGGGTTCAAGGAAGAAATGCAGGAAATCCAGTGGAGCCTGGGTCTTGAATATGTCTACAACGACCGGTTCTCGCTTCGTGCGGGCTATCATCATGAGAGTGAGAACAAAGGAAACCGCAAATACCTGACTTTTGGGGCGGGCTTCCGCATGAGCGTGTTCTCGCTGGATGCCGGCTACGTGTTCTCCACGGCACAAAGCAATCCGCTGGACCAGACGATGCGTTTTACCTTGGGCTTCGATTTGGACGGGATGAAAGATTTGTTCGGAGGGCGCAGATAAACAACGGCAAAGGTTATGGGAAAGATCAGAGTGGGGTTTGGCTTCGATGTGCATCGCCTGGTCGAAGGGCGGGCACTTTGGTTGGGAGGCATACGCCTGGAGCATTCCAAGGGATTGTTGGGGCATAGTGATGCGGACGTGTTGATCCATTCCATTTGTGATGCGTTGCTCGGGGCTGCCCATATGCGGGATATCGGCTTCCATTTTCCGGATACGGCGGAAGAATTTCGTGGTGCCGACAGCAAGGTGCTCCTGCGCAAGACGGTGGAATTGATCGCCACGAAAGGCTATCGTGTGGGCAATGTGGATGCCACAGTGTGTGCCGAACGCCCGAAGTTGAAGGCGCATATTCCGGCTATGCAGGCTTGTCTGGCCGGCATCCTGGGCGTGGATGAAGAAGACGTTTCCGTGAAAGCGACTACGACGGAACGCTTGGGGTTCACCGGGCGGGAGGAAGGCATTGCGGCTTACGCCACGGTGCTGGTCGAGCGGGAATGAAATGGCGGTTTGCCTGTCGCGCCGGAAATGGGCGCTTGGGGCACGGTTCCTCTCTTTGGAACTTAAGAAGTAAATATCATCCTATCTTTTGATGTTTTTGTTCTATTCCCGCATGGATAGGATTTCTTAAATTTGCATTAATTAAAGAAAAACAAACCGGAGGCACGCGGGTCGGAAGGGGGATGAATCCGTCCCATGGTGAGGACGCGCCTGCAAAAGTGTGCACAAAAAGAATGGAAAACATGGAAGGCTATCGAGTCAGGTCCTATGCGGTGCCTGTGAAACGCTATTGCCGGACGTTGGAATTGCGCGACAATCCTCAGTTGATTGCAGAATACCGCAAACGGCACAGCCGGGAGGAGGCCTGGCCTGAGATACGGCAGGGCATCCGGGAAGTGGGCATTCTGGAGATGGAAATCTATATCCGGGGGACGAAACTCTTCATGATCGTGGAGACTCCATTGGATTTTGATTGGGACCAGGCCATGGCGCGCCTGGCCACTTTGCCCCGTCAGCAGGAATGGGAAGACTATATGGCTGTCTTCCAGCAGGCTGGAGCGGGTATGTCCTCGGCCGAGAAGTGGCAGCCCATGGAACGGATGTTTTATCTTTATGAGGAATGAGACTGATTTTTTGGTTCACTTAAAAGCATAGGAAAACGTGGAAAGCACTTCGAAAAAGAAAATCATAGGGGACGGCTCATGGGCGGCCATAGTTCCTTTTATCCTCATCACGAGTTGTTTTGCCTTGTGGGGGTTTGCCAACGATGTCACGACCCCCATGGTGAAGGCCTTTTCCAAAATCTTCCGCATGAGCGTCACGGAAGGCACGCTGGTCCAAGTGGCCTTCTATGGTGGCTATTTTGCCATGTCGCTTCCTGCGGCCATGTTCATCCGCCGCTATTCTTACAAGGCGGGGGTCATGCTGGGACTGGGGCTGTATGCCTTGGGCGCCTTCTTGTTCTTCCCGGCCAAGGAGTTGGGCGACTATTATCCATTCTTGATCGCATATTTCATTCTCACTTGCGGCCTTTCGTTCCTGGAGACGAGTTGCAACCCCTACATCCTTTCCATGGGGCCGGAGGAAACGGCCACGCGGCGGCTCAACCTGGCACAGGCTTTTAATCCCATAGGGGCCTTGTTGGGCATGTATGTGGCCATGGAGTTTGTGCAACGCCGCCTCCATCCTTTGGACACGGCGGAGCGGGCTTTGCTTTCCGACAGCGAATTCGAAGCCATACGCGATGCGGACCTGGCCACGCTGATTGCTCCTTATTTGGTCATTGGCGTGGTGACGTTGTGCGTGTTGGTGCTGGTGCGGGTGATGAAGATGCCGAAACACAGCGACGGGACGGGCAAGATGGATTTCGGGCCGACGCTGAGACGCCTCGCGGCCGTGCCCCGCTATCGTGAAGGCGTGGTGGCCCAGTTCTTCTATGTGGGGGCGCAGATCATGTGCTGGACGTTCATCATTCAGTATGGCACCCGCCTTTTTATGGACATGGGCATGGCCGAGCAGGCCGCCGAGGTGCGTTCGCAGCAGTTCAACATCGCCGCAATGGCCTTGTTCTGTGTGAGCCGTTTTATTTGCACGTTTTTGCTCCGTTTCTTCAATCCGGGGTGGTTGCTCCGCACGTTGGCGGTGGTGGCCTGCCTGTTCACTTTGGGCGTGGTCTTTTTCCAGGACATTTGGGGCATGTATTGCATTGTGGGAGTGTCGGCTTGCATGTCGCTCATGTTCCCCACCATTTACGGCATCGCCTTGCAGGGGCTGGGCGAGGATGCCAAATTTGGCGCTGCCGGCCTGATCATGGCGATTCTGGGCGGTTCTGTGTTGCCGCCGCTCCAAGCGTCCGTCATCGACCTGCACGAAGTGTGGGGGATGCCGGCCGTCAATATTTCGTTTCTGCTGCCTTTCCTCTGTTTTGTGGTTGTGGTGGTCTACGGGCATCGGTCTTACCGTCAAGGTTGAGCCTGACCTGTGGCGGAGGGAGGCGCGGCTTCTGAATGTTGTTGTTTTGTGGTTCAAAAATAGCCGCCTTGCCATTTGAGGATGGTCGGGGCGGCTATTCCGGCACCACCCGTATGCTCTTTCGGATGGTTGCAAAGTACCTTGATTACGGGTGTGGAAAGGCCGAAGCTGTTTTTCCTGTTTGAGGTTTCTTGGATATGTTTTTTTTGTGTTAACTTTGTTTCCAGGAACCATACCCCCTATATCGTATGACATTACCTGATTTCAAGAAAGGCATGTGGATGGCCGGGTGGGTCCTTTGCCTTGCTGTCTCTCCCTTGGCGGCACAACGTGAAATGAAAACCCTCAACGACAGTTGGGAATTCCGCAAACTGTCGGAACCGCAATGGACGCGGGTCAACCTGCCCCACACGTATAATCTGGATGCCTATGCAGGCCGCAATTATTACCAGGGAAAAGCGGTTTACCGCCGTGTGTTGACGCTGCCCGAGGTGGAAGAAGGCCGCCGTTATTATCTGAAGTTCGATGCGGCCAGCAAGGCCGCCGAGGTGGCGCTGAACGGCCGGGCGGTGGGCAGCCATGCCGGAGGGTATTCGGCTTTCACGGTCGATGTGACCGACGGACTGCAGAAGGAGAATGTGATAGAAGTCACGGTGGACAACGGGCGGAAGGACATCACGCCCATTTCGGCAGACTTTACTTTTTGGGGCGGAATCTACCGCGACGTGTGGCTCATCACCCTTCCCGAACAGCATTTCAACATGGAGAACATGGGACCCTCCGGGGTCTTCATCACCACTCCGGAGGTGAGCACGGAGCAGGCCACGGTGCGTGTCCGCAGCGAGGTGGTGAACGATGCCGGCAAGGCGGCCGTCCTGGAACTGCGCCATCAGATTTTTTCTCCCGGAGGCGAACTCCTGCAGACCCGGCGGCAGAGGCTCAGGCTGAAAGCCGGAGAAACCCGCGTGGCGGAATACACGTCGGATGCCATCCGCCGGCCGCAGCTTTGGTCGCCCGAGTCCCCTTCGCTTTACGTGGTGAAGACGGCATTGGTCGACCCCAAGGGCGGGAAAGTGTTGGACGAACAACGGCAAAAAGTGGGCTTCCGCTGGTTTCCCTTCGACGGGGACAAGGGATTTTTCCTGAACGGGAAGCCTTATAAGCTCCGCGGCGTGAACCGCCATCAAGATCAGGCTCCCGTGGGCGTGGCGCTCGACGACGAGGCGCACCGCCGGGATGTGCGCCTGATGAAAGACATCGGCTGCAACTTTGTCCGCATCTCGCATTATCCCCAGGACGATGCCTTGGTCGACCTTTGTGACGAACTTGGCTTGCTGGCTTGGGAGGAGATTCCTATTGTCAATATCGTGGAGGACACGCCGGGCTATGCGGACAATTGCGAACGGAATTTGCGCGAGATGATCCGCCAGCACTACAACCACCCGTCCATTATCATGTGGGGCTACATGAACGAGATTCTGCTGGTCACTCCGGGGCCGGGCGATTCCCGCTGGCCGGATTACAGGGACCGCACCGTGGCTTTGGCCCGGCGGCTGGAACGGGTGTTGAAGGAAGAGGATCCTGCCCGCGCCAGCGCGATGGCGTTCAACATGACCAACCTTTATCATGAAATAGGCCTGGATTCGGTGGACGTGGCCGGATGGAACCTTTATCAGGGGTGGTATGTGGACCGCCTGGAGGATTTCAATGCCTGGTGCGAATACCAGCATGCGCACTATCCCGGCCTTCCGGTCATCATCAGCGAGTGGGGGGCGGGCAGCGACTGCCGGCTGCATGCCGCGGAAGGCCGTCCGTTCGACTTCAGCATGGAATACCATCAGACGTATGTGGAGCACTATTTGCCCTACATTGAGGAGAAAGAGTGGATTAGCGGATGCGCCTATTGGAATTTCGTGGACTTTAATGTGGCCGCCCGCCAGGAGTCCATGCCGAGGGTGAACAACAAGGGGTTGTTCTACAACGACCGTACGCCGAAGGACGTGGCCTACTACTTCAAGTCCATGTGGCGCGAGGATCTTCCGGTGCTCCACATCGCCAGCCGCGACTGGCCGGTGCGCACGGGCGCGACGCAGGCGGTCAAGGTCTATACGAACTTGCCGGAGGTGGAACTGCTGGTCAACGGGAAGTCTGCCGGACGGCAGAAGGTGGAAAACTGCCATGCCGTGTTCCGGGTGGCGTTGCCCGAAGGCACGTCGTTGCTCCGGGCCAGAGGAACCGGCCGTGGAGGGCAGCCTGTGGAAGATGCCATGCAGATTCGCATGCGCCCCATGCCCGACTTGGCTGCGGGCGACGAGTTGGCCATCAACGTGGGGAGCCGTTGCGAGTTCACCTCTGACGTGAGCCAGCTCACCTGGTTGCCCGACCGGCCATACGTGCGGGGCGGATGGGGCTATGTCGGCGGCGAGGAGCGCAGCACGACGTCGGAAATTGTCAATACCGTGGACGGACCGTTGTATCAGACCTGGCGCGAAGGGGATTTCGCCTATAAGATCGATGCGCCGGAGGGCGACTATGAGGTGGAACTGCTGATGGCGGACGTGACGCGCCCTGCCGTGCAGCAGGCCAACCTCCTGGGCAAGGCCGACGCGGAGAAGGCGGCGGGCGAGGCCCGTTTCCACATTTCCATTTGCGGCAAGCAGGTGGAGTCCGACTTTTCGCCTGCCGACGGAGGGCGTTACCGCACGGCTTTCAGGCGGCGTTATATCGTGCGCAACGAGGGCGACGCCATCCTGGTCGGGCTGAAAGCCGTGAAGGGGAAGCCTTTCCTGTCGGGCATCAAGGTGCGGAGGCTCTGAGCCGCGCTGCCGGGCGGACCGTGGCTTCCGAGGCGCGGAAGGAGCCAGGCGGACGGGACCGGAATTTGCGGAGGCCTCGCCCGTTTTTTTCATTCTGTGCCCGATGAAATGTCTGTGATTTTCCGGCTCCTTCCCAAACCGTGCCGAAGGGCGGAAAAAGCCTCTCAAGAGAAGCGTAAATTTCCCTCAAGCGATTCACATTTTTTTCTCAAGCAAAAGAAATGTGAATCGCTTGAGGGAAATTCTGCCGTTTCCGGGCGGTCGTTTCGGGCTTTCTTTCCTGTCGTTTTCCTTTTTTGGTGGGAGGAGGGCAGGCGGTTGTGATGGCGCGTGGTGTCTTCTTTTTTGTTTCGGATGCTTCTTTTGTCCTGTGGGGCGCGCAGTCGGGTCACGGCGGGTCGTTGGCGTGCTGCTGCCCATAAGGGGGGTAGGTCGTTTCTTCGAGAAATTAGGAAGATGGCTGATATGGGTCTGGTGATGACCTGTTCGTCTTTTTTAGATACAGGCCTATGCATAGGTTGATAAAATGCGATTATTGGCACATATTGTGCGACGGAAAACGGGATGAAAAGTTTATCTTTGCAATAAGATTAGGAAAAAGGAATGTGATGGAACATGGGGCGTGATTCGGTTAGGGAAAACATGGAATAAAAAAATATGAATTAGCATGAGACATTGGATTAGAACAGTGTGCGGGAGCCTGCTGGCCGTCATGGGCACGGCGATGCCCGCAGAAGCGCAAGAGACAGTGAAGCCCGAGCCGATGCAGGCGGGTGTGTATGAGCCCACATGGGAGTCATTGTCCCGGTATGAATGTCCGGACTGGTTCCGCGACGCCAAGTTCGGCATCTGGGCACATTGGGGGCCGCAGTGCGAGCCGGAGGCGGGAGACTGGTATGCCCGTAACATGTACTATCCGGGGCAGTGGCAGCATGAATACCACGTGAAGAAGTATGGCGACCCGAAGGAGTTCGGCTTCAAGGACGTGATCAACGAATGGAAAGCCGAAGAATGGGAGCCGGACTCGCTGGTTCGCCTTTACAAAAGCGTGGGGGCGCGTTATTTCATGACGTTGGGCAACCACCATGACAATTTCGACCTGTGGGACAGCAAATACCAGCCTTGGAACTCCGTGAACATGGGGCCGAAGCGGAATATCGTGGGCGAGTGGGCCGCGGCTTGCAAGAAGTACGGGCTGCCGCTCGGGGTGAGCATCCACGCCTCGCACACCTGGACGTGGATGGAAGGCGCGCAGGATTACGACGGGAAACTCACGGCCGCCGACGGGAAAGGCAAGTGGTGGGAAGGCTACGACCCGCAGGACCTTTACGCGCAGCGGCACGAACGGAGCCGGGACAGCAAAAACGTGGGCGCCATTCATTCGCAGTGGGCTTGGGGCAACGGTGCCTCGCAGCCTTCGGGGGCTTTCAAGACGGAGGTGTATAACCGCACGTTGGACGTGATCAACCGTTATCATCCCGATGTGTTGTATTTCGACGACACGGTGCTGCCTTTTTATCCCATCAGCGACGAGGGCGTGAGAATCCTGGCCCACATGTACAATAAGAGCCTGAAAGACCACGGGGGGCAGATGCGGGCCGTGGTGACGGGCAAGATCCTGGAGGACCGGCACAAGGAAGCCATGGTGTGGGACGTGGAGCGCGGCGTGCCCGACCGCCCGCAGGAGAAGTACTGGCAGACATGCACGTGCTTGGGAAGCTGGCATTACGACCGCGGCATTTATGACCGGGACGGCTATAAGTCGGCGGCCACGGTGGTGAAGATGTTGGTGGACGTGGTGAGCAAGAACGGCAACTTGTTGTTGAGCGTTCCTCTGCGGGGCAGCGGGGCGATCGACGAGAAGGAAATGGCCATACTGAAGGACCTCAAGGCTTGGATGGACATCAACAGCGAGAGCATCTATGGCACGCGCCCGTGGGCCACCTTCGGCGAAGGGCCGCTGGCCGAAAGCGCCAATCCGATCAATGCCCAAGGGTTCAACGAAGGGCAGAAATACACGGCGGCCGATATCCGCTATGTGCAGAAGGGGGGCGTGGTCTATGCCACGGCGCTGGGCTGGCCTGACGGCGGGCGCATGGTGATGAAGTCGCTGCGCGAGGGGGAAAATTACAAAGGCAAGGTGGCCGGCGTGGAACTGCTGGGACACGGCCCGGTGGATTACACCTGCGATGGCACGGCCTTGACGGCGGAACTGCCGGCCGACAAGCCCAATGCGATAGCCCCTGTGCTGAAGGTGACGTTTGCCGATTGAAAAGGGGAGTCAAATGGATTTTCCGTAACGGCTTGATCCTTTATCTTTTGTCAGCACGGGGCTAAAGGACATTGTCTTGCCGCAAAGCATACTCAGTATCGGAGACAGTGGTTTTGAGAACTGTGTCAATCTGGAGTCCGTCACGTCGTTAAACTCGAATCCGCCTTCGCTCTATGCTTCGGGTGTATTTCCCGGAAAGACTTTCGCATCGGCTACGCTCTACGTACCTGCGGAGGCCGGGGAACGTTACAAGAATGATTGGTATTGGAAGAACTTCAGGAGCATACAGGCCATAGGTTCGACGGGTATTGAGGCAACGATGACCGGCGGACAGCAGCAGAACGTGGCAGCCACGGCCGACGGCATAGCCGTGGAAGGAACAGCCGGTCTGGTTGAGGTCTACAGCGTGGACGGCACGCTCGTGACGCGTGTCAATGCCATAGGCGGACGCACGGATATCGCCCTCCCCGCGGACACGGCCTGTTTATAATAAAGGCAGGAGACCGGACGGTAAAGGTCAACCGGTGAGTCTTGGAGCGGGGAATAAGCGGCCGCGCCACAGCCTGCAGGGGCTGTGCGCGGCCGTTTTGCTTGTTTCTGCTACGAAACATACCTTTTGGAACACTTCCGCATGGCATAAAAGCCGTATCTTTGGCCTCCAAAAGAAGAATGTATGAGGAAATGGAAAACGGTGGGACTGTGGCTGTGCGCATTTCTCTTGCAGGGATGCGAACTGATAGAGTACCACCCGTACGACACGCGCATCGAGGGCGAGACGGGGCTGACAGCGAAGAACGTCCGGCTGATAGAGGAGAAGACGAGGGGAAAGCGGGAGTTCCGCTTCGCCATGATCAGCGACACGCAGCGGAGGTATGACGAGACGGAAGAGGTGGTGGACCTGCTGAACCGGCGCGGGGACATCGACTTCGTGCTGCACGGCGGCGACGTGGCCGACTTCGGGGAGACGAAGGAGTTCCTTTGGTCGCGCGACTTCCTGAACAAGCTGCACATGCCGTACGTCTGCCTGCTGGGAAACCATGACTGCCTCGGCACGGGATTCGACGTGTATCTGAAAGTATTCGGCGAGGACAACTTCGCGTTCACGGCGGGCAACGTCCGTTTCATCTGCCTGAACACGAACGCGCTGGAGTATGACTACAGCCACCCGGTGCCGAACTTCGACTTCATGGAGCGGGAGCTGCGCGACTGGCCCGAAGGGGTGGAGAAGACCGTCGTGGCCATGCACGTGCCGCCCGGCGACGACGAGTTCAACAACAACGTGGAGCTGGCATTCGAGGCGTATGTCACCAGCTTTCCCGGCCTGCAGTTCTGCCTGTTCGGCCATCAGCACTCGTTTCAGGAAAAAGACTATTTCGGCGACGGCGTGATGTATTACGGTTGCACGACCATCGGGAAGCGGGGATATTATGTCATCACCATCAAGGAGGAGGGGTATGAGATTGAGCGTTGTTCTTTTTAGCTTGTGCCTGGCACTCCTGCCTTCCCGGGCCGGAGCGCAAGAGATGGGTGCGCAGGCCGATTCGGCCCGCACGCGGTATGAGAAGATGATGACCCGGCGGATGGAGATGTGGCAGCGGCTTATCCCGGACCATTATAAGATGCAGTTCGCTGGAAGTATCGGGATGGTTTCCCTGGGGACGGGATGGACGTACGGGAAGAAGAAGCAGTGGGAGACGGACCTCATGTTCGGTTTCCTTCCGAAATTCGAGAGCGAGCACCACAAGCTGGTCTTCACGGTCAAGCAGTCCTACGTGCCTTGGCGGTTGCGCATAGGAGAAAGCGCATGGATCGTCCAGCCCCTGTCGTGCAGTTTGTTCCTTTCCTCGGTGCTGAACGACAAGTTCTGGACGCGCGAGCCAGATCGTTACCCGAAAGGTTATTACGGTTTTTCCACTCGCATCCGCGCCAATCTCTCGCTGGGGCAGCGCATCATGTTCGACATTCCGGACGTGTCCGACTGGCTGGTGCAGGACATCTCGTTGTTTTATGAGTTAGGTGCCTGCGACACGGATTTCTGTACCTTTTTCGGCGACCGGAGCATCAAGTTCAAGGAAATCCTGAGCCTGGCCGTCGGTGTCAAGGTGCACATCTGACGCGTCCCTATTCGGCGATGAACGCCGGGGCGGGGAAATGCATGCCGGCCATGGTCATCCCGTTGTCGCGCGCATATTCCAGGATGCGTTTCCGGGTGTCGATGGCGGCGGGTTTGTCCATGTCGTAGGAGGCGCAGACCTCCGGATGGTTTTTCTGGAGTGCTACACCGTGCATCAGGTCGCCCACGACGAGTAACTTCCCGGCTTGGAAGACGGTGTGTCCCGGCGTGTGTCCGACGGCCTCGATGGCCACGACGTTTCCCGGCAGCGTGTCACCGAATTCGAACAGGTGCAGTCGGCCTTTGTAGGCTTCCATGGTCTTTTCCACCATCGCTTTTTGGGCTTCCGGCATTTTCATCCAGGCATCGTATTCCGCTTTTGCGGCATAGACCTCCGCGTTGGGAAAGACTACGCTGTCGCCTTTCATCATACCGCCGATGTGGTCGCCGTGGAAGTGCGTCAGGTAGAGGTATTCCACGTCGGACGGCGATACGCCCAAACCGGAAAGCCCGGCGAGCAACCGGCTGTCGGGGGCGCCCAGCCCGGTGTCGAACAAGATGCGTGCGCCGGCTGTCTCGACGAAGAACGTGCTCACGGTGGAGGGTATGCCGTCTTGCAGTGCCAAGCTGTCGATCAGCTCATCCGAGGCATCGGCAAACAACGTCCGCGGCATCCGTTTTTCCTGCGCATTGTCCTGGATCCAGGTGATGTCCGCCTTCGCGGTGTGGAGGGTTTTCAGGTGCGGGTTTCCGGCCGTGGCGGAAATCTCCGTCGGGCTTTCGGCATTCGTGGCTTTCGGCGCCTTCCCTCCGCAGGCGGAGAGCGAGGCGGCGAGGGCCGCAGCCATCATGATGTCAATTTTTCTACGTGTTTTCATTTTTCCTGACTATTCGTATGAAAGCAAAAATACGAAAATGCGCGATGGCGTGCAACAAGAGGGTGCGGAAACGTCCCCAAGAAGGGCGGATTTTTTTCGATTGGGAAAAGCGAATGAATCTCAAGCAAAAAAATGTGAATCGCTTGAGAAAAAAGCATTGCTTGTAAACCGTTGGTCCACAGTTGCCCCACGAACCGTGCCCCAAGGCCTCCCATCGGTGTCCCGTGCCCGGGAAAGCAGGGTCAGGGGTGCTCTTCGACGAGGGAGAAGTATTTCCATCCCTTTTCTTGTTTGTAAATATCCCTGCATCCGGCGGGCACCAAGAGCCGGCATACGTTTTTCCGGACGCCTTCGAACGCGCTTTCGGACACTGCGGCCGGAGATTTCCCTTGACAATAGATGGCTGCCAGCCCCGCGCAATTGCGGAAGGCGTCGTGCCCGATGAGGTAGAGTGTCGAGGGGAGATGCACCTGTTTCAACATGTGGCAGCTGAAAAAGGCGTATGGGGGGAGGATCTCGCATCCTTCCTTGATTTGCAAGACCGAGAGATTCATGGGCATGTAGTAGATTTGCGTGGACGTTTCGTCCAGTTCTTGCGTGATCATGCGCATTTCCTTGTCGGGAAGGGTGCCGAAAAGCTCGCCGAAATTCCGGAACGAGGCGGGGGTGCCGCTGCCGGGGAAAGGCAGGGAAAGCCGGGCGAGCCGGTAGCAGCCGGCGAAGACCCGTTTGCCGATGTCGGTGGAGCCGGCGGAAAGGAACGTGGCGGAGGCGAGGCGGCTGCAACGGGCGAAGGCCGACTTGCCGACCCGGACGAGCGAGGCGGGCAGGACGATTTCCCGCAAGGAGGTGCAGTGGGCGAAGGCATAGTCGCCGATGGCTTGCAGCTTTTCGGGCAGCTGGATGGCGGACAGGTCGGTGCAGTAGGAAAAACAATGTTGGCCGATGTGGAGGAGCGACAAGGGGAGCCGGACTTCCTCCACGTGGTTGGCATAACAAAAGGCTTGGAAACCGACGTAGGTGATGCCTTCTTACACGCAGATGATGCGTATGGACGGGAGGAAGGGCTTCCAAGGCAGTTTCCGTGCTCCGAAAAAGTCGTGGGTGGCTCCGGTGCCGAAGATGCGCAATCTGCCGTCGCCGGGCGAGAAGGCCCACTCTGCATGTTCGCCGCAAGGCCCGGTCAGGTGGTTTTTGTCTTTGTCGCCTTGGGGCTGTGTCAGTGTCTTTCCTGCTGTGAATAGCTTGGAGACAAGGCTGGTTAGTTTCATAATTGTTCTTTTTTTTTCTCTTTTTGGGGTCTGTTTCTTTTTTTTGTTCTCATGCAATGTGGTGGAAGTTGAAAAGGCGAGAACCAAGCCCGGACGGGGAATCTTCCCTTGGAAAGCATGTATGGACGCGACCGCGCAGGCTCCCACCTATTTTTCTCGATGTTGAGGTCCTAGGAAACCTTAAGTATGTGAAAATAGGAGTATAGGAAGCCTGCGCGTTTGCACAGGCATCTACTCACATTTCTTACCATACTTAATCTTGAAATTTCCTATGTTTCAACATTTGTAAGAATATGCAGCAAATGCAGTTTCAATTCCACAAAAAGGATTGTATCCCGACACTTCAGGAACATCACGTCGCAAATATACATATTTTTTTTCTGGGACAGCCGCATTTTTTTTGAAAAAGGTTGTTTTAGTTAATGGATGTGTGCAAAAGGCACATTCTTCTGTCGTGCAATGAAAAGAACAGCAGCCGGAATGGGAATATCCTTCCCTCTCACGGCCGCTGTGCCCGTGGGGCGCTTTCGGATCTCAACAGGTTTCCCTCTCTTCCCGGTGGCCGGGCATGGCCGCTTTTCCGCATGTGCCTGGGGAGGCCGGTTGAGGTCCGGATGTCATTTCCGTGTAGTGCTCAGAACAAGCCGAGGAACTTTTTCTTTTTCGTCACGTTGTAGAGGGTGCGCGTATTGGGCGTGTCGTTTGCCTTGAGCGCTTCGATGTCCTCTTTCGTGGCGCGCCTGAAGTTTTTAAATTTGGCGGGGAAACCTGTGAGCGTGAGGCGGCGTTCGCCGAACGATGTGCGCGAGAAGATGAACTGCGGTTCAAGCATCACGTCGGCGTCGCACTCCTTGAGCGTCTCGGCGATGAGGTTGCCCTTGGCATCCGACAATTTCGGTTCGCCGAGATGGAACGGGCGGAAACTCCACGTCATTTCTTTCTCCACTTTGTCTTTTATGTCGAGGTCGGCCACAGTGGGGTATTGGTATATTCCGGTCTTTACGTTGGCTGTGGCCGCGGTCTTGGTCACGGTCGAGCATGAAGCCAGCATCAGGGCGAGGCCGCATGCGATGGTGAGAAATAAATTTTTCATGGTGCTGTCGGGTTATTTGGTTGCGGTTTCGAATGATTGGTATTTGGCAGGGTAACCGGTGACGGTGACGTATTTTATTTTCTTCCCGAAGAGCCCTTTGCGTATGCGGGTTTCAAACTGTGGGTCTACAAGCACGTCTGCGCCGTTGTTTTGCTTCAACACTTCAGACACGGCGGCAGCTTTAACGTTGTCCAATCCGCCCCGCCGTATGGCTTTGGTCGGACGCAGGGTGTATGAGACACGTTGGTCTTGCACGACAAGCGTTGCTTTGGTTTTCGACCTGAGGCTATTGTTCACGTCAATGGCACTTGCGGTCTTTTTCACTGTGGTGCATGATGTCATGCACAAGGCTGCCATGCAGCCGGCAATGAGAATCTTGTTTAATTTCATGGCTTTTTTAAATTAAGAGTTAATAAGAACGATAATAATGTTATTGGTGCAAAGATAATAAAAAAGGATGACTTTGCAATATCCCTGTGCAGTTTATTTTGTATAGATATAAAATAAACGTGATGGCAATAGTGTACACAGTCCTGCCGTTTCGCTTGTTTGGAATTGAGTAACAATTTTGTAAGGACGTTTTTTCTGTTTTTCCATCAAATCTGTTGCTCTTGAATCTTATTTCATGAAATATGTGTGGAATCGAGCCTTTCCGGTGTCGGGAGAATCTTTCTGACGTGGAGTGTGTGATGTCAAGTATTGCTCTTTGTGGATTTGTCGTCGAATGTGTGCTCTTCCGGGATCTGTCTTTTATCGGACACCAATGGCTTTGGTTTTATCGTGTGATGGTAGAGGACGATTCTTCGAACGGTCTTGCCTAAAATGCACACCAATGGATAGGTCAAACCCGGCAATCTTGTCCTGGATCACATCAGATAAGATTCATCCGGTTCGCCGCCGCACGGGAAAACGGGTGCCGGGGATGGCGGGACTGGCGCGATGTCAATCTGTCACGTGCGCGGCGTGAGCGTCGCGTGTGGCGGCCCGCCCGGCCGTCCGCAGGGCTGCGCGGGATTGTGGCGGGCCGGGGCGGTGGCATCCTGCACGGTTTCCGGGGGATTGGTTTACGCGGCGGAAAGCGCGGCGAGGCGGCGTGCGCCCGTTTCCCGCGAGGCTGTCGGCAAAACCCGCTTCGGGCTGACATTCTGCGCGTCGGTTCTTGCGGCGTTTCTTCCTCCATCCGGAGGGAAAAACGCCGGTTTGCGCCCCGTCCTGTCCCCTTTCCGGGATGTCCGGACACCTGCCACAGGCCGCGGGAAATCCTGCCTCATGAGGAATTTTGATTTTTCTCAGCCGGGAAATGGATTTCCCGTGGGCGGGAAAAGGCGGTTTGGGGTGCGGAAATGCCCGTGGGCGGCAGAACGGGGCGCATTTTTTAACAAACGCTCCCCCAATGGATGAGTTTGCAAAATCCCGGAGGTGCGGATTTTCGGGGAAATCCTGTCATTTTGCAATGCCGGCGCGCCGCAGGGCTGACATCCTGGCATCGCGCCGCCGCCGGCCTTTCCCCCGTTCCACCCCTCGCGGCCGGGCTGCGGGTGCTCCGGCAATATTTTGTCCCAAACAGAAATGGAGAAATAAGGAAAGGATGCTGCCATTCAGGGGCAAAATGCCTATATTGGTGGAGAGCCGCCAAATCACATCGTTGCCTGGAACTTATTTAGGACAATGCGGCAAGCCCGGAAATCCTTTTTAGGAGAAATCCAAAACAGTTTCTTAATATTCCGTCTTGTCGGCCGTGTCGGCCCAGAGCCGGAAAGCGGCGATGGCCTCTTCCGGCAGCAGGGATTCCATGGCTTTCTGGCGTTTTTCGCGGGGCAGGGCCAGTTCGTCGTAGATGAAGGAGTCGTCGAATCCGATGGCGGCCGCGTCGTTTTTGTTGTTGCCGTAGTAGATTTTGTTGAGACGGGCCCAATAAATGGCACCGAGACACATCGGGCAGGGCTCGCAGGAGGTGTAGATGTCACAGCCGCTCAGGTCGAACGTGCCCAGCCGGCGGCAGGCTTCGCGGATGGCGCTGACCTCGGCATGCGCCGTGGGGTCGTGGTTGGCGGTCACCCGGTTGGCTCCAGTGGCGATGATTTGGTCGTCCTTCACGATGACGGCTCCGAACGGGCCTCCGCCGTTTTTGACATTCTCGATGGAAAGCCTGATGGCTTCGCGCATGAATTCAAGGTGTTTCATATCTTTTCGGGTTAAAATTCAATCTTCCAGTTCAGTTTCCGCATGAGGCGGTTGAAGGCTTGCCGGTCGCCCGCCAGGATGGGGCAGTAGCGCTTGATGAGGATGGCTGCCGCAGAAAGGCAGAGGCAGGAAATCAGCATGGCCGCCGCCGTGCCCGCGGCCGCGGGGCCGGCGGCGGCACGATATAGCCCCGTCTTTTCGCCGAGGGCATAGGCGATTCTGGCCGTTCCCCCGTTCAGGTAGTAGAACACGAGGCTGTTGCGCCCGATGAATCCCAGCACCCCGGGGCCGGGCAGCAACTTGGTGAGGAGGGTCATCATGACGATGCCGAGGAGGGCATAGAGAATGTAGAGCGGGAAATTCTGGTATTCCGAGACCCCGAAAAGGTAAGGCGGGGTGTGGAAAAACCGCGCGTCGGCCAGAATGGCACCGAAGTAGAGCAGGGTGGCCAGCGCGAGAGACGGCCATGAGGCCGGGAGCAGGTTGGAAATCCGGTCTTCATAGATCCGGTAGAAGAAGCCAAGCCCGAAGAAGAACACGACGAGCAGCGTGCAGTCGAAGCAGAAAGGGAGCATGTCCGGATGGAGGGCTTTCACGACATAGCCTGCGCAGAGCGATCCGCACATGAAGGCCAGCACGGCGGGCAGTTTCTGGGTGAACCTGAGCAAAAAGGCGAAAAGCACTTGCGCGCCGCCCAGGGAGACCACAAACCACGAGGCGCGCCCGGTCAGGATCAGCCAGACGCCTTCGGCTATGGGGCTGCCGTTCATCAGGGCTTTGGGAATGAGGATGATGGAGGTGAAGACGAGGTAGGTCCACACCAGCCCGCGGGCGATCTGTTTCATCTTGGCGCGGAGGGAAAACGCGCGGTAGTTGCGTGTGAACACATATCCGGAAAGGAAAAAGAAGAACGGCATGCGGAAAAAGGCGAAAAGCGCGCTGCACCCTTCGGGGTCGGCCGGGTTGTAGGTTTCGCAATGGAACAGCACGACCATGAGCATGCTGATGCCTTTCCCCAGGTCGACCCACGCCTTGCGCGGGCTTCCTGCTGTGGCCGGTGTGTGGTTCTCCTGGTTCATCGGCTGGTGGTTTGTGGGCTGTGGGGAGCCGCGGCATTTCTTTTCTTCTTGGGAATGAACATGCGGAACATGTCGCGCCAGGAGTTGAAGTCGCGTTTCAGCCCTATGCCTATGCCTTGCGTGGTGATCGACGATTTGGTGAAATATCGGTCGTTGGTCTTGCTGTAAGCCTTGAGGCTGACGTTCCCGCTGCGGGTGAGGAGCCATTGCACGTCGAAGTCGCCGATGAAGTTGCTCGTGGTGGTGGTGGCGTTGTCGCGGTAGCCGAAGTTGCCGTTGATGAGCAGGCGGTTGTTCAGCAACCTTCCCGAGAGCAGTCCTTCGACATCCATGTCGCTCCATCCCATGTCGCCGGTGCTGAGGCTGGTGCCGATGTTCCAGTTGCTGTTGTTGCCCAGGATGTTGGAAAACATCTGGTTGAGCTGTCCGCTGAGCGTGGACGAGAGCAGCGACTTCATGGCCACGGAGGATTGGCTCTGTTCGGTGTTGTTATAGTCGTAGGTGTAGAAGCGGCCGATGCCGAGCAGGTAAATCACTTGCATGTTTTTTTCCTCCTCGGTGCTGATGAGGCTGCGCACCATCTGTTTTTCGTCCTCGTTCACGTTGGGCAGGTCGAAGTCGAAACCGATTTGCGGGGCGCGGGCTTTCCCGGTGAGGTTCATCAGGCAGTTCACCCGCACGTTGTTTTGGCTGAAGGTGGCGCCTGCGCTCAGGTCGTTCAGCGACACGGACGGCACGGTGTAGACGGCTTGCAGGTTGAGGTCGGCTTCCGTGGGGATGCCGCCGAAGATGATGGTGCCGCCGGGATTGAAGGTGAAGTCTTTGCGGATGACATCCTGCAGGGACAGTTTGTAGATGCCGTGGTCCACGGTGTAGGTGCCATACATGGTGAAGTCGCCTTTGTTGTAGTAGTTCGCCCGGATGTTGCCATGCCCGTTCAATGCGACGTAGTCGCCGGCGCGCGGGTCCATGAGGATTTTCATGGTGGCTTCCGGCACCAGGTCCAGCTGGAAGCTGATGCGCATGTCTGTCTCGGGCGTGGCCGGCGTGGTTTCCGCCGTGGGCGTGGAAGAGGACGTGGCGGTGCTGTCCTTGCAATTCTTGTAGGAGATGAACTGGTTGTCGGTCAGCGTCGTGGGCGAGGTCAGGTTGTAGGAAAAGACCGTGCCGGCTTCGGGGCGTGCGTTGATGTGTATGTCCAGTTCGCCCGGCCTTCCTTGGAATCCGATGCGTCCGGTGGCGTATGCCGTGCCGCAGAATGCTTCGTCGCCGAAATCCCTGATGTCGTAACCCAGCACGTTGTGGGCCTCGATGTCGAACTGGTAGTTCAGGTTGGAAAGGTGGCTGTGGCGCAGTTCCCCGTTGACAAGGGCATAATGCCCGCCGCTTTCTGGGCTGCCCTGCGGGTCGTAGATTTTCGTGTCGCGGAAATAGATACGGTCGGGGCGCAGGATGACGGAATCGTTGATGAGCCTGTATTCCACTCCTATGGCGTCCACTTTCGTGCGGGCTTCGCTGACCAGCATGTCGCCTTCGAGATTGATGCCTTTGAACGGGCCGAAGACCCGTGTCCACCCGGAAGCGCGGCCTTGCAGGTTGGTGAAGATGCCTTCCGTGTATTTGTTCAAGAATGAGAGGTCTATGTTCTTCGTGCGGATAAGCAGGTCTATGCCCCCCCTGGGAGGGGCGCCGATGCGGATGTCCCCGTTGACTTCGGTGGTGCCCTGGTGGGCCGGGTCGGCGATGTCGGCATTGAGGAACACGGCGTTTTCTGCTTTGTTCCATCCGCCGTGTACGGCCATGTCGCCAAGGTAGGCCTCGTTGAAGGTGAAGCCTTTCACTTGTAGCCTGGCGTCAAACGAGGGGCTTTTCATCAGTTGGGTGCCGTATGCCTTTCCTGTGGCTTGGCCCGTGAATTCCACGGTGTGGAAATTGATGATGTTGAAGATGTATTCCAGGTTGATGTCCTTCAGGTCCGCAGTCAGGGTGTCGCCGGTTTGCGCGGACACGTTGCCGTTGAGCATCAGATGGCGGTCGGCTTGGTCTATCTTGAAACGGTCGACGTGGATTTTGCCCGGTGTGGCATGGATGCGCGAGGCATGTACGTTCCAGACGGAGTCGTTGACGATGATTTGCGAAGGCAAGAAGTCGATGTCCGTGACCGTGCGCTTTTCCTCGTTGAGCGAGAAACGGGTGCGGGCGGCGATGTGGCCTTTGTAGGCTTTCTCCGCATGGTTTGTCCATGCCATGCGGGCGTAGATTTCATCATAGGCGGCACGTGCCTGCAAGCTGAAGTCTACGGGGCTTTTTCCGACTTGTTTCTTGAATTTCAGCGTGCAGGCTATGGAGTCGTCCAAAAGTCCGGCCATGGTCGCGATGTCTGTGAAGCGTTGCCCGTTGTAGTCAAAGGACGGGATAGACGCGTCGAAGTCGAATTGTCCCGTCTGGCTGTTGAAGTAGCTGTGGATGTGGGCCGGTTCGTGAATGTGCAGCGGGATGCCGAGTATTTTTTCCAGTGGTTCGGCATGGCTTATGCGCACGTTCAGCGACACTTCGTCCGTTGTGTCCTTTTGTTTTTGCGGAGCTTTGACAAAGGTGGGGATGTAGCGGTGAAGCAGTTCCCGGCTATGGGCAATGAGGGTGCCCATTTTGAAGTTTCCGGCCATTTCGGCATGGAGAAAGTCGCTCTGGACAGAGAGCTTGCGCGTTTCGGAGTCCTTTGAGGCGGTTAGCAAGATGGATCCCGGGGCATAACGCTCCTTGGGGCTGGTCATGGCAAAGTCGCTGACAGCCACCATGCCGTCCAAGTCTTCGAGGTCGTTGCCCTGGAAGTCGGCTTTGATGTGGCCTTGGAACGTGGTGCCTTCGTATTTGGGCGTCAAGGAAAGCGCATGCGGGGCGAAGCGTGCAACGGATAGTTCCCCTTTTATATAAGGTATATGTGCCTTCAGGCTGAAGGCTCCTTCGGCCGTCAGTGCGAGGTGAGGGTCGTCGATGCCGGCCTTGCCGTCGAAGCCGCCGTCATGATAGGTGGCATCAAGAGTGATGTTGCGGTAATCGTGTTGTTTGAAGTGGAACTGATGGATTTTCCCGTTCACGGAAACCCAAGGTTGTCCGTTGCGTCTGATCCATCCTTTTCCGGTGAGGTCGAAAGCCGCGGAGCCTATCTCCTTTTCTTTTCCCAATAGTTTTCCGAGCATGAGCTTGTTGCTGCTGATGTCGGCATCAAAACGGTTGCCCTCCGTCAGTTTGACGGACACGGAGAGGGTGCCGGCTTTGGTGCGGAGGGTCATGTCGGTGGCCACACGTTGCCGGCTGTATGCCGCGAACCCTTCTCCTCTCACTTCTCCGGCGGCCAGTATCAGCTGGGTGAGCCATTTTTGTGACTTGCCTTTTATGAGTTCGGCAAAATCCCGTAGTCCGGAACTTCCTATTTCCAGGTTGCGGATGCGTGCGAGGACTGAAAGCTGCTCTTTTTCCGTCAGATGGTTGATCGTCAATGGAACTTCAAGGTCGATGCCGTGGTCTTTGGTGTGAATAGAGAAATGACGGACTTGGACTTGTTCGAGATCGCCGGACATTTGTGCTTCTATGTGTAAGGGCTGCAGGCTACTGAGCGTTGCGGCTTTCCGGAGCGCGGGAGAGAGGGGAGAGAAGTCGGTTGCCGAGAATATGCCCTGTTCGATTCCTCCCTGGAATTTCAGGTCGTGGATTTTCTTTTTTCCGTGGGGTGCAGGCTCTTCTCTCCGGAACGTGAGGAAGAAAGGCGAAAGGGTTAGTCGTGAGTTGGGCATCTCGAGGAGGAAATCTTCCATGACGGCGTGTGTCTTGCCGGCAATGACCCTGAAGGCCATCTGGTTCAATTTCAGCCCCGATTGTTCTTCGAAAGCGAGCTTTTTGAGGCGCAGGTTCAACGAGTCTTTCGAGTAGTGTTTGAGGGAAAGCGTGGCGCTGATTTTATTTAAGACGACGTGGGAGGGATTGAATCGTTCCGGCGTGGAGGGCTTGTCATGCTCGTGCCACGTCAGTTTGCCTCTTCTGACCAAGATGGAGTTGATGCGGAGGTCCGGCCCTTCTGAAGGCTTCCCGCTTCCGGAAAATGCATCGATAAGGAACTGGAAGTTCGGGCTGCTTTTTGCGTTTTCCCGGTAGAGGTTGATATCGAATCCATAGAATTGGATGTTGGAGATGGAGATTTTCCCATGTAACAATTCCGATAGCTCCATTTTGGCTGAAAGCCGCGAGGCTTTTAGCAATTCTTTGCCTTTTTGGTCTTTCACCGAAACTTTGTCTAAAATAATCCGGTTGAAAAAGCCAAAGTCCACCCGTGAAATGGAAACTTCCGTCTGAAGTAGGTGTTCCAGCATCTCCGTGGCGACGGACGTGCTTCCCCGTTGCACTGCCGGGACATGGAGTAGTGCGATCAAAAGCAGGTAGCCACCGACAACAATGCCTGCGATAATCCTGAATATTTTCCTTAGTTTTTTTATGCGCTCATCATTTACTCCACAAAAATAGTATTTTCTTTTTAGATTTCTTCACTTTGTCACATTTTTAATGTAATTTTGCCACGTTTTTAAAGACAACCATTTTAATTATTCCTATTATATGGCAAATGTAATTAAATTACGCAAGGGCCTTGACGTGAACCTCAAGGGCCAGGCTGCCAAGGAGACGTTCGAAGTGAAAAAGCCCGGCGTTTATGCGTTGATGCCGGATGACTTTACGGGGACGAAGCCCAAGGTAGTGGTCAAAGAGGGCGATGCGGTCAAGGTGGGGGATGCCTTGTTTGTGGACAAGGTACACCCCGAAGTGAAGTTCGTCTCTCCCGTGAGTGGAAAAGTGGCGATGGTGGAGCGTGGTGACCGCCGCAAGGTGTTGAGTGTGCGCGTGGAAGCTGATGCGCAACAACAGTATGTGGATTTCGGCAAGAAGAGCCTGGAGCAGATGTCGGCCCAGGAAGTGAAAGACTTTCTTCTGGAAACAGGCTTGTTCGGCTTTTTCAAACAACGGCCTTATGACGTGGTGCCCGATCCTGCGGTAGCTCCGAAGGCGATTTTTGTGTCCGCCTTCAATTCCATGCCGTTGGCGGCCGATTTCGAGTATGTCTTGAACGGTCGTGAGGACGATTTCCAAGCCGGGCTTGATGTCTTGGCAAAGATGGCGAAGACCTATCTTGGCGTGAGCACGAAACAGACGGCTCCGGCGTTGACGGCTGCCAAGAACGTGACGGTGACGTTTTTCGATGGCCCTGCACCGGCAGGCAACGTGGGGGTGCAGATCAATCATATAGATCCTGTGAACAAAGGTGAGACGGTGTGGACGCTCGGCGCGGAAGAGGTCATATTCGTTGGCCATCTGTTCAATACCGGCAAGCTGGACTTCACTCGTGTGATTGCTTTTGCTGGTTCGGAAGTGAAGAAGCCGGCTTATTGCCAGATGACGGTAGGGCAGCAGTTGTCCACATTGGTGGAAAGCCGTGTGACGGAAGGACGCACCTTGCGTGTCGTCAGCGGCAACGTGATGACCGGCGTGAAGGCTTCCCCGGAAGGTTTCCTGGCGGCCCACGCGACGGAAGTGAACGTGATTCCCGAAGGCGACGATGTGCATGAGATGCTGGGCTGGATCATGCCGCGTTTCAATGATTATTCTTCCAGCCGCGCCTATTGCAGTTGGCTTTCCGGAAAGAAGGCCTATGCGCTTGACGCCCGCGTGAAAGGCGGGGAACGCCACATGATCATGTCGGGCGAGTACGACCGCGTGTTCCCGATGGACATCTTCCCGGAACAATTGGTCAAGGCCATCATCACGGGCGATATCGACCGGATGGAGGCGTTGGGTATCTATGAGGTGGCTCCCGAGGACTTCGCCTTGTGCGAGTTTGTGGATTCTTCGAAACTCGAAGTGCAGCGCATCGTACGCGAAGGGCTGGACATGCTCCGCAAGGAAATGGCTTAAATATGTTTCATCGCAATTAAATAACAGATTATAATGAATGCGTTAAGAAAATATCTGGATAAGATAAAGCCTTCTTTCGAGGAAGGAGGCAAACTTCACGCCTTCCGGTCGGTGTTCGAAGGGTTCGAATCATTCCTTTTCGTGCCTAACACCACGTCGAAGACGGGAGTGAACGTACACGATGCGATCGACAGCAAGCGCATCATGATTTTTGTGGTCATCGCGTTGATGCCGGCACTTTTGTTCGGCATGTACAACATCGGTTACCAGAATTATGCTGAGGCCGGAGTGGACGGCACGTTTTGGGAGATGTTCGGTTTCGGCTTCCTGGCTGTGTTGCCCAAGATTATCGTGTCTTATGTGGTAGGGTTGGGCATCGAGTTCATCGTGGCCCAGTGGAAGCATGAGGAGATTCAGGAGGGCTATCTGGTGACGGGCATGCTCGTGCCGATGATTGTGCCGGTGGACTGCCCGTTGTGGATTATCGCCATTGCCTGTGCCTTTGCCGTGATTTTCGCCAAGGAAATCTTCGGCGGAACGGGTATGAACATCTTCAACGTGGCTTTGATTACCCGTGCGTTCCTTTTCTTTGCCTATCCTACGGCCATGAGCGGTGACGCTTGCTGGGTGGCGAAGGAAAGCATCTGCGGTTTGGGCAACGATTTGGTTGACGGCTTCACGAAGGCCACTCCGCTCGGCGAGGTGGCTACGGGTACGGTGCCTGCTTTCTCTTGGGATCAGGTGTGGGGCTTCATTCCGGGATCCATCGGTGAGACCAGCGTGGTGGC
>CALUNJ010000017.1 GCA_944321975.1 uncultured Paraprevotella sp.
TTGGCTTCGTATTCTTCGATGGAGTTGCCTTCGGAAACGAGGTCCACGTCGTGGAAGCAGAAGTATTCGATGCCCAGTTTCTGCATGATTTCAAAGCCGGCATCCGCTTTCTGCTTGGCGATCGTTACGGCGTCCGTGCCTTCGTTCCAGGGGAAAGTCTTGGTGCCGCCGCCGAACTGGTCTGTGCCGTCTGCGCAGAGGGTGTGCCACCATGCCATGGCAAACTTCAACCAGTCTTTCATCTTCTTGCCCATGATGACCTTTTCGGCATCATAGTAGTGGTAAGCCAGCGGGTTTTTGCTCTCTTTTCCTTCGAATTTGATTTTCCCGATGTTAGGGAAATACTCTTTTTGTGCCATAATATTGTTTTTTTAAAAAGGTTGGTGAATAAATAATTATGTTAGGCATAACTTTTAAATGCTCAATAGATTTGCGCGATGCTTTCGAGTGCTTTGGCCCAGCGGCGGTAGGCTTCCTCGTATTGGTCGCGTTTCTGCATGTCCGGTTCGATGACCTTCAGCTTCTCGAGTGTGGAGAAGGCTTCGCGGTTGTCTTTGTAAATGCCCGCGCCGATGCCCGCACCCTTGGCGGCTCCCACGGAGCCGTCGGTCTCGTAGAGTTCGATGACGGCTCCCGTCACTCCTGCCAGCGTGTCGCGGAAGATAGGGCTGAGGAACATGTTGGCTCGTCCGGCATGGATCTTGTTCACTGTCATGCCCATGCCTTTCATGATGTCGATGCCATACTTGAAGGAGAACACGATGCCTTCCTGGGCGGCACGCACGAGGTGGTTGCGATTGTGTATGTTGAAACTGATGCCTTCGATGGCGCAGCCTGTTTCTTTGTTTTGCATTACGCGCTCGGCCCCGTTGCCGAAGGGGATGATGCTGAGTCCTTCACTGCCGATGGGCACGCTTTCGGCCATGCGGTTCATTTCTTCATACGAGCATCCTTCGGGCACGATGTTGCGGCGAATCCAAGAGTTGAGGATGCCCGTGCCGTTGATGCAGAGCAATACGCCGAGGCGGGTCTGTTCCGTGGAGGGGAAGGACGGGAGCGAGGCGCAGCCTGCCGTGTGGTTGACGTGGGCAAAGGTGTTCACGCGCGACAAGGGGTCGTAGTTCACCGTGCCGTTCACGCCGTACACTACACCCGACGTGCCTGCCGTCGAGGCGATTTCGCCTGGTTCGAACACGTTCAGCGACAGCGCATTGTTGGGCTGGTCGCCACCACGGTAAGTCACCGGGATGCCGGCCTTGATGCCTAATTCTTCGGCTACGGCTGCTGTCACCCGTCCTTGTTCGCAGAACGTGGGGCGGATTTCCGGGATCAAGTCCATGCTGAATCCGAAGTAATCCATCAGTTCCTGGCACACGGCGTTGCGCTTGAAGTCCCAAAACATGCCTTCGGAGAGGCCGGAGACGGTCGTGCAGGCCGTGCCCGTGAGCCGCATGGCGATATAATCGCCCGGCAGCATGATCTTGTCTATTTTCTCATAGATTTCCGGTTCGTTTTCTTTCACCCATGCCAGTTTGCTGGCCGTGAAGTTGCCCGGAGAGTTCAGCAAGTGGCCCAGGCAGAAGTCCGCGCCAAGGGCTTCCATGGCTTTGTTGCCATAGGGCACGGCGCGGGAGTCGCACCAGATGATGGCCGGACGGAGCGCCTTGCCTTCGCGGTCCACACACACCAATCCGTGCATTTGATAGCTGATGCCGATGGCTGCCAGCCCTTCCCGGAGGGATTCTTGACTGCAATTCGCATGCGCTGCGGCGGTGGCGATTGCCTCTGCCGTGGCACTTTTCAGGTATTCCCACCATGCGTTGGGGTCTTGTTCCGCCCATCCGGCTTTGATGCTGAGGATGGGAGCTTCCTGTTTGGGGAAGAAAGCATTGCTCAACGTTTTCCCGCTTTGTGCGTCTACCACACAAGCCTTTACGGAGGAGCTGCCGATGTCATATCCTATTAGGTACATACGCGTTTATGTGTTTTTAATAATACTGTGATATGTTTGCAAAATTAGGGGAAGTTTCGAGAAAAAAAATATTTTGGAGGTTAAAAAGAACTTACTTGATATTTTTTTTCGTTTTTTCTGATTTATATCAGATTTCTGTTTCCGGTTTGCGTGTTGTTTATGTTTTTTTGTTATCTTCGTCATGAGATGGTAAAAGAAGAAACGAATGAGCATGGACAAACGTTTGGTGGCTGATCTGATACCGTCGTTTGCCGGGTTGGCTGATGCCGAGTTGGAAGCCTTGGCTGGAATCCTGGAATTGCGTTCGGTGAGGAAAAGGCAGTTGGTGGTGTGCGAAGGCCAAGTGTGTCGTGACATGGTCTATGTGCGCAAGGGCCTGTTGCGCCAGTTCTATTTCAAGAATGGGCGGGAGATCACGGAGCATTTCACCTGTGAGGGCAATTTTGCTTATTGCATTGAAAGCATTTTCAAGAACGAGCCTTCCCGGCTGGTCATGGAAGCGTTGGAGAACAGCGACCTGTGCCTGATACCCTATGCCGCGTTGGTGGAACTTTCGCACACTTACCGTGGCATTTCCGACTGGCTCCGCCATTATTTGGAGAACAACCTCATCCTGCACCAGGTGAAGGCCGACTCCTGGCGTTTCGAGTCGGCGAGGGAGCGCTACGAACGTTTCTTGCGCGAATTTCCCACGGTGGCCAACCGGGCGTCGGTCAACGACATGGCCTCTTATCTCCTGATGACGCCGGAATCGCTGAGCCGGGTGCGCACGGCGGTGTCAAGCGCGTCGGGGAAAAAGGGCCGTTAAGGCACTTTCCCGGTCAGGCCTTCTTCTCGGTTTCCTGTTTTTTCCTGGCCACAGGAATCAAGAACAAGTAAGCTCCATTTCCAAGTCCATATTGTCCTATTTTGAAGGAGAATTCTATTTCTCTAATAATCAGTAGAATAAACGCATCTTGAAATACGCGGGCTTTTCTCAAGCGATTCACATTTTTTTCTCTTGAGAAAAAAATGTGAATCGCTTGAAGGAATTTTGCGCTCCCCTTGAGACCGGTTTTGTCCTATTCCGCACGCGTGTCTTTTTCCCTTACGAGGCAATAGGAACCTCTCCGCTCCGGCACCGCAAACTTTTAGGTTATTTCCGCTGATTTCCTGCGGCTCCGTTTTCTGCTCCTGTCATATTAAACCCTCTTCCTTCAAAACTTCCTTGATTTTCTGATAAGTTTCCAATTTGAACTGCCACATTTCGGGCGAGTCGCCTTCCGGGGGGGCCGGACAAGTGTGTGGCTTCTTAAGCACGGGCGGGGTGGCTTCCTCGAACTCCGCAAACGTCATTTCGATCTCGTCTCCCACGTGGAGCGTGCCCCCTTTCCAGGTCCAATGTTTCTTTTCTTTGGGATGATAGCCGCCTACGCTCCAATGACAGTGGTTGTCCCTTTCCATGGCGTTGATGATGATGGAGACTCCCTCGCCGGGCATGCCGACCTGGCAAGTTTCATTGTCCCAGGTGGTGCTTCTTACAATTAATCCTTTCATTGTTTCAGCCTTCTTTCGCGATTAAACCTTTTTCTTCCAGTTCTTTTTTGAGCTGTGCGTAGCGTTCCAGCATTTTTTTGCGGTCATCCTTTTGGGTCTTCAATGGGGGGGAAGCCTTGTCGGTCTGGATGATGCGCACGGTGACCTTGTCGCCCTGCCGCGCCCTGGCGTCGAGCCAATGGTAGCCGTAGCCATAGCCTTTTCCGCGTACGGTTATATAGCCCTCGTCGTCCGGTGCCGCCGTCGTGGTCAGTATGGCAAAAGTGAAGTTTTCCGCTGCGGCCGTGATGGGCGGTTCGTTGTTGATCTGAATTTCTAATCCGAGCATGATCTTAGTGGTGTTTTTTTATTCGTTTTTCTGTTTTTCAGGAGGAACGCCTTGCTCGTGCGGGTTCGCTTAGGGCTTGCGTTTCATCCGCGCGGCCACGGCCAGCAACACGCCGAGCACCACGCCCAGCAAGGCGGCAAACAGCACCCGGGCTTCGCCCGGCAGCAGGAATGTGACGGTGTGGGCCGGCACCCAGAAGAAGGGGATGGTCTTTTTGAACACGAAGTGCCACTGCGCGTCCCAATTCAGGTGGGTCATGATGCGGGCCATCGGGATGGGGGTGGCCAGGGCGCGCAGCGAGCCGCCGCAGGCCAGGATGTGGGTGTCGGTGATTTTGTGGAAAGTCATGAACACGGGGGCGAAGATGCCGTTCATCCCCACTGAGATGCAGAGGGCCACCAGCACCTTCAGCGGCCCGGTCGGGCCGGCCATGGCAGCGGCCGCGCCGTGCAGCCCGCAATATTCAAGGGCCACCGGCACTCCGTTGGAGAAGATGATCATGGCCAGATTGATGCCCATGCCGAGGATGCCCCACACCACGGCGCGGGGCCACACGCCGAACCCGCGTTGCAGATAAGTGCCGGAACTGAGGCGGAGTCCCAGCAACTCACCGGCCGTGGCGAGGACGGCGAATTTCAGGAAGCTCATCACCATGCCGTGTTCGGCATTGAAAGATTTGTAGCCGTCGTAGAGCGGTGCGGAGACGGCGAACGGGACAAAAATCGCGAGGACGACCGCGATGAAGGCAAAGTCGGACTTTTTCATGGCATTTGTGTTTTTGTGGGTGATGATTATTTGATGATGGAAGTCTGCGGGTTGCGCACGCCCTTGGCTTCCGTCAGGAACGCCTTGGCGCTGCCGAAACGCAGGTACATGTCGAGCCGCACGGGCAGGTGGTTGAGGTCGTCGGTGATGTAGAAGGTGACGACTTCCTTTTCCTCGCCTTCCTCATATTCCACGAAGGAGAACACCAGGCAGCGGTATTTGGTCTTGCTCTCTTCCATTTTGAATGTTTTCTTGCCGCGGTAGATCAGGGTCTGCTCTTCCACCTTCCCGCCGTCTACCATGGGGAAGAGTATCTTTTGTCCCACCTTGTAGTCCGAGGCGTCGAATGAGCGGGCGCGGAGCAGCATGCTGAGCATGTCATAGATGCAGACGTTGCTTTGCTGCGCTTTTTCCCGGATTTCGTCGCGGTGGGTCTTGAAGCGCATTTTCACCTGGTTTTTTCCGCCTTCGTAGCCATACCAGGCTTCGTCCACCGTGTAGCGGTCTCCTTCGAGCGCGCCTTTGCGGTAATAGTAGGGGACGAGCTCCTTGTCCACAATGCTGACGAGGGTGTCGCGCAACACGAAGAGCCGGTCGGCCATCCGGTTGCCCCGTGTGATGAGGTGGCAGCGGTAGGCGTCGTGGCCTTGGTAGCGGGTGTCCTTGATGTTCATGTTGGCACTGCCCACCGTCACCCATATGAATTTCCAGTTGAAATACAGCTTGTAGGACAAGTCCTCGCCTGCGGAAAAGGCCAGGTTTTCCGCAGTGCATTGCGCCTTGAGGCTCGTGAAAGTTCCTGTGCAGAGTGCCAGGAGCCATATAAAGACGGTTTTTCTCATCGTTTATTTTTTTAAAAACAGGTTATCTTCTCTTTCGGTTGCGTTGTTCCCTTTCGTATTCCCGTTGGGCTTCGAGCCGTTTGATCCTCTTTTCCGAGTCGGGCTTCTGTTTGGTGATGGCCGCGGGCTTTTGTTTGTTCAGGGGGATGCTTCTGGGTTCCCAGTCCTGTTCCACTTCCCAGCGTGCTCTCAGCGTCAGGGGTTTGGGGAAATAGAACACCTCTTCGGGTTGCAGTCCGTCTTCGTAGCAGCCCGTGGTCCATAGCCCGTCGCCGTTCCGGTCGAGGAAAAGCCTCAAGTAGTAATCACCCGGGTTGAGGTAGAAAAAGTCTGCCCGGTTGTTCACCGCCCTGACCGAGCGTATCACTTTGCCGGTGTTGTTCAGCAGCTGTACCACTGCGCCGGTGTCGGGAAGGATCAGTTGGACGAACAGCGAGCTGAATTCTTCTTCGGGGGTTGCGGAGATTTCCTTTTTGATGGGGGCGCTCATTTTCCCCAGGATGCTGACGACGGCGTTGCTGTCGGCCTCCAGCCTGTATTTCTCCCCGGGATGCCATTCGGCATAAAGCATGTAGCTCCTCATGTCGTTTTCCTGAGGCAGGAACAAGTAGGGCTCCTCGACCCAAAGCGTGTCCTTTTGCTTGTAGAAGCGGAAGGCGGCAGTGTCCACGCTGGCGATAGGCTCGTCGAACGTGAAGAGGATGTTCTGCATCGGGGCGATGCTGCCCGCAGGCTGCACCTTATAGTTGAATTCCTCTCTCAGGAAAGGATTCGGGGTGGGCTTGTAGTTCTCTTTTTGCCGCCTCCTGGCTTTCTTCTGCTGGTCTTCCCATTTCTCGATTTTCTGTTGCAGCTGTTCCCGTTGTCGTTTGCGTGTGATTTTGGGGACAAGATCGAGCGTGTCTGTGCGGTAGGCTAATTGCCCCGTGGTGTCTGTGTCCAGATAGGTCATGCTGAACGACAAGGTGTCTTTGTTGGACACCAGCGTGTCGGTGATCCAATACGTCAGCGTGTCGTTGTGGGCGGAGCGTTCCATGACCAGGCCGCAGTCCTCAAAGTCGAAGTTCAGCCCTTTGAGCGTGGGGATGGTGTCGGACGGCGCCGTGAAGTAGAGGGTGAACATGTCGGGGAGGGGGCGTTCCGTCTTCAGCAGGTGGAGTTCCTGGTAGCCTTCCGTGAATCCGCGCAGGATGATGTTGTCCGGATAGAAGTGGGTGAAGTGGATGGTCTTGATGGTGTCGATGCGGGTGCTGTCCAGGTCGGCCCAGAGGGTGTCCATCCGGCTGTCGGGGCTGGCGTGCGGCTCGACGATGACGGAGTCAAAGGCTATTTTTTCTGCCTTTTGCGAGAACAGGAAATTGCCGTCCATGTCCTGCAGGGCGTAAATGCGGTATTTGCCCGGCGCCACTCCTTTGATGGAGAAGCGTCCGCTGCCATCCGTGCGGGAGACTCTCGTGAAGGGCCGGGTGGTGAAAGCCGTGTCGGACAGGTCGGAGTATAACCCGACGAGCATGCCTTTTATCGGTTCCAGGTCCTCGGCCTCCAGCAGGGTTCCGGCCACCTGCATGGTGTCGATCTGTCCGCCCGTGGAGAACGAATAGGTGAAGTTGCCCATGGGGTTATTTTCATTGTTGTCCACGATGGCATCGGCAAAGTCGATGGTGTAGGTGGTGTTGGGACGGAGCGTGTCATAGAGGGTGACATGTATTTTCTTGCCGTTGGTCCTTATTTCCGGCATTTCTTTTTGCGGGGGCGAGACGACGACCTTTTCCGAGGCGTTTTCAATCACGATGTATTCGTCGAAGGTCAGGGTCAGTCTTTTGGCCTTGTTGTTCGTGGCCATGTTTTCCGGATGGCATTTCACGATTTTAGGCGGTGTGATGTCCCATCCTCCTCCTTCGGGCGAACCGATGCTGGCACAAGCGGCCAGCAGGATCAGGATGCAGACGGTGATGATCGGGTAGGGCGTGAGTTTGTGCATGAAACGTCCTTTTAATGGTTCATGGATAGGAGTTCGTCGATGTTGTCGCGCGTGTTGCTCAGCCGCGGCACTTTATGCTGGCCCCCCAGTTTGCCTTTGGCTTTCAGCCAGTCGCAGAACAGGTTTTTGCGTGCCGGGATGATTTCCAGCGGTTGCAGGGTGATGTCCTTGTATCGCTTGGCTTCGTAGTCGGAGTTGATTTCCTGCAGCGTGCGGTCCAGCACTTGGGCGAAAACGGCCGTGGACGCGGGGGCTTGGGCGAATTCGATGAGCCATTGGTGGCGGCATTTGCCCTTTCCGTCCATATAGACCGGGGCGGCGGTGTATTCCCTCACTTGCGCGCCGGTGGCCTCGCAGGCTGCTTTCAGCCCGTTTTCCGCATTGTCGACGATCAGTTCCTCGCCGAAAGCGTTGATGAACGACTTGGTCCGCCCGGTGATGATGAATTTATAGGGCGATTTCCGGGTGAATTTCACCGTGTCGCCGATTTGGTAGCGCCAAAGCCCGGATGAGGTGCTGATGACCATGGCATAGTTCTTGCCGGCCTCCACGCCCCAGAGCGGTACCACGCGCGGCTGTGCTTTCCCGAAATCTTCCATGGGGATGAACTCGTAGAACACCCCGTAGTCGATCATCAGGGTCAAGGCCCGGTCTTGCGGGTCGGTCTGCAGCCCGAAGAAGCCCTCGCTGGCGTTGTAGGTTTCCATGTAGTGCATGTCCGGCTTCCGGATGAGTTTCCGGTATTGCTCGCGGTAGGGCGTGAAGGCCACCCCGCCGTGGAAAAACACTTCCAAGTTGGGCCACACTTCGTCCAAGTATTTCTTTCCTGAAATCTCCAGGATGCGGTTGAGCACGGAGAGCATCCACGAGGGCACTCCGCTGAGGTTCGTCACGTTTTCCCGGAGCGTGGCACGTGCTATTTTCTCCCGTTTCTCTTCGAAATCGGCCAACAAGGCGATGTCTTTCCGGGGCACGCGGAAATGGTTGACGAAAGGGCTGACGTTTTCGATCAGGATGGCGCTCAGGTCGCCCACGAGGCTGTGGGGCAGGTTGTAGTTGGCGGCATGGCTTCCGCCGAGTATGAGGGCTTTCCCGTCGAACATCCGGCTTTGCGGGTGGTTGGCCAGGTACATGGCCACCGTGTCGGTGCCCCCTTGGTAGTGGGTGTCGCGCAGGAAATCGTGGCTGACGGGAATGAACTTGCTCTTGTCGTTGGTCGTGCCGGAAGATTTGGCATACCAGTGGACCTGCCCTTTCCACAAGACATCTTTTTCGCCGTGCCGCATGCGGTCTATGTAGCCTTTCAGTTCTTCGTAGGTGTTGACGGGGGAAGTGGCGGCGAAAGCGCCATAGTCTTTCACGTTTTTGAATCCGTGCGACCTTCCCCATTCCGTATGGAGGGATTGCCTGATAAGCCGTTGGAGCACTTTGGCTTGCAGTTCTTCTGCCCGGGTTGCATATTGGTTGGAAATCATCTTCCTTCTTCCCGAAAGAAAACTGCCGATGAGTTTTGTCTTATTCATATTGAGTTTCCACAGGAACCTTTCTGTTATTTGCCTGCAAAAATAGCTTAAAGTTATCAGAATAACGAATTTTATACAGTTTTTAATGGGCGCATTGCCCAATCCGTCCGCAGAGGCTTCCGCCAAACTCTATCACGGAAAACGAAGCCGTCGGTAGAAAAATCGCGCCCAAGAGGTATGCAAATTTCTCTCTTGAGGTTCACATTTTTTTCTCAAGCCAAAAAAATGTGAATCTCAAGAGAAAAATCCTGGTGTCTCAATGACGTTGCAGTCCTTTGATTATTAATGGAATAAAACAGTTCCTCGGAATAGGGCGGTGTGGACTTGGGACGGGGGCATGGGGGGGAGATGATGGCGGCACAAGGCCGCGCGGGTTCCCGGTGGCGGCCATTGCCGATGTGGCCCCTGCTCCTTAAAAAGCAGATTCAAAGGATATTGGAAGGAACCGTTTTTGAGGTTCGCACCATGGGGAAGAAGTGAAAAAGGTCCAGGACTCTTTCTTGTCCTATTGGCGGATTGATGTCGGGATTCCTCTTTTCGGTCTCTTCACCCTATGCCTCCGGGGCGCGTTCCCCTGTGGGGAGGCTTGGGGAGGGGAGGTGTGAGGGGCAGGCATTCCCCCGCTTTTCCCCACCGGGGGGGAAAGGGATGGGATGGGCTGTCATTTTTGAAATGCGGCAGCTTCGGCGGCCGACACGATTTCTTCTTTCTTCCTTGCCTGGGTGGTGATCCGGATGTCCGAGAGATCGAAGTCGGGATGGTCCATGAAATGAGCCGGCTGGCTTTCTGCCGCCTTGATCTCCACTCTCTCCTCCTCTTCTTTGGCCGCTGCGGGCTGTTCCGAGAGGGCTTCCCGCTGTTTTTTGTTGGACAAGATGTTTTCGACGGTTGCTGAGGATTTCTTCAGGAGGGCGAGTGTGCTTCTGGCGGCCAGTTGCTGGCTTTCTTTTTTGGAATAGCCTTTTCCCGTGCAACATGCCACGCCTTCGATGGTCACCTGGGTCACGAACACCGGCGAGCTTCCGCCTTCCTTGCTTTCTTCAACCAGGTCGAATGCGATCTCAACCCGTTTTTTTTGTCCCCACTCGATGAGTTTGCTCTTGAAGTTGACCTCCTTGTAGGCCACTTTGTCGATGTTGATCAGGCGTGTCATGATGCGTTGCCCGATGAAGCGCATGCAGTAGTGGTAGCCTTTGTCCAGGTAGATGGCCCCCACCAAGGCTTCGAAGGCGTTGCCATACATGTAGTTGTTGTGTGTCGAGGTGTGGGCCGAGGAGATGATGAGCTTGTCCAGCCCGATTTCCACGGCCAGTTTGTTCAGCGTCTCGCGTTGCACGATTTTGCTGCGCGTGTTGGTGAGGAATCCTTCGTGTTTTCCCGCGAAATGACGGAACACGATGTCGCCCACCACGGCTCCGAGGACGGCATCGCCCAGGAACTCCAGCCTTTCGTTGTTGAGCCTGCAGCCTTCTTTTTTGATGGAAGAAGACTTGTGGTGCAACGCTTGTTCGTAGTATTGGATGTGTCTGGGATAGAAGCCCAGCATTTTGTAAAAAGAAGAATAAAGCTCCTTTTCTTTCCGAAACGGGAGCTTTATTCTCTCTATAATGTTTCTTAGATACACGGCTTATTCGGCATATTTCTTGAAGATTACACATGCGTTGTGTCCACCGAATCCGAACGTGTTGCTCAACGCGGCGCGCACGGGGCGCTTTTGCGCCTGGTTGAAGGTGAAGTTCAGGTCGTAGTCGATTTCCTCGTCCTTGTCTTCCTCTTCGTGGTTGATGGTCGGAGGCACAATGTCTTGGTTGACCGCCATCACGCTGGCCATGGCCTCGACTGCTCCCGCAGCACCCAGCAAGTGGCCGGTCATGGACTTCGTGGAACTGATGTTCAGTTCGTAGGCATGCGGGCCGAATACTTCCTTGATGGCCTTGGCCTCGGAAATGTCGCCCACATGGGTCGAAGTGCCGTGTACGTTGATGTAGTCAATCTCTTCCGGTTTCAGTCCGGCATCGTCCAATGCTCTTTCCATGACCAGCTTGGCTCCCAGGCCTTCGGGGTGGGAGGCCGTGATGTGGTAGGCATCAGCCGACATGCCGGCACCCGCCATTTCCGCGTAGATTTTCGCACCGCGCGCTTTGGCGTGTTCCAACTCCTCGAGCACCAGGCATCCTGCGCCTTCTCCCATGACAAAGCCGTCGCGGCTTGCGCTGAACGGGCGCGAGGCGCGTGCCGGGTCGTCGTTGCGGGTGGACAATGCCTTCATGGCGTTGAAGCCGCCCACGCCGGCGGGCCAGATGGCCGCTTCGGCTCCCCCGCTCAGGATGATGCTGGCCTTGCCCAGACGGATGAGGTTGAATGCGTCTGCCAAAGCGTTGGTGGACGAGGCGCATGCCGAGGTCGTGGTGTAGTTGGGGCCGTGGAAGCCGTACATGATGGAAATGTGGCCGCTCGCGATGTCCGCGATCATCTTGGGAATGAAGAACGGGCTGTATTTGGGCCCTAACTCTTTTCCTGTGAGGGCGTAGGATCCCGACTCTTCTTCGAACGTGTGGATGCCGCCTATGCCGACTCCGAAGACCACGCCGACATTGTTCTTGTCGATCGTGTCCAAGTCCATGGCAGAGTCTTCAACGGCCATTTTGGCGGCGGCGATTGCATATTGGGTATACAAATCCATTTTGCGCGCTTCCTTGCGGTCAATGAAATCGGCCGCGTTGAAGCCTTTCACCTCGCAGGCGAAATGGGTCTTGAACATGGAAGCGTCGAAATGCGTGATAGGGCCTGCGCCACTGACTCCCGCCACCAGGTTTTTCCAAGTTTCTTCGGCGGTGTTCCCCAATGGCGTAACGGCTCCCATACCCGTTACAACAACTCTTTTTAATTCCATTATCTTTGTTTAGGGACTATTTCTTTATTTTGCGTTGGCTTCGATGTAGCTGATGGCGTCGGCTACCGTTGTGATTTTCTCGGCCTGGTCGTCAGGAATGTTGATGCCGAATTCTTTTTCAAATTCCATGATCAACTCAACGGTATCCAATGAATCGGCGCCCAAGTCGTTTGTGAAACTTGCCGTAGGCACAACTTCAGCTTCGTCAACACCCAATTTATCAACGATGATTGCTTTTACTTTAGATTCAATTTCAGACATAGTTGTAATTTTTTGATTATTATTAATTAATTCTGTAAATCAGGTGCAAAGGAACTTTTTTTTTCTCACTTATGCAAGTAATCCGCCGAATAATTTGCTTGTTTTTGCACACCGAGGGGTGCTTTGTGCAAGAAAAGCGGCGTTTTAAGGCTCCATTTCCAGAATTTCTCTTCGCAGAGGGTAATTTCCTCTAAGTTCTTCGAATTGGTCGGGGTGTGCTTTCAGTTTTAAACTGTCGGCATGCGGATTGTACAATTCCAAAGCCAATTCTTTTTCGGGCGCGTCTGGGCGTGGGATGGCTTTCCGGGGGAGTTTCGGGGCGTGGATCTGGAAAGTGGCAGGAATCTGGAAATGGCGGCATAGGGCCGTCAGGGCCATCCGCGTGGCGTTGGCTTTGCCGTCGGCGGAATACCCGGCGATGTGGGGGGTGCCTATATAAATATGGTGTAACAACTCCAGGTTGATGTCCGGTTCGTTTTCCCACGTGTCGATGATGGCGTCTTTTATGCATCCGCGTTGGAGTGCCTGGAGCAAGTCCGCGTTGTCGATTACGGCTCCCCGGCTGGTGTTGATGATGACGGGTTTGCGCCGTAGGGCCTTGAAAAACTTTTCGTCCGCCAGATGGAATGTGGGGTGCGTCCCGCTGAGGATGAGCGGCGTGTGGAATGAAATGATGTCGCAGCGGGCCTGCAGTTCTTCCAGGCTCAGGAATGCGGTGGCCGGTTTTCCGCTTTGCAGCAGGGCTTCGGCCTGTGGAGGGTCGTTCAGCAAGATGCGCACCCCCAGCGGGCGGATGGCTTCGATGACGGCGTGCCCCACATGCCCGACGCCCACCAGGCCGACGGTGGTCTGCGACAAGTCGCATCCTTTTTCTTTTTCCAGTAGGAGGAGGCACGAGCGGAGGTATTGTCCCACGGAACTGGCGTTGCACCCGGGGCAGTTGGTCCATGCGATGTGGGCTTGTTTCAGGTAGTCCGTGTCCAGATGGTCGTATCCGATGGTTGCCGTGGCGATGAAGGAAACCTTGCTGCCTTGTAGCAAGGAAGCGTCGCAACGGGTGCGTGTCCGTATGACGAGGGCATCGGCGTCTTTGAGGTCGTCGGGGCAGATGTCCCGCCCGGGCCGGTAAACTACCTGGTCTGCGATTTGTGCCATTGCTTCCCTGATAAACGGGATTTTGTCGTCCACCACTATTTTCATGTTGCAAAGTTAATTAGTTTTTATCAGAGATTTATTGCCGATTCAAAAAACTTTGTTTAGCTTTGCAATATTCATTTTTAAAAAGGCGATATTACGAGGATATGCGAGACAAATGGACGACGTGGGTGTATTATGTGGTGTTGGGTGTGAGCCATCTGCTGTCATGGTTGCCGTTCCGCGTGCTGTACGTCTTGTCTGACGGGCTGTATTTCCTGGTCTATCGTGTGGTTCGTTATCGGCGTGACGTGGTGAGGGCAAACCTTTCCGGCTCGTTTCCGGAAAAGTCCCGCGAGGAGGTTGTGGCCATAGAGCGCGAGTTTTATCATTTTTTTTGTGATTATATTCTGGAAACGGTAAAGTTGACTTCCATTTCGCGGAAGTCGATGAAGAAGCACATCTCGTTCCGGGGGGTGGAGCAGGTGGAAGATGCTTTCCGGAAAGAAGGACACGGGTTCGTGTTTCTCTATTTGGGGCATTATTGCAATTGGGAGTGGGTGGCATCGCTGCCTTGGTTCCTGTCTCCGGAAATCCATTGCGGGCAGATCTATCACCCTATCTATAACAAGGCGGTGGATCGCTTTTTCCTGAAGATCCGCGGGAAGTTCGGGGGAGAATCCATCCCGATGAAGGCCACTTTGCGGCGCATTGTGGAGCTGAAACGTCAACAGCGTCCCACCATGATCGGTTTCATTTCAGACCAATTGCCCAAGTGGGAGAGCATGCACTTCTTCGTGCCTTTCCTGCATCGGGAAACAGCGGTGTTCACCGGGGCGGAACAAATCGGACGTCAGGTGGGGGCGGCTTATTTCTTTGCGGACATGTCCCGTCCGCGCCGAGGCTATTATGAGTGCACGTTCCGCCGCATGGAATATCCGGAGGCACCGGTCACCGATTATGACATGACAGCCTTGTTCATGCAGGAGCTGGAGCTGATGATCCGGCGGGCGCCCCAATATTGGCTGTGGACGCATAAACGGTGGAAACGCACCAAGGAGGAATGGCTCGAACGGAAACGACATCTTGCCCATAGGGCGTCTTGAATGAAAATGAGCGCGGGTATGGAAAAATATGATTACTTGGTGGTGGGAGCCGGCCTGTTTGGCGCAGTGTTCGCCCACGAAGCCAGAAAGGCGGGTAAACGATGCCTGGTCATAGACAAACGTTCCCATAAGGGAGGGAATGTCTATTGCAAGGACATGGCGGGCATCCGTGTGCATTTTTATGGGGCGCATATTTTCCATACGGACCACAAGGAGGTGTGGGATTACGTGAACCGCTTTGCGGACTTTAATCGTTTCACCAATTCGCCTTTGGCCAGTTTCGGCGAGCGGCTTTATAACTTGCCCTTCAACATGAACACGTTTTATCAACTTTGGGGGGTGAAGACTCCGGCGGAGGCTAAAGCGAAGATTGAAGCACAGCGGGCGGCGCATGAGGGCGAAGGGGAGCCTGCCAACTTGGAGGAACAGGCCCTCAGGCTGTGCGGGAGAGACATCTATGAGACACTGATCAAAGGCTACACGGAAAAACAATGGGGAAAGGCGGCGAAGGACTTGCCTGCATTTATTATCCGGCGTGTCCCCTTGCGTTTTACGTTCGACAATAATTATTTCAACGATGCCTACCAGGGCGTGCCCAAAGGCGGCTACAATGTGCTAATCGACAACTTGCTGAAAGGTGTGGAAGTGCGTCTGGCCACAGATTACTTCGCAGACCGTGCGGCATGGGACCGCATGGCGGAACGCATCCTTTTCACGGGTTGCATCGACGAGTTCTTCGACTTCCGTTTCGGGAGGTTGGAATATCGCAGCCTTCGTTTTGAACACCAGCATCTTGATTTGGAAGACTTCCAAGGGAATGCCGTGGTCAATTATACGGAGCGCGACGTGCCTTATACCCGTGTGATTGAACACAAGCATTTTGAATTTGGCACTCAGCCGACGACGGTCGTCACTTATGAATATCCGGATGCGTTCATGGCCGGGAAAGAACCCTATTACCCGGTGAACGACCGTCGCAACATGGCTCTCCTCGCGCGTTACCGCGAGTTGGCCGGGCTGCAAGACCGGGTCTTGTTCGGCGGGCGGCTGGGGCAATATGTCTATGCCGACATGGACGACACTGTGGCGGCAGCCTTGGCTTTGTGTGCACAACAATTTGGCGACCATTATCATCAATGACAGACATGAAAAGTTTGCATGTAATCACTCCGGTGAAGGATTCTATCGACTTCACGCTTGACACGGTGAAAGCCATATTGGCTTCCGAGACGGATGTCCCTTTCACTTATACGGTATATAATGATTTCAGTACGCCGGAAAACACGGCACGGCTGGAAAGGGCTTCACGGGAGTTGGGATTCAGGTTGGTACATCTTTCCGATCTCACCGCCCATCCTTCGCCCAACTACTTGCTGGTCCTGCAGGTGGCGCGGCGTGAGGCTTTGGCCGACGATGCGGGATTGCTCATCGTGGAGTCCGACGTCGTGGTGAAGGGCGACACGCTGCAAGGGCTTTTCGAAGGTGCCGCGGCGCGTCCCGACTGTGCGATCGCGGCGGCTGTCACCACGGATGAGAAGGGGACGGTCAATTATCCTTATCTGTATGCAAAAGGGCAGGAGAACAAGGTGATTGCCGAAAAGAGGCATTGCAGCTTTTGTTGTTCACTGCTTACCCCGGCTTTCTTGCGGGCGGTTGACTTTCAGCAGCTCGACGCTTCGAAGAATTGGTTTGACGTGACCCTTTCCCACGAAGCCTTGAAAACGGGATTCCGCAACTATCTTTTCACGACGCTTCCCGTGTGGCATCGCCCCCACGGCAGCCGGCCATGGAAACAGCTGAAATACAAGAATCCCTTGAAGTACTATTGGTTGAAGTTTACGAAAGGACTGGATAAAATCTGAATGGACATGACCTCACTCAAACAACGGCTTTCTTCTTTGACCGGCCATCGCACCTTGGTGCTCCATCCGGATTTCTGCGGGCTGGAGGCTTTTATGCAGTCGCTTCCCGAGCGTTTCGCGGCGGGAGAGGGCACGGTGGTTTATAAAGGACGCAATGAGTTGCGGCGGATGGCATGCGGGGATTATGACTTGGTCGTGAAGTCCTTCCATCGGCCCAATGTCGTCAACCGTTTCGTGTATGGCGTGTTTCGCCCGTCGAAAGCCAAACGCTCTTACGAGCACGCCTGCATGTATCTGCATATTGGCGTGGGCACGCCCCGGCCTGTCGGCTATCTGAATGTGCGCCGGGGGCTGCTGTTCGACCGAAGCTATTACGTGACGTTGATGTCCACTTGTCCCCATGTGTACAATGACTTGTTTTATCAAAAGTTTGATTATGCCGACGAGGTGGTGCGCGCCGTGGGCCACACCACGGGCATCCTCCACGAACATGGCTACGCCCACAAAGATTATGGGCGCGGGAACATCCTGTTCCAACAAACGGCCGACGGCATCAAGATAGAAATCGTGGATTTGAACCGGATGTATGTCGGGCCGATAGACTTGAAGCGGGGGTGCAAGAACTTCGAACGTCTGCCAGCTACGCCCCACATGCATCGCTTGCTGGCTGAGGAATATGCCGCCGTGCGCGGCTTCGACGCTGAGGAATGTTACCGGCTGATGCGTGCCTACCGAAGCACCCAGCCGGGCAAGATAGATGGCCTTTATTAAAAAACGTACAGCACAATGAGAATCATAGCCGTAGTCGTTACATTTAACCGTCTGCCACTTCTGAAACGCAATCTTTCCTGCCTGAGGCGGAACACCCCCGTAGGCGGCATTATCGTCGTGAACAACGGAAGCACGGATGGCACGCGGGAATGGCTTGCCACCCAACAAGGCATCGAGGTGATCCACCAGGAAAATGTCGGTGGGTCGGGCGGCTTCCACACTGGGATGCAAGCCGCGTTCCGGGCCGGAGCCGATTGGATTTGGTGCATGGATGACGATGTGTTTCCCCGTGCCGACTGCATGGAACGCTTGTTGCCCTACACCCTGCGCCCTGAAGTGGGCATTCTGGCTCCACGTCGTCTGATGGAGAACCGTGTGTACACCAATGATTTCATCTCGTTCAATCTCACGAACCCCTTTGCCTCCATGTATGGGGGGCGGTTGGCGAAGATGCAGGTGGATGCTCCGTTGGAAATCAGCGGCACGGCTTTCGAAGGATTGTGTGTGCGGCGGGAAGTGGTGGAAAAGGTGGGACTGCCCAACAAGGAACTTTTCATCTTTTGCGACGACACGGATTATTGCCTGCGCACGGTGAGGGCCGGCTACAAGATCCTCTATGTGCCGGAAGCCTTGATGGACAAGGAAAAGTTCTTTTCAAGCGACACATGGGCCGTGCGCAACAAGAAGAAGAAGTGGAAACGGTTTTACCAAATCCGCAATTCTGCCTATTTGAATCACCGCTATGGCCGTAATTGGGGCGTGAGGCATCTCCGTGGCTTCAACAATGTGGCCGGTTATTTGTTGATCGCCTTTTTCACTGCGCCTTTCTCCGATGCCTACTGTTGGGCTGACCTTCCTAAACTCTGGATGGCTTATCGGGATGGGGTCAGGGAACGCTTGGGGAAGATGGGCTGATGCTTTCCTGTGGGGCTGGTGCCGCCATTTTTCTGTCTCGTTTCTTTGTCGTTGTCATTTAAATATGTAACTTTGTCTTGACTCGGCGATGTGCTTCTGTGATGAGCTGCGGAACGGTGATCCCGGCGCGGGCGCGGGATGAGGGTTTATGAATAAAATGACAGGGATATGAACACGTTGGTGAAGATATTGATTCCTCTGTATAAGGAGGAGATGACTGCTTGGGAACGCGCGGCTGTGGACCACAATCTCCGTGTGTTCTCTTCCTATCCGGTTTGTTTCCTATATCCTCGAGGCTTGCACGTCGCCGCTTATGCGCAGGCTTATCCCCAGGCCGTTTTCCTGGAGGTTTCCCCGGACTGGCTGGGGACGAGACGCGGCATACAAGGCTACAACGAGATGATGATGTCCAAGGATTTTTATGGCCTTTTTGCCGATACCGAATATGTACTGGTCTGCCACACCGACGCATGGATTTTCCGGGACGAGCTGGCCGGATGGTGTGCCAAGGGGTATGACCTGCTTGCGGCTCCATGGCCGGTGCGTCCGCGCTATCTTCATTTCCCGTTGAAGCAGTTTGTGTGGCTCAAGCGGGTGATGGGCGAAGTCGGCGGAGGGATTTCCCGCGTGCGGATGTACGGACGGGTGGGCAACGGCGGGCTGTGCCTTCGCAAGGTCTCGGCCTGCGCCAGTGCCTGTGAGCGGTATGCCGATGTCATCGCAGACTTCAACCGTCATGCCGACGGAATGCACAACGAGGATATTTTCTGGGCTTTGGTGCCAGAGGATTTCCGTTATCCGGATGTGGAAACGGCACTTTCGTTCGCGTTCGACCTCAAGCCCCGGTTGTGCTATGAACTGAACCACGGCCGTTTGCCGATGGGGTGTCATGGCTTCATGCACAAGAGCCGCATGGGTTTTTGGGCTGAATACATACCGTGTGTGAAGTCTTCAATGGACAAATAACAAACAAAACGAGGAATCATGAGGCTGATTAAGGTGACTGGCGGTTTGGGGAATCAGATGTTTATCTATGCTTTTTACTATCACATGCAAAAGATACACCCGAACACCTGCTTGGATTTGTCGGACATGAAGCATTACCACGTGCACCATGGCTATGAACTGCACAAGGTGTTCGCCCACCTGCCTGCGAATGAAATCTGCATCAACCGGGTGGTGAAGAAGGTGATGGAATTCCTGTTTTTCCGGACCATCCTGGAGCGGAAACAACCCTATGGCGCCGTCGAGGTATTCATGCGGAAAAGGTTTTGGCCTTTGGTCTATTTCAAAGGGTTCTACCAGTCGGAATTGTTCTTTGCGCCTGTGGCCGGGGAGATCCGCAGGCTGTTTGCCTTCGATGCTTCCAAGGCCAATGCCCGGAGCCGGGAGCTGGCGGCCCGTCTTGCCGCCGACCCCCGTTCCGTCTCTTTGCATGTCCGTCGCGGAGACTATGCGACCGCCAAGCATTGGGAGAATCTGGGAAGCGTGTGCGGACTGGCTTATTACCGCAACGCCTTGGAGGAACTTGGGCGCAGGGTGCCGGGCGCGGCGTTTTATGTGTTCTCCGACGACGTGCCTTGGGCGAAAGAGAACCTTCCGTTGCCGGGGGCCGTGTATGTGGATTGGAACAAGGGCGAAGACAGTTGGCAAGACATGTGGCTGATGAGCCTTTGCCGCAACCATGTGATCTGTAACAGTTCGTTCAGCTGGTGGGGGGCGTGGCTGGACCCGCACGCCGACAAGGTGGTGATGGCTCCGGAACGTTGGTTCCGCAACGGAGAAGCTCCTTCCATTTGCCCCGAAAGCTGGATTAAGGTGCCTATAAACTGATTGAGATTATGGATTATGTGTTTCTCTTGAGAAAGATTCTCGTGGCGCTTTGCGACGTGTTCCGTTGGCGGGACCGCAAGCAAGGCATGACCTTGGTCATGACCATCCAGGCCAAAAACGAGGAGGACGTGCTGGAGCAGAACATCAGGTTCCACAAGGCGATGGGCGTGGACGGGTTTATCATCACGGACAATGATTCCACCGACGGGACGGGGCGGATCATAGAAAAGTACAAACGCAAGGGATGGGTGTGGGAGAGCATCCTGGAGAAGGGGAAAGACCACAGGCAGAAGATATGGGTGGACAGGATGATCTGGCTGGCCAAGACGAAGTTCGGGGCAGACTGGATCATCGACGCGGACGCGGACGAGTTCTGGTATACTCCTTCGGGCAACTTGAAGGAGGTGCTGGCCAAGGCTTCGGCCAATGTGTTGACATGCAGGTCGATCAGCATGTATCCCGAGGAGGGGAAACCTCTGGAGGAATGGGACAAGGCCGTGCGGGTGATCGACCGTCCTGAGGATTACGGCCTGTCGCGCTATCCCGTGTTTGTGGGGCAGATTCCCAAAGTGGCCCACAAGGCCAAGGGCTACATACAGATTTCTTCGGGCAACCACAAGGTCATCATGTTTCCCAAACGCAAGCGTTCCTGTCCCGACATTTGGATTTATCACTATAACATAAGGGGGAAAGGGCAGTTCATGCGCAAGATGGTGGACGGCGGGAAGGCGTTGGCCTTGAATCCCAGCAAACACGGGGGAAGGCATTGGCGTTATTTCTACGGGTTGCATCAGCAAGGGCTCCTGGAAGCGGAATACGACAAGGTCGTGGGAAAGAATTGCTATGGCCGGCTGGTGGACGAGGGCTTGATTTATGAAGACGGGCGGATGGCGGCTTTCTTCCGATCTCTAAACCGTGAAGCATGATACATGTCGTTTTTGCCATAGATCATAATTATGTGCGCCATTGCGCCGTGACCATGATGTCCGCGATGTGCTACAACCGTCCGGCGGACCTTGTGTTCCATGTCGTTTCGGCAGGATTGCCGCGGCAGGATGGCGAGATGTTGAGAGGGGTGGCCTCTTCCCGGGGCGCGTCCCTGCAGCTGCACGAGGTCGCGGACGAGCAGGTCGCGGGCTATGAGGTGAAGTGGAGAAAGGACAAGCTGAATCTTTCTGTGTTTTACCGTTGCATCCTGGCTTCCCTCCTCCCGCCCACGGTTTCCAAGGCACTTTACCTGGATAGCGACCTTTTGGTGCTGGATGACTTGGGCGGACTGTGGAATACGGACATTTCGGGATGTGCGCTGGCTGGGGTTCCTGACGACTTTGTGGTGAACCCCGCGCACTGCGAGCGTTTGGGCTATCCGCTTGCCGACAATTATTTCAACGGGGGGGTGTTGTTGCTGAATCTGGACTATTGGCGGGAACACGGCCTGGAGGAACTGTGCAAGAGGCATTACCGCGCCCATGCGGACCGCTTGGTGTACAACGACCAGGACTTGCTGAACAGCCTGTTCCATGACTGTAAGGTGTTGTTGGACATGAAGTGGAACGTGCAGGAAGGTGCCTATCGCATTCCGAAGGGAGGGGCTGCGGATTGCCGGCCTCCCTACATTGAGACCATCGAACATCCTTCCATCCTGCATTATTCTTCCCGGAAACCTTGGCAATACCATTGCATGCATCCGCTGAAGGAACTGTATTTCGAATATGAGCGCATGGTGCCGGGCATGCCGGGGCACGGAGAGGGCTGGGGGGCGCGTTTGCACCGTTTTGTCCATTTCCTGCCCTATACCTTGGGGCTGAAGCGGAAGAAATATCTGAATGTGCGGTATCGCCGCTGAACGAAAGGGTAAAAGCCATGGCCGAAGTTGCTCCTTTGATCAGTATTGTGGTGCCGGTCCATAACGTGGAACCTTATGTGGCGAAGTGCGTCCGTTCCCTGCAGGCGCAGACCTACGGGCATTTTGAAGCCATCATGGTCGACGACGGTTCTACTGACGGTTCGTATGAGGCCTGCCGGGCCGCGATTGGCGGGGACACGCGTTTCAGGCTGTTCCGGAACCCCGTGTGCCAAGGCGTCGCGGCGGCACGCAATGTCGGATTGGAGCAGGCGGGCGGGAGTTTGCTGGGCTTCGTCGACCCCGACGATTGGATAGAGCCGGACATGTATGCGGTCTTGTATGCGGCCCATGCGGCTTCGGGAGCCGACATCGTGCAGTGTGGCTATTTCAATCATTTGCTGGATGGGCGGGTGTTGGAGAACGGAGTGGAGAAGGGTGTGTGTTTTGACACGCATGCCGCCCTGGAACTCTTGTTTGCGGACAAGGCCATCCAGACGTTCCTATGGAACAAGCTCTATCGGAAGAGCCTTTTTGACGGTGTGCGGTTTCCGCAGGGCCGGACTTTCGAGGATATGCTGGCGTTGCCGTCGGTTTTTGAGCGGGCCGGGCGGGTCTGCATCGTGGAAGGGTGCAAGTACCACTATGTGGAACGTTATAAGGGGATTGTCTCACAGGCTTTTAATGAAAACCGCTGGGCGGACTATTTGTATGCGCTCAATGCCAAGCGCGCCAAGGCTGAGGCCTTGGGGGTTTGGAAGGATTCGGAAAGGTTTGTTGTAAACATGTATTTGCGTTTTCTGGACCGTTGTCTGGTTTCGCCTTCGTTGTCCGGCCGGGTCGCCGGGCTGAGGGCCTATTTGAAGGAAAATGTGAAGGGGGGGCGATTGTGGCGGCAGTCCCCTTATTTGGCTTTCCGCCGCAGTTTGTGTCTGCATTGTCCTGAGACCTACCGGATGTTCACGCTGTTCCTGCATGGACTCAAGAGGAAGCGGAAGGGCGGTGGCAACGGCCGGAGGGAAGCAGATGGAACATCCTGAAAAGAGGGTCCAAGGGCAGTGCTGATTTTTCGCCTGAGAAAAACTGATGAATCGCTTGAGAAAAAAATGTGAATCGCTTGAGAAAAAATCACGGCTCCCTTCCCTGATTTCGGAACAACCCTTTTTGTCAGCTATTTTCTGGCGTTGCCTTTGGGCGCGGGAAGGCTTTGACGGGGATGGGGCGCGTGCCGTGCGGGCGCGGTTTCGAAAGGGCAGGCCACGCGGCATGCAATTAGGCCGATCGGGGCGTGTCGTCAATTTGTGACGGATTGGCGGTGTGAACCATTCTGATAATGAAGAGCCCGTGTGCCGTGCATGTTCTTTGTTTTTATTTTTGCTGAAAAAATCCTCCTTGGATTTACTCGTTATATTGAATTTATTTCATACCTTTGTAACATTTGGCTTATTTGCCCGTCAGAATAGGATGTCGGGGGATATTTGGATCAGACGATATATGAAAAGGGTTTTGTATGATAGCAGTGCTTTTGACATGCAGACGCACGGTGGCGTTTCGCGCTGTTTTGCGGAGTTATATACCCGTTTGCCTGAAAACATTTCCGCACGGATAGGAGTCATAGAAACGAATAACGTATATTTGCAGCAACTGGGGTTCAACACTTCAGGGTATTTGTATGGGCAATTTGCCGGGAAGGGGAATTTCCTGGGCAAGAAAGCGCTATATAAGTTGTATTATAGTTTCTATTACCACCATTACATCCGTTGGGACCGTTGGCCGCACCATAACCGGGAATATAGCATCAGGCTGTTGAAGGAACAAAAGTTTGATGTGTTCCATCCGACGTTTTTTGATGACTATTTCTTGGATTATTTGGGCGGCAAGCCTTTTGTGCTGACGGTGCATGACATGATTCCGGAGCTTTTCCCTCAATATTACGACAGAAACGATCCCCAGATCGTCCGGAAGAAGATACTTATGCCCAAGGCGGCCCATATCATAGCCGTGAGCGAGAAGACGAAAGAAGACATTGTGCGTTTGACGGACATTCCGGAGGAACGGATTTCCGTGGTGTATCATGGAGCCAGCATGCGTCCTTATGTGGCTTCGCCAGACTCTTTGTTTGATTTTCCTTACATCTTGTATGTGGGCGACCGCAACTTGTACAAGAACTTCAGGCTGTTTTGTGCCGACGCGAGGGCGGTGCTCTTGCGCCACAAGGATGTGCAGGTCGTTTGCACGGGGAAGCCTTTCACGGAGCAAGAGAAGGCGTTTTTGGCCGCGTTGGGGCTTGGGGGCCGTTTCGTCCACAAGTTTGTGGAAACGAATCAGATGATGTTCGACCTCTACCATGGGGCGTTGGCATTCGTCTATCCTTCTGAGTATGAAGGCTTCGGGATTCCGATTCTGGAGGCTTACAAGGCCGATTGCCCGGTGATGCTCAACCGGGCAAGTTGCTTCCCTGAAATCGCGGGTGAGGCGGCTTTGTATTTTTCGGCCGGCAAGGTCGGAAGCATGAGTTTCGCCGAGCAGTTCGAACAATTATATGCTTGGTCCGATTCCGAGCGGGAGGCTTTCTTGCAGCGGCAGAGGATGCGCCTGAAACTTTTTTCATGGCAGGAGTCTGCAAAGAAACTGGCGACTATTTATGAAAAAGTAGCGGAAAAACAGCAGAAATGAAATATACTGTAATCACATTGAATTTGAATAATCTGGATGGGCTGAAGAAGACGGTCGACTCCGTGCTGCGCCAGACCTGCAAAGATTATGAATATATCGTAGTGGATGGAGGCTCTACGGACGGGAGCAAGGAATATCTGGCAGCCACGGAGGGCATAAGCCGGTGGATCAGCGAGCCGGACAAGGGCATCTACAACGCCATGAACAAGGGGATTGCCATGGCGCATGGCGAATATTGCATATTCATGAATTCTGGCGACCGCTTTTATGACGAGAAGGTGCTGGAGAGCGTGGCTCCCAGTTTGAACGGGGGGGACTTTTATGTGGGGAACATCGTTTTGGTCCTGAACGAAAAGGAAGAATATGTGAAGTCTCCGAAAGTGATGACCCTGGACACCTTGTTGAATGGATTCATTTACCATCAGTCGACTTTCACGAAGACCTCGTTGCTGAAAAAACGGCCTTATAACGAGCAGAACAAGTTGGTGTCGGATTGGGAGAAATTCTTGAAGGAATGGTTCCTGTATGACAAGACCTACACCCATGTGGATGTCATCATCTCCTATTTCCCGCTGGATGGCATTTCTTATACCCGGCAGGATCTGGTGTGGAAAGAGCGCACGGGAGTGTTGAACCGTTTTGTCCCCCGCCACATCTTGGAGTCTTATGACCGCCACCGGCAAGAGGAAGAACGGAAACGGGAGGAAATGGCCCATCCGTTGAAAAGGAAAATCGACTCCGCGATGGTCAAGAAGCCGATCGAGAGGGATTGCAAGATATTGAGAAATGCCTTTAAGTACTTGTGCAAGGACGTGTTCAACTTCCTTTTTGCGCATCGGAAATACAAGGACGGTTGCTGAGCCTGCCGTGCCTTGCGTTTCCTTTTTCAAGGGGCTTTTTCCATTCGCCCCGGATGGGGGAAGGACGCACCCGGATGGCATGAAATAAAAAGGCGAAGGAAATGAAAGTGACAGTCATCACAGTGAATCTCAACAATCTTGAGGGGCTGAGGAGAACGGCGGAATCCGTCATGGCTCAGACCAGCAAGGATTTTGAGTATATCATCATGGACGGTGGGTCTACGGATGGAAGCAAGGAGTATATCGCAAGCCTTTCGCGGGTGGACCGTTGGACGAGTGAACCGGACAGGGGCATCTACCATGCCATGAACAAGGGAGTGGCCTTGGCCCGCGGCGAATATTGCATATTCATGAATTCCGGGGATGCTTTCTGCAACGGCCGGGTGCTGGAATCCGTGATTCCGTATCTGGCCGGAGGGGATTTTTATGTGGGGCGCGCCATTTTCATGGAAGGGAAAAAGCGGAAGAAAACGGAATATCCCCCGCAAGCCATGTCGATCGGCTTCCTCCTGCAAGGTTCCATCAACCATCAGGCCACGTTTACGCGGGTGGCGCTTCTGCGCGAATGCCCCTACAATGAACGCCACCGGATCATATCCGACTGGGAACTGTTTTTCAGGGAATGGCTGCTGCGCGACAGAAGTTATTTCCCTTTGCCCGTCACGGTGGCCTATTATGACATGGGGGGCATATCTTCCACGAAGGAAGCGCTGGTGGAAGAAGAGCGGGAAGAGGTGATGGGCGGGCTGATTCCCCGGAACATATTGGATAAATTGCGGGCGGAGCAAGAGTCGTCTTCTTTGGAATGGAAGGTGCGGCGGGCCATGTGGAAGCCGCCCGTCAGGCGGGATTGCAAACTCTTGCGCAATGCCTTTAAGTTCTTGTTGAAAGATTTGGCCCGCCATCTGTTCAGGCCACGGCCGTGAGTCCGTGCTGCGATTTCGGAGGGTCGGGGGCGGTGCCTTCCCGTTAAGGTTAGGTCGCGCTGTCGTACATTCGTTTGCCGTGTGGCGGGACGCCGCCCTCCAGGCGAGACTTGTTGGTGCACGGAACCAATCGCATTTTCCCGCAGAAGGAAAATGCCTGAGGCGATTTTTGGGGGATGAAGCCATCCGGCATGCAGGCTGTTGTTTATAAGCTCTGCATGTCGTTCAGTTTCTTGTAGTAGCCGTTCAGGGCGATGAGTTCCTCGTGAGTGCCGCGTTCCACAATCTCGCCTTCAAAGAGCACGCAGATCTCGTCGGCGTTCTTGATGGTGCTGAGCCGGTGGGCGATGGCAATGGTCGTGCGCGACTTCATCAGGCGTTCCAACGCCTCCTGTACGAGGCGTTCCGATTCGGTGTCGAGGGCCGAGGTGGCTTCGTCGAGAATCAGGATGGGCGGGTTTTTCAAAATGGCGCGGGCGATGCTGACGCGCTGCCGTTGGCCGCCGGAGAGACGCCCGCCGCGGTCGCCGATCATGGTGTCATAGCCTTTTTCGGATTCCATGATGAAGTCGTGGGCATTGGCGATCTTGGCCGCTTCAATGACTTGCTCCATGGTGGCATTTTCCACGCCGAAGGTGATGTTGTTGTAGAACGTGTCGTTGAACAGGATGGCTTCCTGGTTCACGTTGCCGATCAAGGAGCGCAGGGCGGAGATGGACACGTCCTTCACATTCTTGCCGTCGATGAGCAGTTCGCCTTCGTTGATGTCGTGGTAGCGCGGCACCAAGTCCACCATGGTGGATTTCCCGGAACCGGATTGTCCGACAAGGGCGATGGTTTTGCCTTTGGGCACTTTCAGGTTGATGTGTTTCAGCACCGGCCGTCCGGGAATGTAACTGAACGACACGTCGCGGAACTCCAATTCTTTTTCGAAATCCTTCAAGGGTTTCGGGTGTTGCGGCTCCTTGATGGGGTTTTCGGCTTTCAGGATCATGTCGATGCGGTCCATGCTGGCCAGTCCCAGCGGGATGTTGTAAAATGCCCTTGAGAATTCTTTCAGCGGGTTGATGATGCTGTAAAGGATGATCATGTAGTAGATGAAAAAGGAAGCATCGATCATGGAATAGCTGTTGAGGATGAGCGAGCCGCCAAACCACAGGACGATGACGATGACACACGTGCCGAGAAATTCGCTCATAGGGTGGGCCGAACTTTGGCGGATGACCATTTCGTTCATGGCGTTGCGGAATTCATTGTTGATTTTGGCAAAGCGTTGCGACATTTTGTGCTCGGCGATAAAAGCCTTGATGATGCGCAGTCCGCCCAACGTCTCGTCCAGTTGGGCCATGATGTCGCCCCATTGGGCCTGGGCCACCACGGACTGGCTTTTCAGCTTGCGGCTGATGATGCCCATCAGCCAGCCAGCGAACGGGAGCACGATGAGCACGAAAAGCGTGAGCTGCCAGCTGATGGTGAAGAGGGTGATGAAGCACACGATCAGGGTGATCGGGTTGCGGATCAACATGTCGATGGAGCTGGTGATGGAATTTTCCACCGCCGAAACGTCGGCGCTCATGCGGGCGATGATGTCGCCCTTGCGCTCTTCGGAGAAAAAACTCAGGGGGAGTTTCAACACCTTGTTGTAAACTTCGATGCGGATGTCGCGCACGATGCCCGTGCGGAGCGGCACCATGACGGCGGAAGAGGCAAAGTAGCCGGCTGTTTTCAGCAAGGTCATGAAAATCAGCAAAAGCCCCATCATGACGAGGGTGAAGAACGCGCCGTTCTGGTCAATAATGTAATTGATGAAGTAGTATCCGTTGTTGATGATTACGTCCTTGTCCAGGTGGTGGATGTCCATCGGCATGTACTCATACTTGGTGGTGTCTGTTTTGAACAGGATGTTCAGGATGGGGACAATCGCTCCAAACGAGAACACGTTCAGCCATTGTGATAAGAAGTTCAGTATGACTGCCCAAGTCAAATACTTACGGTAAGGCTTCATGTATCGCTTGAGCAAGGAAAAGAATTGCTTAATCATAAAATCCAAATGTACATAACCGTGCAAAGGTATGGAAAAATATTTAGGCAGCCAACGCGGGAACTGTTTTTTGCTGTTTTTTCTTGCTTTTTATGGACTAGGCCCGGCTTCTTTCGCGCGTGTCGCCAGGGGATACTTGTGGCTTGGCGGCAAAGAAGGGCGAACTTTGGAGGATAAATTTTGTCTGTGTGGAATAAATCTCTTATTTTTGCATTCGTTATGCCTGCTTCGAAGACAAGAGAGAGATTAGTGGATGTGGCTCGGCAGTTGTTTGCCAAACAAGGTCTGGAGAACACGACAATGAACGACATTGCGCTGGCTTCCGGAAAGGGGCGCCGCACGCTTTATACTTATTTCAAGAATAAGGAAGAGATTTATTTCGCGGTCATTGAGACGGAACTGGAGCGGCTTTCCGCAAAATTGTTCGAAGTGGCGGGACGGAAGATGGATTTGGAGGAGAAACTGGTGGAGATGATTTATGTGCATCTGGGTTCCATTAAAGAGGTGGTGTTGCGGAACGGCAATTTGCGGGCCGAGTTTTTCCGGAACATCTGGATGGTGGAGAAGGTGCGCAAGCATTTTGACCAGAAGGAGACGGAGTATCTCATCAACATCCTGAAGGAAGGCAACGCCAGCGGAGAATTTGCGGTGGAGAATGTGGCCTTGGTGGCCGACGTGGTGCATTATTGTGTGAAAGGCCTGGAGGTTCCTTACATTTACGGGCGGTTGGGCGAAGGGTTGAAGAAGGCGGAGACCCGCCAGATCGTGAAGACATTGATACACCGCGCCTTGCGGAGCGAGCATGCATGAGGCGTATTTTTTTAATGCTTAAATAGATATATTATGGGATTATTGACTGGAAAGACAGCGTTGATCACGGGCGCAGCCCGTGGAATTGGCAAGGCGATTGCCTTGAAGTTTGCCGCAGAAGGCGCAAACGTGGCTTTTACGGACTTGGTCATTGACGAAAACGGCAAGGCCACGGAAGCCGAGATTGCCGCTTTGGGCGTGAAGGCCAAGGGGTATGCTTCCAATGCGGCTGATTTTGCCCAGACGGAAGACGTGGTAAAGCAAGTGAAAGAAGAGTTTGGCGCGATAGATATTCTGGTGAACAATGCGGGCATCACGAAGGACGGATTGATGCTTCGCATGACGGAAGCACAGTGGGACGCGGTGATTGCCGTGAATCTGAAGTCGGCTTTCAATTTCATCCACGCCTGTGTGCCTGTGATGATGCGCCAGCGTGGCGGTTCGATCATTAACATGGCCTCGGTGGTGGGCGTGCATGGCAATGCCGGCCAGTGCAACTATGCGGCATCCAAGGCCGGCCTGATCGCCTTGGCCAAGTCTATCGCGCAGGAGATGGGGGCGAAAGGCATCCGTGCCAATGCGATTGCGCCGGGATTTATCGAAACGGCCATGACTGCGGCGTTGCCGGATGACGTGCGTGCGGAATGGTGCAAGAAGATTCCTTTGCGCCGTGGGGGTACGCCGGACGACGTGGCCAACGTGGCTCTTTTCCTGGCTTCCGACTTGTCGTCGTATGTGTCGGGCCAGGTCATCCAGATCGATGGCGGCATGAACATGTAACGGATGGACGTCGTTTACGAAGACAATCATCTTGTCATCGTCAACAAGAGGGCTTCGGAAATAGTCCAAGGCGACAAAACGGGCGACAGGCCTCTTGTGGAGGATGTGAAAGAGTATATCAAGCGAAAATACCACAAGCCGGGGAATGTGTTCCTCGGCGTGGTACATCGTTTGGACCGTCCCGTGAGCGGGCTGGTGATCTTTGCCCGTACGAGCAAGGCGCTGGCGCGCTTGAATGAAATGTTTCGCACGAAGGAGGTGCGGAAGACTTATTGGGCCATCGTGACCTGTTGTCCTGCATCGCCCGAGGGGGAATTGAGGCATTGGCTGGTGCGCAATGAGAAGCAAAACAAATCCTATGCTTACGAGGAGGAAAAGCCGGGAGCCAAGCTTGCCATTCTCGATTACAGGCTTATTGGCCGTTCGGACCGCTATTTTTTGCTGGAGGTCGACTTGAAGACCGGCCGTCACCATCAAATCCGTTGCCAGCTGGCCAAGATGGGTTGCCCTATAAAGGGCGATTTGAAATACGGCGCGCCACGCAGCAATCCGGATGGAGGCATCAGTCTGCATGCACGCCGGGTCTGTTTCATTCACCCGGTGTCGAAGAAAGAAATCACGGTGGAGGCATCGCTTCCGGAGGAACGCTTGTGGCATAGCTTCCGTGCCGTGGACGAGTCCTGAAACGCTCCGTTTTCGGGGCTTTTTTTTTAGAATCCGCAAAAACGCTGCTTTTTCTTTTGGCATGTTACATTGGCCAAGATTTGTGTTACAAAAGGAAAAGCCTGTTCGTGTAGTTTCTTTTATCTTTGTAGCTGGAAAAATATTAAAATCGTATTTTATAATGGAAATAAAGAAATTTTTGTGGGTCGCAGGACTTTGCTGCGCCTGTCATGGCGTTTATGCCGCGCCGGTGGAGTTTGCCAGTCCGGACAAGAAACTGGTGGTGACGGTTACGGACGACGGCGGGAAGCCCGTGTATAAGGTGGCTTATGACGGTGTCGTGTTTGTGGAGAATTCTCCGTTGGGCTTGCGCACGGATTTGGGAGACTGGACTCAGGGCTTGTCTTTGGCTGATTCGGCGTTCAAGACAAAGACGGTGGAGGTGGATTACACCTTGCGCACGATCAAGCAAAGCCATGTGGAGAAACAGGCCACCTTGGCGGTTTGTCCGTTTTATAAGGATGGAAAGAAAGTGTGGGACGCGGAATTCTACGTGAGTGCCCACGACGTGGCTTTCCGCTATCGGGTCTATCCGCAGGGCGACAGGCTGTGCACCGTGGTGAAGGAAGAGGCCACCGGCTTTGTTTTTCCGGAAGGTACCACCACGTTCCTTTGCCCGCAGTCGAAACCGATGGGCGGCTTTGCCCGCACCTCGCCCAGCTATGAGACTTCCTACAAGACAGACGAGGCCATGGGGAAAAACGGTTGGGGAGAAGGCTATTCGTTTCCCTGCCTTTTCCGCACGGGCGACAAGGGCTGGGTCCTGATTTCCGAAACCGGGGTGGACAGCCGCTATTGCGCCAGCCGGCTTTTGGGAGGCAAGGGTTCGCTCTATGCCATCGGATTCCCGCAGGAGGGAGAATTCAACGGCAACGGCACGACGGCTCCCGGCCTGATGTTGCCGGGCGAAACGCCGTGGCGTACGATCTCCGTGGGTGCGACATTGGCTCCCATCACGGAAACCACGGTGGCCTTCGACGTGGTGGAACCTCAGTATGAGCCTTCACGTCCTTATGTGTATGGCCGTGGCACGTGGAGCTGGATCATCGGCGGCGATGCGAGCATGAATTACGACGAGCAGAAGCGTTACATCGATTTCGCGGCTGATATGGGCTACGAGTCGGTGCTCGTGGATGCCTGGTGGGATTCGCGCGTGGGCTACAAGCGCATGGAAGAACTGGCGCGTTATGCGGCTTCGAAAGGAGTGGGGCTTTACTTGTGGTACAATTCCAATGGCTATTGGAACGACGCGCCGCAAGGTCCCCGCGGACGATTGGACCGCACGCCGGTGCGCCGCCGCGAGATGGCCTGGATGCGTGATGCGGGCATACGTGGCATCAAGGTGGACTTCATCGGGAGCGACAAGCAGGAGACGATGCGTCTTTACGAGGACATTCTCTGCGATGCGAACGACTATGGCTTGCTGGTGATTTTCCATGGTTGCACGTTGCCGCGCGGTTGGGAGCGCATGTATCCTAATTTCGTGGCTTCCGAGGCTGTGCTGGCCAGCGAGAACATGCATTTTTCCCAAGGCAGCTGCGATGCGGAGGCTTTCAATGCCACGTTGCATCCTTTCATCCGCAACACGGTGGGGAGCATGGATTTCGGCGGGAGCACGCTCAATCATTATTATAATGCGAAAGACGAGCCGAGGGGCAGCCGCCGCGTGACGTCGGATGTCTTCGCCCTGGCCACGGCGGTGATGTTCCAAAGCGCCGTGCAGCATTTTGCCATGACGCCCGGCAACTTGGAGACCGCTCCCGGCTGGGCCATTGATTTCATGAAGAAGGTGCCTACGACGTGGGACGAAGTGCGTTTCATCGACGGTTATCCTGGCCGTTATGCCGTCATGGCGCGCCGTCACGGCGACACGTGGTACGTGGTCGGGGTGAACGCCCAGGAAGAGACTGCGGAACTGGAAGTGGAACTGCCGATGTTTGCTGCGGGCGAGACGGTGGCTTGTTACGAGGACGACGAGAAGTTGCAGGGCCGGCAGACGACGCGCCGTGTGGGCAAGGACGGCAAGGTGAAACTCAGCATCCCCAAGAACGGAGGCGTGGTGCTGGTGGGCGAATGACCCAAGGCGACTTGAATGGCTATTATGATCATAAAGAAAGGAGAACGGCAGATGAAAGCGAATCTCAGGAAAAGCGGCCGTGGGGCGGGCTGGCGCAAGTGGTGCTGTGTGGCCTTGGTGGCCATCGGGAGTGCGCTCCCTGCTTCTGCGGCATTTTCCGGCGCAGATGACGGAGAGCGCAAGGAACGGCAGCGCAGCGCGTGGGACAATCCGGTGGTGTCGCCCGTGGCGGAAGCCGGCGGGCGGGTGACCTTTGCGCTTGCGGCTCCGAAGGCGGAAAGCGTGGAGCTGAGCGGCCAGTTCATGCAGGGCCGGCGCGCGATGGAGAAAGGGACTGACGGGGTGTGGCGGCTGACCGTGGACATCGCTCCGGCCGACATTTATCCGTATTCGTTCGTGGTGGACGGTGTGGAAATCTCGGATCCGTCGAATCCGCTCACGTTCCCTAACGAACGTTTCAAGGCCAGCCTGTTGGTGATGCCGTCCGAGGAGGCGCTATACATGCCGAAGCCCGGCGTGGCCAGCGGACAGGTGCGCTATTGTTCCTACTATTCCCGGCGGATGAAGACTTTCCGTCCGCTGCTGGTCTATACGCCGGCGGGCTATGATGCGGCGCGGGCGAAAGACTATCCTGTGCTCTATTTGGTGAGCGGCACGACGGACACGGAGGAAACGTGGTTCAAGGTCGGGCGGGCCAACACCATAGCCGACCGTCTCATTGCCGACGGACGGGCGGCGGAGATGCTCATCGTGATGCCCTACGGCTACATGCCGGCCCACGGCACGCCCGATCCTTCGTCGGGCGGCGCGGCGCAGATGTATGCCGACTTCGCGGAGGAACTGACGGAAGAGATCATGCCTTTTGTCGGGCGGGAGTTCCGCGTGCGGAAAAACCGGGCCGACCGGGTGGTGGCGGGTTTCTCGCGGGGCGGCGGGCAAGCCTTGTTCACCGCCTTTTCCCATCCCGAACTTTTCTCGGCGGTGGGAGCCTATGCGGCCTATCTCACGCCGGAGGTGATGGAGGCGCATTTTGCCCCGCTCTTCGGGGATGCCGTGCGGGCCGATTCGCTTTTCCGTCTGAAGTGGTTCGGCGTGGGGAGCGAGGATTTCCTGCGCCCCGGCGTAGAAGCCCATCTGCGCTATTTTGACCAGAAAGGGATCGCCTACAAACTTTTTCCGACGGGCGGGGGGCACACGTGGATGAATGCGCGTGCCTATCTGGCCGAGACACTTCCCCTGTTTTTCCCGACGGGGAAGAAATGATGAATACGATTGACTCACTTTATAAAGAAAGGATTTAGAGAAATGAAAAAAAACATGAGAACCCATGCAGGAGGGATGTTGATGTGCGCCGCCCTGCTCTGTGCGGGCACGATGCAGGCGCAAGAACCTATCATACAGACCAAGTATACGGCCGATCCGGCTCCGATGGTGTATAACGACACGGTGTTCCTCTACACTGGCCATGACGAAGACGACGCGCAGGGCTACGGATTCAAGATGCTCGACTGGCAGCTTTACACCTCGACCGACATGGTGAACTGGACCGACCACGGCCCGGTGGCTTCCACGAAGGACTTTGCCTGGCGCAAGCGCGACAACGGCGCATGGGCCGCGCAGGTCATTGAGCGCAACGGAAAGTTCTACATGTACTGCCCGCTGCACGGCAACGGCATCGGGGTGCTGGTTTCCGATTCGCCCTACGGGCCTTTCAAGGATCCCCTCGGCAAACCGCTCGTGTGGCAGCAGGAGCACTGGGAGGACATCGACCCCACGGTGTGGATCGACGACGACGGGCAGGCCTACATGTACTGGGGCAACCCGAACCTCTACTACGTGACGCTGAACGAGGACATGATTTCCTACAGTGGCACCATCGTGCGCGTGGGCAAGTTGAAGCACTACCAGGAAGGCCCGTGGTTCTACAAGCGCAAGGGCAAGTATTACCTGGCCTATGCCTCTACCTGCTGCCCCGAAGGCATCGGCTACGCGATGGCCAAGTATCCCACCGGCCCGTGGGAGGTGAAGGGTTACATCATGCGCCCCACTGAGCGTACGCGCGGCAACCATCCGGGCATCATTGATTACAAGGGCAAGAGCTATGTGTTCGGGCAGAACTACGACCTGCTGCGCCGCGAGATGGAGGAACACCACGAACGGCGTTCCATTTCGTTGGCCGAGATGCACTATAACGCGGACGGGACCATTCAGGAAGTGCCCTATTTCAAGGACGTGCGTGTGGAACAGGTGGAGGACTTCGACCCCTACCGCCGCGTGGAGGCCGAGACGATGGCCTGGGGCTACGGGCTGAAGACGAACAAGTTCGCCAACGGCAAGGGTGTCTATGTGACGAACGTGGACGACGGCGAGGCGTTGCACCTGCGCGGCGTGGCTTTCGGACGCCGCGGTGCCAAGAAGTTCACGGCTTCCGTGGCTTCGGAAAAGGGGGATTGCAGCATTGAAATCCACCTGGACAACCCCAACGGCCCCTTGGTGGGCACGCTGCAGGTGGAGTCCACCGGCAGCCGGGACAGCTACCGCGAGATGAGTTGTGAGGTGACGGGTGCCAAGGGCGTGCACAACCTGGTCTTCGTCTTCCGCGGCAAGGGCGGCAAGGACTTGATGGACTGGGACTGGTGGCGGTTTGAATAAGGGCAAGGGGTTCTCCTCCCTGATGGCGGGAAAAATCTTGTCAGTTTGCGGGCGCATGGAGACCGGTTTTTCCGGGGCTTTATGCGCCCGTTGGTGTGTCTCTTGCGACAGGGGCGGCTTTCCGGGGGAGTTGGCGTTGGGGCGGACGGGTCGGGACTCTTTGCCTGGCTCTTTCCTGTGGGAAAATAAGGCTTGTGTATTTCACTGTCTTTCAATTTGTTGAAATGGGTCTGTTTTTCTCAGGCGATTCACATTTTTTTTGCTTGAGAAAAAAATGTGAATCGCCTGAGGCAGATTTTTGTATCACTTGAGCTTTTTTCCTTCCTGGCTTCTTGCGGGCTTTGGCGCCGGGGGGCGCCGGGGTGTCCGGGAGGGCAAGGGCTGTCAGGCTTTTGAAAATGTAACTTGGATTTTCCCGGATGTAACCTCATGCGGGGATTTTCAACATGAGTGTCTTGTTTTTCAACATAGGTGTTTTAACGGTGTGGCGGTTATGGTTTAACTTTGTCCCGTCAGAGTTTTAAATGATTTAAAGTAATTAAGTGATGAAGACAATGAGGAAAAGGTCAATGTTGATTTTGGGCGGGCTGTTTTGCGTGGCACTCCTGTCCGCCCAAGAGTACCAAAAGACAGACCATGGCATCCGCACGACGGTGAACGGCGTGGACGTGGAGGTGCAGTACTTCTCTCCCACGGTGGTGCGCGTGGTAAAGACGCCTGCGGGGAAGAGCGTGGACAAGCAGAGCCTGGCCGTGGTGGCCAAACCGGGTGAGGTGAGTTTCAAAACTTCAACGAAAGACGGCAACATCGTGCTCGACAGCAAGACGCTGGACGTGACGCTGAATGCCTCTTCGGGCGTGATTACGTTCGCTGTGGGCGGCGACGAGCTGTTGCGCGAGAAGCAGACGGACAAGATGTTCACCCCGTTCGACGATGCCGGCACACCGACGTTCACGGTTTACCAGCCGTTCGAGCTGGAGAAGGACGAAGCCATTTACGGTCTCGGCCAGTTGCAGAACGGGAAGATGTCGCAGCGCGGCGTGCGGAAGAACATGATTCAGGGCAACACGGAAGACGTGAGTCCTTTCTTCCAGTCCACGAAAGGCTACGGCCTGTATTGGGACAACTATTCCCCGACGCTTTTCGTGGATGACGCGAACGGTGCTTCCTTCCGTTCGGACGTGGGCGACTGCATGGACTATTACGTGATGTACGGCGGGGATGCCGACGGCGTGGTGGCGCAGGTGCGCTACCTGACGGGCGAGGTGCCCATGTTCCCCTTGTGGACGTATGGTTATTGGCAGAGCAAGGAACGCTACAAGAGCCAGGCCGAAGTGGTCGGCGTGGTGCGCAAGTACCGTGAGTTGGGTGTGCCCCTCGACGGCATCATCCAGGATTGGCAGTATTGGGGGCACAATTACTTGTGGAACGCGATGGACTTCACCAATCCTGAGTTCCCGAATCCACAGAAGATGCTCGACGACGTGCATGGGATGAACGCGCACATGGCCATCTCCATCTGGTCGTCCTTCGGACCGGCCACGAAGCCCTACCGCGAACTGGCTTCCAAGGGGTTGCTCTACGACTTCAAGACGTGGCCTGCGGCAGGCACCGAATCCTGGCCGCCCGATCCCGAATATCCGTCGGGCGTGAGGGTGTATGATGCTTATTCGCCCGAGGCGCGCGACATCTATTGGAAATACCTGAACGACGGCATCTTCAAGTTTGGCATGGACGCTTGGTGGATGGACTC
>CALUNJ010000018.1 GCA_944321975.1 uncultured Paraprevotella sp.
TTGGTGGAGCCTTACAGCGCCTATGGGCGCATGGCGGCCAACCTGTTCGCGCCGCTCTACCGTTGGGGCAACAATTTGCTGGCCTATTTCGCGGAACGGGCGGACAGCTACGCTTTTTATGCCACGGAGGTGTGGCTGAAAGGGGTGTCCACGCTGGTCGTGGCGGTGCTGACCTTCGTGGTGTTGGCGGTGCTGGCCTGGCGGAATGGCCGCACCTATTGCAACACGGTGTGCCCGGTGGGCACGCTGCTGGGTTTCTTGTCGCGCTATGCGTGGTTCAAGCCGGTCATCGACCCTTCGAAGTGTGTCGACTGCCACCTTTGCGAGCGCAACTGCAAGGCTTCCTGCATTCGCATCCCGGAACACCGGATTGATTATAGCCGTTGTGTGGCCTGCATGGACTGTGTGGCCCGGTGCCCGAAGGGGGCCATCCGCTATGTGCACCCGAAGGCGGCCGCCGCGCCCCGGGCAGAGGGGCAGGCACAGCAGCCCGACCGTTCCCGCCGCAGTTTCCTCACGGTGGCCTCGCTGTTCGCGGCCGGCACGTGGCTGCGGGCGCAGGAGAAGAAGGTCGACGGCGGATTGGCCGCCATCGAGGAAAAGAAAATTCCCGCACGGGCCGTGCCGTTGAAGCCGGCCGGCGCACAGAGCCTGCGCAACTTCTCGGCCCATTGCACGGCTTGCCAGCTCTGCGTGTCGGCCTGTCCGAACGGCGTGCTGCGCCCCTCTTCGGCGTTGGGCACGTGGATGCAGCCTGAGATGTCCTACGAGCGGGGCTATTGCCGTCCGGAGTGCGTGCGCTGTTCCGAAGTGTGCCCGGTGGGCGCGATACATCCCGTCACCGTGGCCGACAAGTCGTCCATTCAGATCGGGCATGCCGTGTTCCATCCGGAAAACTGCGTGGTGAACACCGATGGCGTGGAGTGTGGCAACTGCGCCCGCCATTGCCCGTCGGGCGCGATACTCATGGTGCCTTCGGTGGCCGGCGACGAGCATTCGCCCAAACTTCCGGTGGTCAACGAGGAGCGTTGCATCGGGTGCGGGGCTTGCGAGAACTTGTGCCCGGCGCGTCCGTTCAGCGCCATCCATGTGGAGGGACACGAGGCGCATAGCTATATTTAAAGAGAAAAAGGTTATCAGTCATGGGACAAGAGAATCACAAGAATAAGGAAATGGGGCGCCGCAAGTTCCTGAAACTTCTCGGCGCAGGGGCTGCGGCCACGTCTGCGGCCATCTATGGTTGCGGGTCTAAAGGAGGGGAGTCCGGTTCCGGCACCCTGCCGGGCGAGGTGCCTGGGGGCGGAATGACCATCCGCACCAGTCCCACCACGGGCGACAAGGTGTCGCTCCTGGGATTCGGCATGATGCGCCTGCCTTTCCTGGAGAAAAGAGGGGAAATAGACCAGGAGATGGTCAACGAGCTGGTGGATTACGCCGTGGCGCACGGGGTGAACTATTTCGACACCTCGCCGGCCTACTGCCGCGGCCAGTCCGAGCGGGCCACGGGCATTGCGCTGAGCCGTTATCCGCGCGGGAGCTATTTCGTGGCCACCAAACTTTCCAATTTCTCGAACTTTACACGGGAAAATTCCATCGCGATGTACCGCAAGTCGTTCGAGGAACTGCAGGTGGACCACATCGACTACTATCTGCTGCATTCCGTGGGCGGAGGCGACGGCATGGGCCTGCTGAACGCCCGTTTCTTTGACAACGGGATGGTGGATTTCCTCCTGAAGGAGCGCGAGGCCGGGCGCATCCGCAACCTGGGCTTTTCCTATCATGGCGACATCCGGGTGTTCGACTATCTGCTGTCGCGCCACGACGAGTTCAAGTGGGACTTCGTGCAGATCCAGCTGAACTACCTGGACTGGCGGCATGCCAAGCAAATCAATGCCAACAACACCGACGCGGAATATCTCTATGGCGAATTGTCCAAGCGCCACATCCCGGCCATCATCATGGAGCCGTTGCTGGGCGGGCGGCTCTCCAACGTGCCCGACAACATCGTGGCGCGGCTCAAGCAGCGCGAGCCGCAACGGAGCGTGGCCTCGTGGGCGTTCCGGTTTGCGGGGAGTTTCCCGGACGTGCTCACCGTGTTGAGCGGCATGACGCGCATGGAACATCTGCAGGACAACCTGCACACTTACTCTCCGCTCAAGCCTTTGACCGAGGAGGAGTTCCAGTTCCTGCTGGACACGGCGAAGCTGATGATGGAGTTCGACACCATTCCCTGCAACGACTGCAAGTACTGCATGCCTTGTCCCTACGGCATCGACATTCCGGCCATCTTGTTGCACTACAACAAGTGCCTGAACGAGGGCAACATCCCGCAGAGCGCGCAGAGCGAAGGCTACCGCAAGGCGCGCAGGATTTATCTGGTGGGCTATGACCGCAGCGTGCCCAAGCTCCGCCAGGCGGACCATTGCACGGGTTGCAACCAGTGCAGCCCCCACTGCCCGCAGGGCATCGACATCCCCAAGGAGCTGCACCGCATCGATGCGTATGTGGAGAAGTTGAAGCAAGAAACTTTATAGGAGAAAAGAGAAAGGAGACACATGCAAGATCTGATTGATTTGTTACATCGCCTCGACTGTTCCTGTGTGTTGCGCAACGGCAACATCCACACCTACGCGCAACGGGGCGTGGCCGACCTGTACGAGTTGTTGCTGCGCCATCCGCAGTTGCTCCGCGGGGCGGAAATCGCCGACAAGGTGGTGGGCAAGGGCGCGGCCGCCCTCATGGTGCTCGGCGGCGTGCGCGAGGTGTATGCCGACGTCCTCAGCGAGCCGGCCTGCGGGATGCTCCGCGGGGCGGGCGTCCCCGTGTCCTGCGCCTTGCTGGTGCCGGCTATCCGCAACCGGGCGGGCGACGGCTGGTGCCCGGTGGAGACCTTGTGCCGCGACAAGGCCACGGCAGAGGAGTGCCTGCCGCTGATCCGGGAGTTCATGGAAAGACGCTCTTCTTCCCTCCCACATCCCCTTCCGCCCCCTCTTCCGGATTACAAATCTGGCACGGGAAGAGGCGTTGATCGGCACGGACACGGGAAAATAGCCGAGAATGAATAGTGAACAGATATGTGATAAAAAAATAGAACGGATATGGAATCAACGAGTGTGAAACTCTATGCTCCGGGTTATGCGGAGAAGCGGACCTATGGGATGGCCGCGTGTTTTGTGGCGGGCAACGTCCTGTTGCCCCAGTTGTGCCACTTGTGGCCCCAGGGCGGGATGACGTGGCTGCCGATTTATTTCTTCACCTTGGTCGGGGCCTACAAGTACGGCTGGCGGGTGGGGTTGCTCACGGCGGTGCTCTCCCCCCTGGTCAATTCGGCGTTGTTCGGCATGCCGGCGCCGGCCGTCTTGCCGGCCATCCTGCTGAAGTCGGTGCTCCTGGCCGGGGCGGCCGGTTGGGCCGCCGCGCGTTTCCGCCGGGTGTCGCTGGGGCTGTTGCTGGCCGTGGTGCTGGCCTACCAGGTCGCGGGCACGTTGGGCGAATGGGCCTTGGCGGGCGACCTGCGGCTGGCCTTGCAGGACTTCCGCGTGGGGCTTCCGGGCATGGCCTTGCAGGTCGTGGGCGGCTATGGGCTGATGAAACTTTGGTCTAAATAAGGGGAAGGAGGCGTCGTCATTATGTTTGGAATAGGAACGCAGGAAGTCCTGCTCATTCTCCTCATCGTGTTGCTGCTGTTCGGGGGAAAGAAGATCCCCGAACTGATGAAAGGCCTGGGAAAAGGCGTGAAGAGTTTCAGGGACGGCATGAACGGCGTGGAGCGCCCGGAGGACGGGCCGGACCACCGGAAAGGCACGGGCGCGACACCGGAAGGCGAAAAGGATGGGAAGTCCTGAGGCCGGCGGCGGGACGGGAACCTTCTGGGACCACCTCGACGTGTTGCGCGGCTACCTGCTGAGGGCGGTCGCCGTGACGGTCGCGTGCGGCCTGGTGGCCTTTTGTTTCAAGGACACGCTTTTTGCCATCGTCCTGGCTCCCAAGGATCCCGGTTTCTGCACTTATCGCTTGTTGGCGCGCCTGGGCGGGGCCTGGGGGGTGCCGGGGATGATTCCCGGCGACTTCTCCGTGCGGCTCATCAACACGGCGCTGACCGAGCAGTTCCTCATCCACATGAAGGTGGCGCTCTATGCCGGCCTGCTCTGTGCCTCCCCCTATGTGCTCTACCTCTTGTTCCGCTTCGTCTCGCCGGCCTTGTACGACCACGAGCGGCGCGACGCCGTGCGCACGGTGGGGGCGGGCTACGTGATGTTCCTGGCCGGCACGGCGTTGAACTATTTTCTCATCTTTCCCCTCACCTTCCGTTTCCTGGGCACCTACCAGGTGAGCGCCCAGGTGGAAAACACGGTCACCCTGCAGTCCTACATGGACACGCTCCTGACCATGAGCCTCCTGCTGGGCATCGTGTTCGAGATCCCGGTGGTCTGCTGGCTCCTGGCCCGTTTCGGCGTGCTGGGCTCGGCCTTCATGCGGCGCTACCGCCGCCATGCCTGGGTCGCCGTCCTCGTCGTGGGGGCGGTCATCACGCCCACTTCCGACGTGTTCACGCTCCTGCTGGTGTCCGTCCCGATGGCCTTGCTCTACGAGGCGGGGATATGGGTGGTGGCTGCCACGGAAAAAGGCAAGGCCTGAGTGTGGGCCTTGCCTTTTTCCGTGTTCCCGTGCCGCCCGTGGCTTTTATTTCACGATGAACCAGGGGTTCAGCAGCTCTTCCTTGTTGTAGCGGAGCGGGGTCTTCTCGTCGGTGTGGTAGATGTTTTTCCCCGCCGCGCGGGCGATGGCGTGTCCTGCCGCCGTGTCCCATTCCATGGTGGGGGCGAAGCGCGGGTAGATGTCGGCCGTCCCTTCGGCCACGCGGCAGATCTTCAGCGAGCTGCCGCACGAGATGAGGTGCAGGTCGCCATAGGCCTGTTCCAGCCGGCGGATGTAGTCCTCCGTCTCGGGCGAGAGGTGGGAGCGCGAGGCCACCACCACGAAGCCCTTCGTGTCGGGTTGTTCCAGGGGGAGGCGGTCGGCGCGTTCGGTCAGGTCGTCCACGGAAAGTCCGGCGGAGCGGTAGTCGATGCCGGTCGCCTTATAGGCTCCCAGGCTTTCTTCGGCATAGTAGAGTTCGCGCCGCGCGGGGATGTAGACCACCCCCATGACCGGGACGCCGTTTTCCACCAGCGCGATGTTCACGGTGAATTCGCCGTTGCGCTTGATGAATTCTTTCGTGCCGTCCAGCGGGTCGACGATCCACAGCGCCTTCCATGTCTTGCGCACGGCGTAGTCCGTGTGTTTCCCTTCCTCGCTGAGCAGGGGCAGGGTCGTTTCCGCCAGCAGGCCCGTGATGCGTTCGTTCGCCCGCTTGTCGGCAATGGTCAGGGGCGAGTGGTCCGCTTTGTGTTCCACGGCGAAGTCGGCGTGGGGGTCTTCGTAGATGTCCAGAATGTCTTTTCCTGCCCACAAGGCTGCCCTGATGGCGCAGGCTAACCGTTCGTCTTGCATGTGTGTGTCGTTTTGGGATTGAACCGGACAAAGTTAGTGAATTTCGCCCAAAGCCCGCATGCGTTTTCGTGTGTTTTTTTTCCGCCGTGCGGCGGGGACGGCTGCAGGGGAGGGGAAAGGGTGTGGTGTCTCTGTGTAAGCTGTTGGCTTCCAGTGTTTTCCGCTTTTTCCTTTCGGGCGTTCCCTTTCCTTTCCGGAGCCGGAAAAGACGCGGCAGGGGCATCCCGGATTTTTCTCAAGCGATTCACATTTTTTTCTCAAGTGGTTCACATTTTTTTCTCAAGCGAAAAAAATCCGGCCTTCCTGAGGTGTTCCGGGAGGGATTCTTTGTAAGGGGATTTTACGTGGTACCCCTTTACCATTCTTTCCAGAACACGGGGCTGAACAGGATGAGCACGCTGAACAGTTCCAGACGCCCGATGAGCATCAGGAACGACACGATCCATTGTGCCGCGTCCGGCATGCCGCTCATCGTGTAGGCCGGCCCGTAGACGCCGAAGCCCACGCCCGTGTTGCCCAGGGCGGCGATGGCGGTGGTGAGGGCTTCGAGGAAGTCGATGCCGCAGAGCATGAAGAGCAGGGTGCCCACGAAGCTGCACATCAGGTAGAAAAGGGTGAACATGGCCACGGTGTGGAGCGTGGTGTGCGACACCACGTGCTGGTTGATCCTCACCGGGAGCACGGCGTTGGGGTGGATGAGCCGCTTGAACTCGTTGCAGATGCCGTGGTAGAGGATGGCGAAGCGCAGGTCCTTGATGCCGCCGGCCGTGGAGCCGGTGCAGCCTCCGGCCAGCATGGCGAAGAGCAGCAGGATCCACGTGAAGTGGGGCCAGAGCGTGTAGTCGTCGGTGACCAGCCCGCAGGAAGTATGTATGGTCGACACCTGGAACAGGGCCTTGCGGAAGGATTCCTCGAGCGGGTAGTAGCCCTGGAGGAAGAGGGCGGCGGTGATGGCGAGCGTGATCAGGGCCACCGAGCCAACGAACCACCGGGTCTCGCAGTCGTCGGACAGCTTGCGGAACTTGCCCTTCAGGCACAACACCAGCAGCGAGAAGTTGAAGCTGGCCAGGATCATGAAGACGGAGGTGACATATTCGATGAAGGGGGAGTCCCAGTAGGCGATGCTGGCCTGTTTCGTGGAGAACCCGCCCGTGCCCATGATGCTGAAGGCGTGGCACACGGCGTCGAACACGTTCATCCCCCCGGCCCACAGCAGGACGGTGCAGAGCGACGTGAGGAGGATGTAGACGGTCCAGATGAGCTTGGTGGTCATGCTGATTTTCGGGTGCAGCTTGTCGTGGGTCACGCCCGTGGCTTCCGCGCTGAACAACTGCAGGTTGCCCCCGCCGAAGATGGGGAGCAGGGCGATGGTGAAACACACGATGCCCAGTCCGCCCACCCATTGGGTCAGGGCACGCCAGAACAGCATGCCCTTTGACATCGTGTCGAGATGGTCCACGACGGTGAATCCCGTGGTGGTGAAACCGGACATGGTTTCGAAAAACGCCCCCGCCACGGAGGGGATGTCGCCGCTCAGCAGGAAAGGCACCATGCCGAGCAGGGTGAAGATGACCCACGTCAGGCTGACGATGCAGTAGCCGTCGCGGCGCGTCATCCATGTGTCGGCCCCGTGCCCGTAGGCCACCAGGGCGCCCCCGGCGAGCAGGTTGATGCCGGCGGCATAGAGGAAGTGGAGATAGTGGGCCTCGTGGTAGAACAGCGAGACGCCCATGCACAGGAGCAGGAGGCCGCCTTCCACCCACGTCAGGATGCCGATGACGTAGGCAATGAGTTTGGCGTTGATGATATGTTTGAGCGGTGCCTGGCCGCTGTGGTTCTTTTTCATTGGGGTGTTTCCTTTTTGTGTGCCCGTGCCTGTCGTTTCCCGGCCCGTGTGCCGGGGCTTCAAGGTTCCAGCAGCAGTTCCCAGTCCGTCACGTCCAGCCGGCGGCCGAATTTCAGGCCCACCTGCTCGAACCGCGACACCTGCCGGAAGCCCGCCTTGCGGTGCAGCGCGCAACTGGCCGTGTTGCCGCCCGTGATGCAGGCCACGAGGGCGTGGCACCCCCGCCGCCGGCATTCCCCGGCCAGCCACGACAGCAGCCCGTACCCGATGCCCTGCCGGGCGAAGCGCGGGTCGACATAGACCGTCGTCTCCCACGTGTGGGCGTAGGCCGCCCGTTCGCGCCAGGCGTGGGCGTAGGCATAGCCGGCCACCTGCCCGCCGGCCTCGTAGACCCCATAAGGGTAGCAGGCCGCGATGGCGGCGATCCGTTCGCGCATTTGTGCCGCCGTCACCGCCTCGGTCTCGAAGGTGACCACGCTGTGCAGCACAAATTCGTTGTACAGGCCGGCGATGGCTTCCGCGTCGCGGAGAGTGACATTTCGGATCATTTCACATTCTTTTTCGGATGCAAAGGTAAGAAAAAACAAAGGCTTCCCCCTCCTTTCTCCCGTTTTTTTTAAGTTCTCCGTTCGTCAGCCCGTCCGGATTTGCCACTTCACCTTACCCCACCTCCCTCACCTCACCCCACCTTCACCTCTTCCGGATTTTCAACCACTTATGATAGAAAATCCTGATACTCAGTGGTGCCGGATTGAAAATCCGGCACGGGGAGGCGCGGGGGCGGCACAGGGTGCGCTCCCGCGCCTGCGATGACCTTATTTATATATAATAGGTGCGCCGCCGTGCGCAGGGGTCAGAACCACCATTTCTTCTTCTTCCGCGGGGCCGGGCGGTCGGCTTCCCACTCTTCTTCCAGCAGTTGCGCCAGCGATTTCCGTTCGTGGATGAGGCGGTAGATGGTGCCCCAGTCCGGCAGTCCGCCTAAGTTGCGGTCGTCGATGAACAGGTCGGCTTTCAGCTTGCGGCTGTAGTGGCGGTTCTTTTCCGTGTCCTCTTCGGGGAAGTCCTTGTTCACGGCGTAGAACTCCACGCCGCGTTGGCGGCACCACTCCACGGCCTCGTCCAGCAGGCGCCCTTCGCGCACGCTCCACAGGATGAGTTGGTGGTGTTCCTCGATGAGTTTTTTCAAGGTTTCGGTGGCAAAAGGGATCTCGCGCCCGATTTCCGGGTAGCGGTGCTCCACGATGGTGCCGTCAAAGTCTATGGCTATGATCATGTTGTGTATAGGGTTTAGGTTTTCGGCTGCAAAGTTAAGGGAAAAAAAGCGTCCTTCTGGAGCGAAAATGTTAAAATCGTGTTTCGGGATGATTTTTTTCCCCGATTTGTTTTTTGGTTCGAAAAATAAGTGTACTTTTGCTATCACATTAATCAATCCAGTGAAATAGAACGAGTGTTTAATTAACTTAATTTCTGGCGAAATGAAAAACAGATTACTTGCAGTCATGGCTATTTGCTGTGCAACGTCGTCCACCATGCCTTTGTGGGCTCAACAAGAGTGGGCGGATCCTGTCGTGCAGACCACCACGCCGAATCTGGACACGGAAGTGCCCGGGGTGCGTGAGTACTACATCCTGCACGTGGCTTCCCAACAGTTCCTGACCAATGGCAACTCGTATAACACGCAGTTGAGCGTGGGCACCACGGGTCAGCTGATTTCCATGGAATACGGCACGGAGCGCCAGCCGCTCTACGGCCAGGAACCCCTGGTGAGCGGAGAGGGCTGGAAGCTGAACATGCTGAACGGGCCGACCAACTCCGGATTCCATGAGATTTACGCGGTGAGCAGCTCGCAGGCTTATGTGGACGCCAACGCCCAAGGCCACACGCTGTGGCAGATCCTGCCCAACGAAAACGGCACTTACCGCATCAAGATCGTAGACCAGGATGACGTGTACGGCTTGGCGAGCGAAGACCCCGTGACGATGAACGGCGTGTGGGGCGTGGCCGACAGTGCCTCCACGGTGGTGCATCCGTTTGTCGACAAGTCTGCCGGCGAGGCTTGGGAAGTGTATGAGACCGACTGGGCGTTTGTCACGCCCGAGGCCTACGACGCCTTCATGGCCCGCAAGGAGTTCAAGCCCATCCTGGAAGACGCTGCCGAGGAAGGATTCCCCGACATCCAGAGATTCTCCGACATCTATACGAACGAGGCTTCCACGGCTGAGGAAATCCGCCGTGCCATGGTAGAGCTTCCGGCTGCCGTGATCAACTGGCAGAGTTCCGGCGCCACGCCGGAGAACCCGGGCGACTTCACCTCGGCCATCATCAACAACGACTTCACGAACGGCACGAACGGCTGGACCAGCAGCGGTGCAGTGGCAAATGTAGGGCACCAAGGTTCCTCCTACACGGATGTCAACGGCGAGAATGAGATGGTGGGCTTTGCCGAGCAGTGGAAGAACGGCCAGGCTCTGGGTAATGACTTCGATATCAACCAGACGTTGGTGGGCCTGCCCACCGGCAAATACCGCCTGAGCGCGACGAGCATCGGCTATTGGCAGAAGGACCGCACGGTGACCCCGACGGGCGTGTACCTCTATGCCGAGAGCGGCGGGCTGGAAATGCGCGCCGAGGCACACACCCTCGCCTTCGGCGGAAACCATGGCACCGAAGATCCCACAGTGGTTCCCCAGCCGCGTGCGGTGTCGCTGGAGTTCTATGCCCCGGTGGGCGAAGTCAAGGTGGGCTTCAAGACCGTGGAGACGAACTGCAACTGGGCCGGTGTCGACAACTTCAAGTTGGAATACCTGGGCCCGGTGGAAGGCGGCATGGGTGAGAACCTGCGCTCCGTGGCGGCCGAACTGAAGGCCCAGATGGACGGCTACGTGGCCAACAACAACACGTACTCCGCCGCCGGGCAGCAACGTGCCACGGAGCTGTTGGCCCTGGCCGAGGAGGCTGCCTCCAACACCGAACTGGGCGACGACTCGCTGATCGCCATCGCCAACACCATCCAGGCCGAGAAGGTGGCCTTGCAGGCCGACGTGGCAGCTTATGAGACGCTGTACACCTTCGTCAACACGACGATGAACTCCTACTTCACGGGCGACTACGCTTCGTTGTCGACCATCGGCTCGTTGGGACAGTACCGCAACACCCTGCGCGCGCAATATAACCAGAAGACCTTCGACCCGGCACAGGCCGACAGCCTGCAGGCCACGGCCGACCGCATGTTCACGCAGGCCGTGTCGGAAGCCCTCGCCTCCGGCGAGACCACGAACGTGACCGGACTGGCGGCGAACCCGAACTTCACCGGCAGCAACAGCGGCTGGACGAAGACCGGCGCGAATAACGGCGAATTCAAATACGGCAACAACGTGGCCGAGGTATGGCAGGGTTCTTCCTATGAAGTGGCCCAGGAACTGACGGGGCTGCCCGAAGGCTCATACCGCATCACCGCGCAGGCATTCGGCCGCGAGACGGGCACGGAAGGCGCGGCCATCGCCTTCAACTCCGCCGACCCGAGAGCCAACGTCCTGTCCTACCTTTTCGGCAACAGCGCACGCGCGAAGGTGCCTTCGGTGTTCGAACACACGTTTGCTTCCAATGAGGAGCTGGCCGGCAACGGCGTGCAGGTGACGAACACGGGCACGGCACTGGACGGCCAATGGGTGGTCAACGGCGTGGCCGGCGCGGAAGCCGCCTTTGCTGCAGGCGACGGGACGAACTTCGAGGTCTCGATCGACTGCTACGTGGAAGCCGACGGGGTGCTCCGCTTCGGTATCAGCATGCCGGAAGGCCCGAACTCCAACAACTGGACGCTCTTTGACAACTTCCGCATCGAATACCTGCCGGGCAGCATGGTCGGCGCAGTGGCCGGCTTGGAGGCCAAACGCGAAGAGGCCAACACGATGCTGAACGACGGCGGCTACATGACGGAAGACGCCGAGGAGGCACTGACCAACGCCGTGCTGGATGCCGACATGGCCATTTCCGATCCGGACAACCTCTCGAAGGATACCTACGAGGCGACCTTGGCCGCTCTGGAGACCGCCATTGAGCTGGGCACGAATGCCCGCGAGGCCGTGCAGCACGTGAGCGACGTGGCCACCACTTACATGAATGAATATGAGGATGGCATGTATGACGCTTATGATCCCGCGCTGGCCGAAGAATTGGCAGTGCTGGCCGATGAAGCCCTCACGGTAGTGGACGGGGACATCTATGAGACCATCGAGGATGCCGAACAGGCCGTGATTGACATGAACAACGCCTACGGCACCATGATGAAGGCCACCCTCGACTTGTCGACCGCTTCGAAGGACACGCCGGTCGACGTGACCAACCTGATGCGCAACCCGCGCTTCCAGACGGTTTCCAACGGCGCATACACCTTCACCCGCAACGGCTGGGACGGCGACGCCCTGTCCAACGAACCGAAGGCCGACGGGACGTTTGCGACGGATTCCCTGGCCGAGTTCTTCAACACGCCGAAGTTCGAGGTTTACCAGACGCTCTACAACTTGGATCAGGGCTATTACCGCCTGAAAGTGGCCGGCTTCTACCGCCACGGCGACCAGACGCCTGCCGCCATCTCGCACCGCGACGGCACGGAGGTACTTCCGGTGAAGCTCTACGCCCAGACGGAAAGCGAAACGCACGAGGAGGCTCTGCCTTCCCTCTTCTCCGTGGTGATGAACGAGAAGTTCACTACAAGTTCTATGGTGCTGCCGGATTCCCTCTTCCCGGACATCGACCAGGCTTACCACTGCGTGGTGAACGGCAAGGACGATGCCAAGGTGGCCATGAACCACGGCTTCTACCGCACGGAAGTGACCTTCTACGTGAAGGCCGGCGAGTCGCTCCGCTTGGGTCTGCGTAAGGACTATGAGATGGTGAACGACTGGTGTCCGTTCGACGACTTCGAGATGCAGTATCTCGGCGACGGCGAAGAGAACCGTCCGGATGCCATCGGCGACGTGATCACCGACGCTACGGCCGAAGTGGTGGCCACCGAATGGTACACGATCGACGGCATGCGCATCGAAGAACCGAAGCAAGCAGGCATCTACGTCCGCGTGAATATCATGAGCGACGGTTCGAAGCAAGGCAAGACCGTGGCCGTGAAATAAGGAACGGATATATTACATTTTTAAATAGGTTCATTTAGATTATTTTGAAGTGAGAGGGGAAGCCGATGTGAATCGTCTTCCCCTTTTTTCGTGCCTTTATGTCCCCGTGCCGCCGTATCCGTGCCGGAGCAATCCGGCATCACAGCGTGTGAGGAATTTCTCATCCGAAAAAGAACTTTGGTTCGTGCCACATGCGCATATGCAGCGTCCCAAAGGGAAATACGCGGGGGAGAGGGATTGGCGGATTGAACATCCCCATATCCTGTACTTCCGAATTGCAAATCCTGAAGGAGGGGGGAGGGCGGCCCCTGCTCAAAAGGGATGACGCGGAAACCGGACCTTGAAAGGTGAAAAAATGCAAAAACAGGGGCGGAGGTTACATGGTCAAAAAAAGATGTAACACGGGAATAGACGTTTTTTTGGACAAACCACCTACTTTTGTGCCGTAATGATTCATTCAATTTTTAAAACACATGAAGCAATGGTACAAAGACTTTTAAAGAAATGTATGTGTCTGGCGCTCTTTCTGTGGGGCGCGGGACTGGCGCATGCCGAGGAAGGCGCGCCGGTGGAACTGACGTTTGACGAATCGGGCAAGGCTTACCTCTATCCTGCCGACCTGGTGGCCACGGGCATGACGCTCGACGCGGAGACGGGCGTGCTGACCAAAGACGCGGAAGGCGCGGCCAGCCTCACGGTCCACTTGGGCGACGTGGACTTCTCGGACGTGACACGCATCGACGTGAGCGTGGACGTGTCGGCGGAGAACGGCTACAGCGACCTGATTTCATGCACCATCGTGCGGAGCCAGACGGAGGACATCAATGCCTGGTACACGTCCCGTTATGGCATCAACTATGCCGATGGCGACTACCAGTCGCGCAGCGGGCACATCAAGGAAATCGTGATGGCCGCGAACGACACAATGATGGGCCAGATGAAGCTCAACTCCATCTGCATCACGAAGGACATGTCGGTGGAAATCCCGGTGGAAGAGGGTGAGACCAGCCTGGCGGAGATCCCCTACCAGGTGTTGACCGACGGGACTTGGAATCCCGGCACGCCGGACTGGAACGTGGGCAACGGCGAGCAGAACACCATTTATGGCCGCGGCAGCACGGTGCCGACCTACTACGCCGACCTGAGCGAATATGACGAGCTGAGAATCTATCAGACCGCGGGCGACCCCGTGCGCGTGTTCTTCTTCAACGACCTGAGCGACAGCTACATGCCCGGCGACCAGCCCGAGTCCGACTATTACCTCCTGGTGAACACCACGACGGAGCCTGCCCTGGTGGTGGGCGAGACCTATTCCAGCGTGGACCTGAAGGCCATCAAGGAGAAGTTCGGCTCCGCCAAGCTGATCGCCATCAAGGCTTCGGCCTTCAACACGACGGCCACGGTGGACAAAATCGCGGTGGCGCTGTCGGCCTCCGGCGAGGAAGATCCGGACGCGCCGGTGGAACTGACCTTTGACGAGTCGGGCAAGGCCTATGTGGACCTCGCCGACCTGGAAGTGACGGGCATGACGCTCGACGCGGAGACGGGCTTGCTGGCCAAGGACGCGGAAGGCGCGGCCAGCCTCACGATCCACTTGGGCGACGTGGACTTCTCGGACGTGACACGCATCGACGTGAGCGTGGACGTGTCGGCGGAGAACGGCTACAGCGACCTGATTTCATGCACCATCGTGCGGAGCCAGACGGAGGACATCAATGCCTGGTACACGTCCCGTTATGGCATCAACTATGCCGATGGCGACTACCAGTCGCGCAGCGGGCACATCAAGGAAATCGTGATGGCCGCGAACGACACAATGATGGGCCAGATGAAGCTCAACTCCATCTGCATCACGAAGGACATGTCGGTGGAAATCCCGGTGGAAGAGGGTGAGACCAGCCTGGCGGAGATCCCCTACCAGGTGTTGACCGACGGGACTTGGAATCCCGGCACGCCGGACTGGAACGTGGGCAACGGCGAGCAGAACACCATTTATGGCCGCGGCAGCACGGTGCCGACCTACTACGCCGACCTGAGCGAATATGACGAGCTGAGAATCTATCAGACCGCGGGCGACCCCGTGCGCGTGTTCTTCTTCAACGACCTGAGCGACAGCTACATGCCCGGCGACCAGCCCGAGTCCGACTATTACCTCCTGGTGAACACCACGACGGAGCCTGCCCTGGTGGTGGGCGAGACCTATTCCAGCGTGGACCTGAAGGCCATCAAGGAGAAGTTCGGCTTCGCCAAACTGATCGCCATCAAGGCTTCCGCCTTCAACACGACGGCCACGGTGGGCAAGATCGCGCTCGTGAAGTCGGAAGACATCGGCACCTCCATCGGCACGGCTGAAAAGGCCGCCGGGGACGCAGCGACCGTGGAAGCCATCTACGACCTGTCGGGCCGCCGCGTGGATGCGCCGGTGAAGGGCGTGAACCTGGTGAAGATGTCCGACGGACGGGTGAAGAAAGTAATCGTAGACTGAGATAAGGAAAAACCAGAAGAAGTCGAAAAGTGTCTCCCCGCACAGGGGGATCTTTAGATTTTGATTTTTAGAGCGGCCGCGCTGGGAAGTGATTTTCCGGCGCGGTTTTTTTAGGCCGGCGTGCGGGCCTGCGGGGGCAGAATTCCCTTTTCCGCAAAAAAAAACGAAGAAAAACGGGCTGATGATACATTCTCGAAGATATCTGTTACATTTCAGAAACGCAAAATGCGGGATTTTGTCTATTTTTGCCGCAAACAAATAGAGGGAAGACACATGAAAAACCTATTAAAAACCCTCGCCTTGTGTGCGGCCTGCCTGTGTGCAGGCGGGCCGTTGCAGGCACAATACGGCGAGACGCCTCCCCTGCATGTGGACGGCAAATACCTGAAAGACCCCCACGGCAACGTGGTGAACCTGCATGGCGTGATGGACACGCCCAATCCTTATTTCAACAATTACCGCTGGGGAAATACCTGCGAACTGTCCACCGTGAGGGCGTGCCGCAATTATTTCGAGAAACTCTTCACCGCCTTGACCGACACGGCACAGGGCGCGTGGTGTAATATTTTCCGGCTCCATCTGGATCCTTGTTGGACCAACGACCCCAACAAGCCCAGCACGGGCAGCGCCACCGGAGAGGCCAACATCAGCCGTTACAGCCGCACGCGGCTGAACAGTTTCATGCGCCAGCTGTTCGTCCCCCTGGCCGAGTCGGCCCTGGACCACGGGCTTTACGTGGTGATGCGCCCGCCCGGCGTGTGTCCCGACACGATACAGGTGGGCGGCGAGTACCAGGACTATCTGCTCGACGTGTGGGACGTGGTCAGCTCCAACCCGGACGTGCAGGCCCATAGCGGCCAGCTCTTCCTGGAACTGGCCAACGAGCCGGTCACCTGCGTGGGCGAAGACGGTCAGGCTTCACCGCGCGCGTTGCATGACTTTTTCCAGCCCATCGTGGACAAGATACGCGCCAACGGTTACACCGGCGTCATCTGGGTGCCCGGTTCGGGTTGGCAGGCCAATTACCGGGACTACGCCGCATACCCCATTGAAGGCTACAACATCGGCTATGCCGTGCACGCCTATGTGGGATGGTATGATTGCAGCGACGAGACGGCCACGCCGGAACGTTTCATCGAGAATTTCGGCCAATCCGTGCCGGTGGTGGAAACCAATCCCATCCTGGTGACGGAGGTCGACTGGAGCCCGGAGGTGCCGGGCGAGGGCCACTACAACGAACACGACGAATGGGTGCCGGGCAACATGGGCACATGGGCCACGGGCACGACTTCGGGCTGGGGCAATTCGTTCAAGGCCATGATGGACCATTATGGCAACGTGGGCATGACGCTGACCGGCACGGCCGACTATATCGACATAGACACCTATCTCAACAGCCGCACGGTGGTGCCGGCTTTCGGCGGAGAGCCTGAAGCCTGCGCGCAAGCCTGCTTCGAATGGTATGCCGACTACGCGCAAGTGAACGTGCCGCGGGCGGACTTCACCTACCGGCGGGCGGCCGACAACGGGGACGGCACCTTCACGAACCCGCTCCTTCACGCCGACTTCCCCGATCCGGATGTCATCCGGGTGGACGATACCTACTATCTGGCGACCACCACGATGTACTTCTTCCCCGGTGCGACCATCCTGAAATCGAAAGACCTGGTGAACTGGGAATACTGCGCCAACCCCTTGCAGCAGATTTCCAATTCCGACGCCTACAACCTGGCCCACGGATGGAACCACTATGCCGGCGGGCAGTGGGCGCCCAGCCTGCGTTACCGCGACGGGAAGTTCTACCTGCACTTCGTGGCGTTTAACCACGACGAAGTGCAAGACGGGGGCGGCTTCCTGCTGACGGCCACGGATCCTTCGGGCCAATGGGAAATGCAAAAGCTGGAAGGCTTCTACTATGACGCCGGACTGCTCTTCGACGGCGAAGACACCTATATCGCCCATGGCATAGACCACATCAGCGTGACCCAACTGGACGACAACTTCAAGGCGGTGAGGACGGAAGAGGTGATCACGGCGGGCAACGGCTGTGAAGGCAGCCACTTCTACCACATCGGCGACTATTATTATATCTATGCCACTTATGGCGGGACGGAAGGCAGCCAGACCATTTTCCGCTCCAAGTCGCCTTTCGGACCCTATGAGGAACATGAGGGGCGGGTGTTTGAGAAACAGCACATACACCAAGGCGGCCTGGTGGAAACCCAGACGGGCGAATGGTGGACCATCCTGTTCAAGGATGCCGGCACCGTGGGGCGCATCCCCTACCTGGAACCGGTGGAATGGGTGGACGGCTGGCCCGTGATAGGCCGTGACGGCATCGACGTGAGCCAGGGCGGGGCATCGTACAAGAAACCCGACGTGGGGCAGGCCTACCCCGTGACCTATCTGCCCACGAACGACACCTTCACCGAACCTTCACTGGGACTGCAATGGCAATGGAACCACAATGCCGACCGCGCCAGCTGGTCGCTCTTTGAACGTCCGGGATGGCTGCGCCTGCACACGGCTTCCGTGGCCGATGACCTGAGACAAGCCCGCAACACCCTGACCCAACGCATCTTCGCTTACGAGGCCGAGGGTACGGATGCCGGCAGTTACCGTGACTCCTATGGCACCGCGCGCTTCGACTTGTCGGGCATGCAGGAAGGCGATGTCTGCGGGCTCTGCGTGTTCCAGGATCCCTATGGCTATATCGGCGTGAAGATGGAAGGCGGGCAGCGCAGGCTGGTGTACTGCCGCAGTGCCTATGCCGACGGGTCGGTGGCCGCCGAAACCCTCGAGGGGGAAGTGGTTGACGGCACGGAAATCTACCTGCGTGCCGTGGTGAACTTCGGGACGAACCGGGCGCAATTCTATTATAGTGCCGACAACGTACACTACACGCCATTCGGCAACGAATGGACGATGCGCTACACGCTGGCCGTGTTCACAGGCAACCGCTTCGGGCTGTTCAACTATGCCACAGCGCAGACCGGCGGGTATGTGGACATCGACTGGTTCTCGACCGAACCCGACTTCAGCGAAGAAAAATACTATGCGGAAGGGACGCTGGCGACTTTCACGGAAGACGACCTCACGATGGCTTCGCTCACGATGTCTGACGAGGATATCAACCTGGTGCCGGGCGACCGCTACACGTTGGACGTGACGGCGACCTTCCTTTCGGAACGGACGGAAAACGTGTCGGCCACCTGTAGCTATGAACTTTCGCATGAAGGCGTGGTGGCTATCGAGAAAGGCTATATGACGGCCTTGGCCGACGGAACCGCGGACGTGACGGCCACTTACACCGACTTTATGGGGAACACGCAGAAAGTCTCGTTCACCGTGACGGTGGCCACCTTCCCTTTGACGGAGGAAGGCTTCAACCCGTCCATTTGGGAAACCGGAACGTTCGACGAGGCCACAGGCTGCCTGGTCACGGGCCAATACGGCTTTGGAGGCTGGGAATATGCCACGGGAGTGGACCTTTCGGCCTACAAGTACATCGTGGTGCGCTTGAGGCAGCCGGTCAACGGGCAACCTTCGTTCCGCCTTTTCGACACGTCGAATTATTGGAGCACGCCTTACATGTGCGACATGGGGACGAACACCGTGGCGAAAATCGACCTGCACAATATGGTGAAGTCCGACGGGACCAAATGCGACCCGTCGCACATCTACATCGCCGGTTTCTGGACGTTGGGTGGCCAGCCGCTTTACATAGAAGATGTGTTCCTGAGCCATGACGGCGTGAATCCTTCGGGTGTCGCATCGGTGGAGCCGGACTTCGGCGGAGCCGACGTGGTGGCGGTGGAATATTATTCGCTGTCGGGACAACTGCTCGCGGCTCCGCAGCGTGGCCTGGTGGTGGTGAAACGCATCCTGTCGGACGGGCGTGTGGAGGCACGGACGGAATGGTTCAGGTGATTTGAGTGAAGGGAGCGGGGCGAAGAAGCCCCCTTCCCGCCAAAGACGGAGAATCTTTTCATAATAATTCGATCCGGGTGTGCTGGGAAGTGATTTTCCGGCACGCCTTTTTGGCATCTTGGCGGAAAGGACGCAGGCCGGGAGGATACGGCGGGAGGGGGCGCAGTAGAAATTTAGTGGGGATAGCCATACAGCTTTGCGATTCTGAATAGAAAGAACTTCGGAACAGTAGAACTACAGAGGACGTTTCCCCGCCCCCACCAAGATGGGGGATATATCCTTTTCATTTTTTCGTATGACTGACCTTTGTGCCCTCCAGCCGGATTCCTCCGGCAGCAGAAGGCAAGCCCCCGTCCTCTTCCTTTCCGTCATTTCCATTTCCCAATCCATATGCCGTATTTCGAAGGTGAAACATTATTCTGTTAATAATCAACAATATACAACGTATTTTGAAACACTCGGATTTTTCTCAAGTGATTCACACTTTTTTCTCAAGCAAAAAAAATGTGAATCTCAAGAGAGAATTATTCGTTCCTCTTGAGCGCGATTTCATCCTATTCCGCCACGTTTGTCTTTTCCCTCGCGAGGCCGTGACAGCCTCTTCCGCTTCAGCACTGCAAACATTCGGATGATTCCCACTGAAAATCTACAGCCCGCGGGAGGGGGCGTGGTGAAGCCGTGGACTTGGGAGGACTCTCCGGAAGAGCCGGGGGCATCGCGCACCTTCTTATTTTCCAATACCGTTTTTTTGCAGATTTTTTTTCGCGTTTTTCCCCCTAATCGGGCGGAATGATACATCATCCAAAATATGTGTTACATTTCAAAAACGCGGTCAGGGCGATTTCTTGTATTTTTGTAGCGGAAAAAAGACATTGGAAAACCATGAAACAACAACTGCTGAAGTCCGCAATCACGATTTGCACTTTTATCGGCGTGACGGCCAATCTTTGTGCCATCGACACGGACTATGTGTGCTATTCCTCGTGTGCGGGAGCGTTCACGCTTTCCGCGTCAGGGCGTTCTGCCGCCTTGCATGTGGACGGCCATGACTATAAAGGGGTTGTATTGGCGGCCCGCAATCTGGCGCAGGACATCGGCCGGGTGACCGGAACGGCAGCCCGGGTGGACATGGCCCGGCCAGCCGGGCGGGGAGCCGTGGTGGCCGGGACCGTCGGAAAGAGCCGGTGGATTGACAGCCTGGCGGCGGCAGGGCGGATTGACGTGTCGCCCATCGAGGGGAAATGGGAAAGCTATCTGATAGAGACCGTGGACGGCAACCTGGTGGTGGCCGGGAGCGACAAGCGCGGCACGATCTTCGGGCTATACGACCTCGCGGAGAAAATAGGCGTTTCGCCGTGGTATGACATGGCCGACGTGCCGGTGAGGCGCCATGAGGCCCTCTACGTGAAGCCGGGACGTTATGTGCAGGAACCGCCCAAGGTGAAATATCGCGGCATCTTCCTGAACGACGAATGGCCGAGCCTGGGGGGGTGGGCCTCTGCCAGGTTCGGCGGTTTCAACAGCCGTTTTTATGCCCATGTGTTCGAGCTGCTGCTTCGCCTGCGGGCCAATTTCATTTGGCCGGCCATGTGGGCCAGCTCTTTTTATGAGGACGATCCGGCCAACGGGCAATTGGCCGACGACATGGGGATCGTGCTGGGCACTTCGCATCATGAACCCATGATGCGCCCCCACAAGGATTACACCAAGCGGAGAAAAGAAGTGGGCCCCTGGAATTACGCCACGAACAAGGAAAGATTGGACAGCTTCTTCACCGCAGGCATCGAGCGGAGCAAGGATTTTGAGAACGTGGTGACCATAGGCATGCGCGGAGACGGCGACGTGGCGATGGGAGGAAAGGATGCCACGGACGAGGACAACATGCGCGTGCTGGCCGACGTGGTGAAAGGGCAACGCGGGATCCTGGAGCGGGTGTATGGAAAGCCGGCATCCGAAGTGCCGCAATTGTGGGCCATCTTCACGGAGGTGCAGCGTTACTATGACAAAGGTTTCACCGTGCCCGACGATGTGCTGCTCCTGTTCTGCGACAACAATTGGGGGTATATCCGGCGCACCGGAGCCTGGAAGGAGCAACGGCGAAAGGGCGGCATGGGAATGTATTATCACATCGACATGAACGGGGGGCCATGGAATGACCGTTGGATCAATACGACCACCATACCCAAGCTGCGGGAACAGTTCAACCTGGCCTACCAGACAGGCATTGATGACTTGTGGGTGGTCAACGTGGGCGACCTGAAGCCGAAAGAACTTCCCATAGACTTCATCCTGCGTTATGCCTGGGATCCCGATGCGATACCGGCCGGCAAGGAAGGCGACTACCTGCGCGGGTGGGCCGCACAGAATTTCGGCGACGCGCAGGCACAGCCGGTGGCCGACATCGTGTCGAAGTATGCCAAATATAATCTGTGGAGGAAGCCGGAGGTGCAGTCCGCCGATATCTTCAGCGTGGTGAACCATCATGAGGCAGACCGCGTGGCCGCATTGTGGCGCGAAGTGGCCCGTGAGGCGGACTCCATCGGACGGTTGCTGCCCGCAGAGTACCAGGATGCTTATTACCAACTGGTGCTTTATCCGGCCAAGGCCTCGGCCGGAGTGGCGGAAATGTATCTGGCGGCCGGTAAAAACCGGGTGTATGCCCGGCAAGGGCGTGTCAGCGCCAATGGCTATGCCGATCGCGTGGCTGAACTTTTCGAGGCCGATAGCGCGATGACGGCCTATTATAACCAAGAATTGGCGGGCGGCAAGTGGAAGCACATGATGAGTGATGTGCATATGGGTTACGTGCAATGGTCGATGCCCAAAACCAACATGGCACCGGAAACGGAACGTGTGACTCCGTTGCCGGACCCGGAGATGGGGGTGGCCGTGGAAGGCAGCGAGAAGGCTTCGGAGGGAAACCACGATGTGTTGGAACTTCCCGCCTTTGATAACTTTTGTGCTCCCACCTATTATATAGATGTGTTCAACCGGGGAAACGGCCATTTCGACTTTCGCGCGAAGGCGGACAAACCTTGGGTGAAGTTGAGCGCGAAGAAAGGGACGGTGGAGAAGGAAAAACGGTTGTGGGTGTCTGTGGATTGGGAAAAACTGGATCCAGGCACGTCGGAAGCCACAGTGAGTCTGACTCGCGGGAGGCAGCGTGTGGACGTGAAGCTCCGGGCTGTGAAAGCTGACAAGCCCGTGACGGACGGATTTTTCTTCGGAAATCCTGCAGGCCGCGAGTTCTCCGTTCCTGCGACGGACTATACGCTCCGTTTGCGTGGGAAGTATGCCCAGTGGGTTCCTCTGCCGGATTTGGGCCGTGGCGGTTGCATGGGGATTGACCCCGTAAATTCTCCTTCCGTGAGTGAGGCAGCCGAGGCTCCTTGTTTGGAATATGCGGTATATCTTCCGGAAACCGGCCGGCAGACGGTGTGCATCGGCATCTTGCCCACACAGGATGTGGTTCCCGAACGGGGGTTGCGCCTGGCTTATGCTTTGGATGACGGACCGGTGCGGCAGTTGGACGCCCGTGAAGGTTTTAAGGATGAGTTCCGCGAGTACACCCCGGAAAACCTGAAAAATTCGCCCAAACTCAAGCCGTTGCCCCGGCGCACGAAAGACCTGGCACTTTATGGGCGGGGCAAATATCGCAATGAGGTGTTTGACAACCTGCGTTGGCTGACAGCGGAAATAGACGTGGCCGAAGCCGGATTGCACACCTTCAAGGTCTACATGGTGGATCCGGAACTGGTGGTGGAACGTCTGGTGTTTTGTCCGGACAATGCGCATCCCAGCTATTGGGGCGCACCGGAGATTCGTCATTCTGGAAGGAAACAAATAGAGAAAAAATAATTGATAGCAAACAAAATTAACAGAGATGGGAAAGAATAGGATGAAAGGACAAACCGCATGGGCTTGCGCCTTGTTCGCGGTGGCTTTGACGGTTGGTATGACGGATCTGCATGCTCAGGATGCGCAGACTGCAATGTATAACGTGCCGATGGCAGAGTATCCGAAAGTGGATGGCCAAGGGCGGGCTTTGTTCCGCTTGAAGGCTCCGGAAGCACAGTCGGTGGTGGCGGATATTTGTGGAAAGAAATATCCCATGCAGAAAGATGCCGAAGGCGTGTGGACGGTGACCACCGATCCTTTGGTGGTGGGATTCCACTATTATTTCTTTTTGGTGGACGGCGTGCAGGTGACAGATCCGGGCTCGGATTGTTTTTATGGCTGTGGCCGTATGTCGAGCGGCATAGAGATTCCTGAGAAACCGGAAGATGCCGCCTACTATACTTATAACAAAGACATTGCCCACGGACAAGTGCGTGAGTGCCAATATTATTCTTCGGTGGAAGGGAAGGTGCGCCGTTGTTATGTCTATACACCTGCAGAGTATGAGACCCAGGCAAAGCAGAAATACCCGGTGCTCTACTTGCAGCATGGCATGGGGGAAGACGAACGGGGCTGGCATGAACAAGGGCATATGGCCAATATCCTCGACGGGCAGATCGCGGCGGGAAAATGCAAGCCGATGATCGTGGTGATGGACAACGGCAATTGCAGCTATATCCACGGCGCGCGGCGAGGAGAAAGCCGCGACGCTTTTGGCGCTTCTTTCAGCGATGTGTTGTTGAAAGACATCATTCCATATGTGGAGAAAACCTTCCGCGTGAAAACCGACCGCGACAGCCGGGCCATGGCCGGATTGTCGTGGGGCGGGCATCAGACGTTCCAAGTGACCTTGAACAATCTGGATAAGTTTGCCTATATCGGCGCCTTTAGCGGGGCTATCTTCTTGAGGCCGGGACAAAGCGTGAAAGAAATATACGGCGGGGTGTTTGCGGATGCAGACCGGTTCAATAGCCAGGTGCATGCCCTTTTCCTGGGGCAGGGCACGGAAGAAGGAATGGGCAGTGACCGCCTGAGCAAAATGCTCACCGAAGCCGGCATAAAGAACACTTATTATGCTTCGCCCGGCACACATCACGAATGGTTGACGTGGAGAAGGTGCCTGAACCAGTTCCTTCCTTTATTGTTTAATGAATAAGAAGGGGAACATGAAAGCGAAGACAATCTGGGCCATTTGCCTGGGGGTTCCTTTGTGGGTCTTTGGGCAGCCGGCTGCGGAAAAGACGTTTGTGATGAAAGGAAATCCGATTGTGACCGACAAGTTCACTGCGGATCCGGCTGCTTTGGTGCATGACGGGACGCTTTATCTTTATGCCGGTCATGACGAGGCCAAAGAGGGAGAGACCTTCAACATCACGGAGTGGGTGTGTTATTCCACTAAAGACATGAAAAACTGGACGGATCATGGAAAAGTGCTGGAACCCACTGACTTTTCATGGGCCGTGGGCGAGGCTTGGGCCTCGCAAGTGGTGGAGAAGGATGGAAAATTCTATTTTTATACCACGGTGCAGGCTGGCGCGCCGCTGAATTGCAAAGCTATAGGCGTGGCTGTGGGAGAAAGTCCCACAGGACCGTTCAAGGATGCTCTGGGCAAGCCGCTCATCACCGATGCCATGACGCCCAACGGGAAGCGGGGGTGGTGGAACGATATAGACCCGACCGTGCTGGTGGATGATCAGGGCACTCCCTGGTTGAGTTGGGGAAACGGCACATGCTTTATCGCGAAACTGAAGCCGGACATGATGTCGTTGGACGGCCCGATAGAGGTGCTTGATTTGCCTCATTACGTGGAAGGCCCTTGGCTGCACAAACGCGGGGACTTGTATTATCTGACCTATGCTTCCATGGGGAAGGGGCGTGAGATGATACATTATGCCACCGCCAAGGAGATTGGCGGGACGTGGACTTACCAAGGTGCCTTGACCGGCATGGCGGAGAATAGTTTTACCATCCATCCGAGTATTGTGGAATTTAACGGGAACTGGTATTTGTTTTATCATAATGCCACCCTGACCCTGGACGGAAAGGGCGGGGCCACAGGACGCCGTAGCGTGTGTGCGGACTATTTGTACTACTATCCCGATGGCAAGATGGCTTTTGTGGAGCAGACCAAATCCGGTGTTTCCGTTCCTCCCAAACCTCTCGGGGAGGCTTTGAAGGTGGTCAATCCGTACGCCGGTGAGAAACCTTCCGAGGTAAAACGCTTGCCGGTAGATTCGGGCGTGAAATAATGGACTGATTTTTGAAATGATAGAATGAAAAATATGATGAAAAAGAATATTGCTTTTTTTGCCGCAAGTCTGTTGTCGGCATCCTTGTATGCACAGAATCCTATCGTGCAAACTATGTACACTGCCGATCCGGCACCAATGGTGTCGGGCGACCGTCTTTATCTTTACACCAGTCACGACGAGGATGCTTCCACATGGTTCGTGATGAACGATTGGAAACTCTATTCTACCACCGACATGGTGAATTGGACAGATCATGGCGTGGTGCTTTCTTACAAGGCGTTTGATTGGGCAAAGGGCGATGCCTGGGCCATGCAATGTGTGGAACGGGACGGTAAGTTCTATGCCTATGTCCCCTTGACGATGAAGAAGGGCGGGGGAGCCATAGGCGTGGCGGTGGCCGACAGTCCTTATGGCCCTTTCCATGATCCGTTGGGCAAACCTTTGGTGACGAGCGGGAAAGGCGACATTGACCCGACCGTGTGGGTCGACGACGACGGGCAAGCCTATTTGTATTGGGGTAATCCATATTGTTTCTATGTGAAGTTGAACGAGGACATGATTTCCTACGAAGGCGACATCGTGCCCGTCCCGATGACCGAGGAGGCTTTTGGCAAGCGTGAGGGCAATGTGCCTAAGCGTCCGACACTGTATGAGGAGGGACCGTGGCTTTACAAACACCAGGATTGGTATTATTTGTTGTGGGCCGGAGGTCCGATATCGGAGCATCTGGGTTATTCCATGAGCAAGAGTCCTACCGGCCCCTGGAAATATGCCGGGGTGCTGATGCCCACCGAAGGACGGAGTTTCACGAACCATCCCGGAATCGTGGATTATAAAGGGGGTACTTACTTGTTTTATCACAATGGGGCTTTGCCTGGCGGTTCGGGATTTACCCGTTCGGTTTGTGTGGAAAAGGCTGAGTTCAATGCAGATGGCACCCTCAAGCCCATGAAGATGACCGAAGGAATCCGCGAAGGGCTGGAAACCTTGAATCCTTACCGCAAGACGGAGGCTGAGACCATGGCTTTCTCCGAAGGCATGAAAGCGGCACAAAACGAGGAAGTCGGTGTGTTTGTCAATGCCATGAAAGACGGAGCTTATATAAAGGTGCGGGATGTGGATTTCCGTGACAGCGGGGCATCGAAGATTACAGCCCGTGTGGGTACCACTCATAATGGCGGCGTGACGATGGAAGTGCGCACAGACAGTCCGCAAGGACCATTGTTGGCTACGCTTAAGGTGCCCTTGACCGGTTGGGATGACCGTTGGGCCGTAGTGACGGCAGATGTGGCCAAGGTGAGCGGAGTGCATGATGTGTATTTCGTGTGCAAGGGGAACAAGCCCGGACGGTTGATGTATTTTGATTATTGGATGTTCAGTCAGCATAAGGCAAAATAGGAAAAGTATGAAAAAGGTAAAAACGACTTTTATGGCTTTTGCCTTGCTGGGTGCAGGGACCTGTGCGGCACAGAATCCGATCGTACAGACGCATTACACTGCCGATCCGGCTCCCGTGGTCTATCGGGACACATTGTTCCTTTATGTGGGATGTGACGAGAAAGACGCTCCGGGAAATGCTTATTTGATGCGTGAATACCGTCTTTATACCACTACGGACATGGTGAATTGGACCGATCATGGGGCTGTGCTTCGCACGAGCGCTTTCGCGTGGTCTGCGGGCGATGCCAGCGCGGCCCAATGTATTGGGCGCGATGGAAAGTATTATTTCTACATCTCTTCGCAGAACCGGGTCAGCCCGGGCTCTTCAATAGGAGTGGCGGTTTCCGACAGTCCTTATGGCCCTTTCCGTGATGCCTTAGGAAAAGGCTTGGTGACGAATAATATGACGACCCAAGCCAAACATTCGTGGGACGACCTTGATCCTACGGTGGCGATTGACAAGGACGGACAGGCCTGGCTCTACTGGGGTAACGGGGTGTGCTACAAGGCTAAACTGAACCGCGACATGGTGTCGCTTGATGGCACTATCGAGGCGACAGACAAGAACGACAAGAATGCTTTTTTCGGTTCCTTCACGGAAGCTCCGTGGGTCTATGAGCGTGGTGGCCGTTATTACATGCTTTATGCGGCGAACTTCCCTGAATCCATTCATTATTCCATAGCCGAATCCATGGCCGGCCCCTGGAAGGCGGCCGGCGTGGTGATGCCTTTGGAGCGCGGCAGCAATACCAACCATCCGGCTATTGTGGATTACAAGGGACATTCCTATTTCTTTTATCACAACGACGCTTTGCCCGGAGGGCATAGCTATTGCCGGTCGGTGTGTGTGGAAGAATTCCACTATGATGCAGACGGGACGATTCCGGAAATGCACATGACAGATGCCGGGGTTCAAGAAGGAGTAGGGACGTTGGATCCTTACCGGCGCACGGAGGCCGAAACCATGGCTTGGTCGGAAGGAGTGACCACCGAGATGTCTCCGGAACGTGGCGTATTTGTGTGCGGCATCCATAATGGCGACTACATCAAGTTGCGCGATGTGGATTTTGGCGCGGCGGGCACCGCACGCTTCACTGCTGCTGCGTCCAGTCGTTATCATGGCGGAGAAATAGAACTGCGGACCGACAGTCTTACGGGCGAGGTGATCGGAACCTTGCGTGTTTCTTATACGGGCGAGTGGGAGAATTGGCGTGAGTTTACCACCTCGGTGAAGTCCGTGGGGGGAGTCCATGACTTGTTTTTGGTGTTCAAAGGCCGGCAACCCCATGAACTTTTCTATTTGGATTATTGGAAAATGGAGAAACAAAACTGATTATAAATTTTTTTAAATTAAACGAGATGAAAAAGAATAGAATATTGAAGTTGTCGCTGGTGTTGTCCGTCGCACTTTCCCATGCAGCTTTGACCAACGCCGTTGTTCCATCACAACGGCAAGCGGCGGACAGCCGGGCGGCTACTTTCACAAATCCCGTGCTTTGGGCAGACTTGCCGGATCCGGATGTGATCCGTGTGGGCGATTACTTCTATATGATGAGCACGACGATGCACCTGATGCCCGGTGCGCCGGTCATGCGTTCAAAGGATTTGGTGAATTGGGAACTGACGGGCTATGTCTTTGACAAATTGCATGAAACTTCCAAGTACGATATGGAAGACGGCACGGTGTATGGGCGCGGGCAATGGGCTACTTCGTTGCGTTATCATGATGGCAAGTTCTACGTGTTGTTCTCTCCGAATGACCAGCCTTATCGTTCTTTCATTTATACCACGGAAGACCCGATGAAGGGATGGACCTTGCACAGCCGGATGAAGCATTTTCATGACGCTTCGCTGTTTTTTGACGACGATGGAAGGGTCTATGTCTTTTCCGGCACAGGAGAGCTGACGGAATTGAATCCGGACTTGAGCGGGGTGAAGGAAGGTGGCGTGAGCATGAAACTCAACGTGCGCGATGCCGAGGAGACCGGGTTGCTGGAAGGCAGCCGGGTGCTGAAACATAACGGGAAGTATTACCTGCTGATGATTTCGTGGCCCAACGGGCAGAAGCGCCGCCAACTTTGTTACCGTGCCGACAAGATTACCGGGCCATATGAGAAAAAGGTAATCCTTTGTTCCGACTATGGAGGTTTCCCTTACGTGGGACAGGGCACTATCGTGGACGATGCGCAGGGCAACTGGTATGGTTGGATTTTCCAAGACCGTGGGGCCGTGGGGCGTGTGCCTACGCTTTCCCCGTGCAATTGGGTGGACGGCTGGCCGATGATCGGCGATGCCGAAGGCCGTGTGCCGACTACGATGACGTTGCCTTGGAAGGCAGATAAGAAAATGCCCTTGGTGGTGAGCGATGAATTCAGCCGGGGCAAGATGAAACTGAATTGGCAGTGGAATCATAACCCGGTGGACGAGGCTTACTCCCTGACCGAAAGGAAAGGCTACTTGCGGCTCAAGACCAACAAAGTGGTGAAGAGCATTTATGAAGCCCGCAACACGTTGACCCAGCGCATGGAAGGGCCGGAATGCAGTGGCGTGGTTGCCATGGACGTGAGCCACATGAAGGATGGAGACCGCGCGGGGCTTTCGGCTTTCAACGACCATGCCGGTGTGTTGGAAGTGGCATGTGAGGGCGGCGCGTTCACGCTTTCGATGAAAGAAGAAGATGTGACTTTCGACCGTGACAAGCGGGTGACAGACACCCAAGCCAAAGTGTGCGGCACGGTAGATTTGGGACAAGCCAAGACGGTTTACTTGCGGGTGGATGCCGATTTCCGCCTCGGGAAGGACATCGCCACGTTCTATTACAGCCTGGACGGGAAGGACTGGAAAAGGCTGGGTTCCGACTTCAAGATGCGTTTCGATTTCCGCAAGTTCTTCATGGGCACGAAATTCGGCATTTTCAATTATGCCACGAAGGATGCCGGAGGCTATGTGGACGTGGATTATTTTAAATATGAGAAAAAAGATGTTTGAAATAAACAATATTTATATATAGTGGACGTATTATAAAATAAGAAGAAAAATGAGAAAGTTTGTTTGGGCTTTGTTTTTAATGTGTGTGATGGGAGGAGCCATGGCACAGCCGGCCTCTAAACCCGATCCTAACTTTTACGTGTATCTCTGTTTCGGACAATCGAACATGGAGGGCAATGCGCGCATAGAAATCCGTGACTTGCATGGAGTGGACGACCGTTTCTTGATGATGGCTGCGGTCGACGATCCGCAACGTAAGCGGGAGAAAGGACATTGGTATACGGCCGTGCCGCCCTTGTGCCGTCCCAATACGGGATTGACTCCGGTGGACTATTTCGGTCGTACGCTGGTGGCCACGTTGCCCGAGAACATCCGTGTGGGGGTCATAAATGTGGCCATAGGCGGTTGCCATATTGAGACTTTCATGGAGGATAGCATTGCCAATTACGTGGCCCATCGTGCTCCGGGCTGGATGAAAGGCGCGTTGAAAGCGTATGGCGACAATCCCTATGCCCGTTTGGTGGAATTGGCGCGCCTCGCGCAGAAAGACGGGGTCATCAAGGGCATTCTGATCCATCAGGGCGAATCCAATACCGGCGACCGCCGTTGGCCGGAGAAAGTGAAGACGGTCTATGAGGACTTGTTGTCCGATCTTGGGCTGAAGGCTGAGGACGTGCCTTTGTTGGCCGGAGAAGTGGTGAATGGCGACCAAGGGGGCACTTGTGCGTCTATGAACCCGATTATCCAAACTCTTCCGCAGGTCATTCCGACGGCCGATTTCGTGTCTTCCGCCGGGTGTACGTGCGGCACGGATTCTTTGCATTTCGATGCAGCCGGTTACCGTGAATTGGGACGTCGGTATGCAGAGAAAATGTTGATTCAAATAGGGAAACAGATGAAAAAATAACACATGAAAAAACAGCATATCATGAAAACAACAATATTATGGGCTTTGTCGGCGGCGATGTGCCTGCCGATGGCCCGCCTTTCGGCGCAGGAGACCATCCTGGTGGGAAACACGACCCGCAACATGATCACCTATGTTCCCGAAGGGCTTCCGGAATACAATGCGCCGTTGGTCATTTCCCTGCATGGCATGGGACAGGACGCCAACTATCAGCGTGTCACGAACTCCAAGTGGGACGCGGTGGCCGACACGGCCAAGTTCGTGGTGGTTTATCCCAACGGGGTCGGAAATGCCTGGGATATTTCCGGAGACCGGGACACCCGTTTCATTGAAACGATTATCGACACGATGTACAACCGTTACCACATCAACCGCAACCGTGTTTATCTGTCGGGCTTTTCCATGGGCGGCATGATGACCTATCATGCCATGTCGAAACTGAGCGACAAGATTGCCGCTTTCGGGCCGGTGAGCGGGATCCCGGTGGACTATCGCGAGCCGTCCGGGCCGCGGGCCGTGCCGATCATCCACACGCATGGCACGGGCGACAATGTGGTGTATTATAACGGCGACCCCAGTCATCCCGCTGGAGGGTATGGCAGCATCCCTGAATATGTGAAGAAATGGGCCAAGTTCGATGGTTGCGACGTGGACCACCCGGCCGTCACCAAACCTTATCCTGCAAACAAACCGGGTTCTGCCGCGACCTATACGAAATATTCGGGCGGGAAGGACGGCGTGGAAGTCGTGTTGCTTTCCATCGAGGGCAAGGGACATTGGCAGTCTGAGGATCCGGCGAGCGTGTTCACTTCGCAGGAAATCTGGAAGTTCTGCAGCCGTTATTCCCTGGGGCCGGAAGAGCCGGTTCCGCCGGCTTTGGTGTCTGCCGAACCGGAAGACCGGTCTTTTGATTTGCCGGCAAGTGCGCAGACTTATAGGTTTACATTTGACAAGGCTGTCGATTGCAGCCAGGTGACCGCCGAACTTGCCGGCGAAGGAGCGACACATGCGCTTCAACTTGCGGAAACCGGGTTTTCAGAAACGTTGACTTTCACCCTGCCGGCCGAGGAACAGCTGGCGGACGGGGAATACTTGTTGACATTGCGCAACCTCGTGGGAGAGGATGGCGGGACGCGCCCGTCTTGTGCATTCCACTACACGGTCGGGATAACGGAAGTGGGCCTGGACGTGAACATCGACACGCTGCTGCTGCCCGATTGGGCCGCGGAGCAGGCCACGGTGGGTGAAGGCATCCCCGAGGGCTGGAAGCGGGTGAACAGCCGGGCCGACGGCTCGAAAGACGAGAAAGGCTCTGGCGAGGCCAATACGGGTGGCGCGCGGTTGAAATATTTCCCGGAAGGGGGCGATTTCGTTTCCGGCTTCTATTTGAGTGCGCGGGACTATGATGTGTGCCGTTTTTCTTATGGTGATTACGCGGACCACCGTCTTCATCTGACGCCGGGACGTTACGTGCTTTCTTTCCGTTCGGTGTATTGGAGCGCGGGTTCCGAGACGGGGAAGGCCACTTTCGAGGCCAGTTTGTCGGGCATCAGTTCCGGCGGGCAACCTTTTGTCCGGAGCGGGCTTTTGTCTGCCGGTTGCATGAACGAAGTGTCGACCAGCGCGGTCTCCGGATCCTATCTTCATGAATATGTTTTCGAGGTGGGGGCGGAGGACGATTACCGCCTGGAGTTTGCCATGTCGCAGGGGTGGAGTTCCGTCATTGTCGGGGCTGTGAAGCTCACCACGGAAGCGTCTGTGGCCGAAGTCTACAAGGGCGGTTTCTTCCGCGCGATGCACAATGCCCGCCAGATTTATGCGGAAACGTCCGATGCCCGCTATGCCGATTCTGAATCTTTGCGTGTGTCATTAGGCAGTTTGTTGGAGAGATACGGGGCGTTTGCTTCCACTTCTCCTTCGGCTTATGCGCGGGTGACCGATTCGATTGTCGTTGCGACCGGCCCGTTGGTCGTGCGTAAGGCCAATGTCGATTCTTATTATGCGGCCAGCCTGGAAGCCACGGAGCTGCTTGCCGAATATGCGGATAATGCCCTTTATGTCCAAACACCGGCTTACCAGGGCTTGCAGGACGCCGTGGACACGTATGCGGAAGACAGGGTGGACATGGCCGATGATGAGGCTCTGGTGCAGGCGGCCGAAGCCTTGTCCGATGCAGTTGCCGCGTTGCACGATGTGGTTTCTGGCATCCCGGAAGTGGAGCATGACGGGGAAACCGTGCGGGTGGAATATTTCACGCTCGATGGAAGGCCGGCCGGGAAGGAGGAAAAAGGTGTGGTAATCGTGCGGGAATATGACGCGAGCGGCAACGTCCGGACATGGAAGAGGCATTACTAACACTATTAATATATTGATTGAATGATGAAAAAAGGTTTTTTGTGTATTTTGTTCACGTGGGTGGGTTGCATGGTTCTTGCGAACGACCTGAAACTTTGGTACAGCCAACCCGCCAAAAACTGGACGGATGCCCTGCCCATCGGGAATTCGCGTTTGGGGGCTATGGTGTATGGGGGCACGGCGCGTGAGGAACTTCAACTCAACGAAGAGACTTTCTGGGCCGGTTCGCCCTATGACAACAACAATACGAATGCGAGGTACGTGTTGCCCATCGTGCGGCAGCTGATTTTCGAGGGCAAGAACCGGGAGGCGCAGAGCCTGACCGATGCCAATTTCTTTTCGGGGAAACACGGCATGAGTTATCTCACGGCGGGCAGCCTCTTCCTGGATTTTGCAGGACACGGGCAGGCCACGGATTTCTATCGTGACCTGGACCTTTCCAACGCAACGGCCACCACGCGCTATCGGGTGGATGGAGTAGGGTATACCCGTACGGCCTTTGCTTCGTTCACGGACAGTGTGATTGTCATGCGGCTGAAGGCGGACAAGGCGGGGGCACTGGCTTTCCGCGTCGGTTACGATTGTCCGTTGAAACATGAGGTGAAAGCAGCCGGAACGATTCTTTCCGCGTCGTGTGAAGGCAAGGAGCAAGAGCGTGTGCCGGCGGCACTCAGGGCGGAATGCCGGGTGCAGGTCGTGACGGACGGCACGGTGAAGGCTTCGAGCGAAGGCCTGGAAGTCTCTGGTGCGCAGGAGGCCACCCTTTATGTTTCCTTGGCCACGAATTTCGTGAACTACCACGATGTGAGCGGCAATGCGGCAGCCCGGGCCGACCGGCTTTTGGCTCAGGCGGTGGAAGTGCCTTATGAAAAGGCTTTGGAAAACCATGTGAAGTACTACAAAAAACTGTTCGACCGGGTGCAGCTGACGTTGGGCGACGGGGCTGAAAACGACGCTTCCAGGCAGGAGACTTATGTGCGCATCCGGGATTTCAATCAAGGCAAAGATTTGACCCTTCCCGCCCTGTTGTTCCAATACGGGCGCTATCTGCTGATTTCCTCCTCCCAGCCCGGCGGGCAGCCCGCCAACCTGCAAGGCATATGGAACGCCAGCACGAATGCGCCGTGGGACAGCAAGTACACGATCAACATCAATACGGAGATGAATTATTGGCCGGCAGAGGTGACCAACTTGAGCGAAATGCACAGCCCCTTGTTTGCCATGCTGGAAGACTTGTCTGTCACGGGAGCGAAAACGGCCGGGGAGATGTATGGCTGCCGGGGATGGGTGGCCCATCACAACACCGATCTGTGGCGTATTGCCGGCGTGGTGGATTTTGCCGCGGCAGGCATGTGGCCCACGGGTGGCGCGTGGCTGTCACAACATTTGTGGCAACATTATTTGTTCACGGGCGACAAGGATTTCCTGAAGGCCTATTATCCGGTGTTGAAAGGCGCGGCCCGGTTCTTCCTGGATTTCCTCGTGGAGTATCCCGGCCGTCATTGGTGGGTGGTGGCTCCTTCGGTGTCGCCGGAACACGGCCCGTTGACCGCAGGATGCACGATGGACAATCAGATTGTTTTCGACGTGTTGTGCAACACCCTGCAGGCTTCACGCATTGTGGGGGAAGAAGGCTCGTTCCAAGATTCCCTCCGCCAGATGATAGACCGTTTGCCGCCCATGCAGGTCGGACGGCACGGGCAGTTGCAGGAGTGGCTGGAAGACCGCGACAATCCCACGGACGAGCATCGTCACATTTCCCACCTTTATGGGCTCCATCCGAGCAATCAGATTTCTCCGTTCCGCCATCCGGAATTGTTCCAGGCCGCGCGGACCACTTTGCAACAGCGTGGCGATGAGGCCACGGGATGGAGCATCGGGTGGAAAATAAACTTTTGGGCACGCATGCAGGACGGAAACCATGCTTATAAGCTGATCAGCAACATGCTGCAGCTCCTTCCCAGCGACAGGGATTCGCGGAATTTCCCGAAAGGCCGCACTTATCCGAACCTGTTTGACGCCCATCCGCCTTTCCAGATAGACGGCAACTTCGGGGCCACGGCGGGCATTGCCGAGATGCTTTTGCAGAGCCATGACGGGGCGGTGCATTTGTTGCCCGCATTGCCGGAGGTTTGGGCCGAAGGCCAGGTGAAGGGACTTCGTGCCCGGGGTGGTTTCGAGGTCGGCATGGATTGGGAGGAAGGCCGCTTGAGGGAAGCCGTCGTGCATTCCACGATAGGCGGGACCTTGCGCCTGCGTTCGTCCGTGCCTTTGAAAGGCAAGGGCTTGCGCAAGGCTTTCGGAGCCTGCCCGAATGACTTGTTCGCTCCGGCGGAGGTGAAGGAACCTTTGATTTCACCGGAGTGGAAAGAAAGGACGAAGGTTTCCGTGCCTGTGGTGTATGAATATGACATAGACACACGTGCTGGGAAAACCTATCGTTTTAAGGCGGCGTGAACTGCTCTTTGAGATATCGGATTTTTTCTCAAGCGAAAAATTTAATTTTCGCTTGAGAAAAAAATGTGAATGTCAAGCGGGAAAAAAAGTAAAAACCGCAAGTTTGCGGACAAATTGAATTTCAATAAATTAGATAAGAAGGCCATATGGAATTGCTGCAGTGGGCAAAGAACTCCTTTGGGATGGGATGCGTGTCAATATTTTGTCTTTTGCCTGTGGATACGGTGCGGGCGGGTGATCTTTTGCAGTTGAATGGTCCGGAAGGAATCGTGGAGGTCCGTGTGTTTGAATCGGGCGGACAACTTTTCTGCACGGCGAGTTGCGGGGGTGTCCAGGTTTTGGACGACTCTCCTTTGGGATTAGTCGTAGACGGGGTGGATTTGGGACAGCACGTTTCAGCGGTTTCCGAAGCGCAGGTCACACGTTTTGACGAGCGCTATCCGGTGTTCGGCCATCATGCCACGGCCCGCAACTGCGGCGTGGAAGCCATGTTGCCTTTGGAGGCTTCAGGAACACGCTATGCCTTGTTCGTGCGGGTCTATGACGACGGAATGGCGGTGCGTTACGCTTTGCCCGAGGGGGCGAAGCGAGTGGACGGGGAGCGGACGGCATGGACGCTGCCCGGCAGCGTGGAGAAAGTGGCGTGGACGAATTTTTCGCCCGACTATGAGGGCGTTTCGCGCGTTACGACGATGGACGGCATTCCCGAAAAGGACATATTGGCCGGGCCGGTTACCGTGAAGACCGGAAGCGGTTACCTCTCTTTTTCGGAAGCCGATTGCGAGGCGTTTCCCGACATGGCTTTCATGCGCGATGGGGATTCGTTCAAGGTCTGTTTCCCGGCTTCGGAACAAGGTTGGAATCTGGTCCGGCTGCCAGATGAGTCAGAAAAGATCCTGGACGGGCATTATCAAGGCCAGACGGTGTCGCCCTGGCGCACGGTGGTGATGGCCGGAGACTTGGACGGACTGGTCAATTCCGACATGATCACGAACTTGTGCCCGGCTCCTGCGGAGGACATGGACTTTTCGTGGGTCAAACCCGGGCGTTGCCTTTGGCAGTGGTGGAGCTCGGGCGCGCCGAAATACGAAGAACAACGTGCGTGGTATGATGCCGCCGTGGCGTTGGGATGGGAATACTACCTGAT
>CALUNJ010000019.1 GCA_944321975.1 uncultured Paraprevotella sp.
CGGGGGTGAAGCTTTCCACCTCCACCCTCAATGACTGGGTGCACAGGGCGGCCGACAAGCTTTACCCGCTTTATGAGTCCCTCATTGACGACATCCTGCAAAGCGACTACCTGCAGGTGGACGAGGACCCATGGCGCATAGCCGACCGTCCCGGACAGGGCTGCCGCCACGGCTATGCCTGGCAGTTCCGGGACGCCCGCCCCCAAAGCCACGGCACCTGCTTCTATTATCTTAAGGGAAACCGGGCCGGTGAGATCCCGCGGGCGCAGCTGAGGCACTTCAGGGGGGCGGTGCAGACGGACGGCTACAAGGTGTACGACTACTTCGAAAAGGTTCCGGGAGTCATACTGCCGGCCTGCATGGCGCATATCCGGCGCAACATCGAGGCCCCAAGGAGCCACCCCGGACTTGCCGCGAAGGCGCTGGAATACATTGCCACGTTATATATGCTGGAAGAAAACCTCAGAAGCCGCGGGACTTCCGAGGAGGAGACCCGTGCGCAAAGGCGCGCGAAGGCGCTCCCGGTCATGGACGCCATGGAGGCGTGGATGGAAAGCGTGCAGCACAAGTGCACGCCCGACGACCCGTTGGGCAGGGCGCTGGAGTACGCCTACAAGCTATGGCCAAGGGCCAGGAGGTATGCCGATGACGGGAGGTACCAGTTGGACAACAACCCCGTGGAACGGGGACAAAGGCCGACCGTCATGGGCCGGAAGAACTATCTCTTCAGCAAGACCAATGAAGGGGCTGTGGACAATGCTGTCATATATTCACTCTTGGGAAGCTGCGAAATCGCCAATGTCAATCCGCTCAAATGGATGGAACACGCACTTGACAACTTATACCCCGGCATCTCAGAGGACGAACTCACAAAGTTACTGCCTTACAACTTTACTTGAAACACGCCGAGTTTCGGATGGATACTTACGATGGATACAAAGTAACCATCCGAAAAGAGGGCGTGCCAAGATGGCACACCCTCTTTTTGCTATTGCATATAACGCATTCCTTCTATTTATTCGGCTTTGGATTCATTGGCTTCGCCCTCGGCTGCAGGAGCAGTCTCTGCAGAAGCGGGTTCTTCCGTGGTTGCTGCTTCGCCGGCCACGGGAGCAGCTTCTTCCGCCTTAGCCCCGGCTTTCTTGGAACGGCGCGTGCGCGTCTTCTTCGTAGGCTGCTTAGCCATATTTTCATCGTAATCTACCAACTCGATGAAACACATTTGTGAAGCATCGCTTTCGCGGAACCCGGTCTTGATGATACGTGTATATCCACCCGGACGGTCTCCTACCTTCACCGAGATTTCCTTGAACAATTCCGTCACAGCGTACTTGTTCTGCAAATAACGGAAAACGACACGGCGGGAATTGGTAGTATCGTCTTTTGAACGGGTAATCAAAGGCTCCACATATTTCTTCAGTGCCTTGGCTTTCGCGAGAGTCGTAGTGATTCTTTTGTGCATGATCAGAGAGATAGCCATATTGGCCAACATGGCATGTCTGTGGGATGCAGTACGACTCAGATGGTTAAATTTCCTATTATGTCTCATTGTTTTTAATCTTTGTCTAATTTATACTTAGAAATGTCAGTTCCAAACGACAGATTCAGACTCTCTAGCAAATCATCAAGCTCAGTGAGCGATTTCTTACCGAAGTTTCTGAACTTCAAGAGGTCGGTTTTGTTGAACTGCACCAAATCGCCCAATGTCTCGACATCGGCCGCCTTCAGGCAATTCAAGGCACGGACAGAAAGGTCCATGTCGACCAACTTTGTCTTCAGAAGTTGACGCATATGCAATACTTCCTCATCAAAATCTTCGTTCCCCTCTCCATCAGAATTTTCCAATGTGATCTTTTCGTCAGAGAACAACATGAAATGGTAAATCAGTATTTTTGCAGCTTCTTTAAGAGCGTCCTTCGGGTGAATGGAACCGTCGGTAGAAATTTCAAGAACGAGTTTCTCGTAGTCAGTTTTCTGCTCTACACGGTAATTCTCAACAGCGTACTTAACATTTCTTATTGGAGTGTAAATTGAATCGATTGGAAGCATATTCACATCTGTGCAGAACACGCGGTTCTCGTCAGCCGGAACATACCCTCTGCCTTTGTTGATAGACAATTCAATCTGCATGGTTGCCTTGGCATCCAAATGGCAAATCACCAATTCAGGGTTTAACACTTCAAATCCAGTCAGATACTTGTTAATATCACCAGCTTTGAACTCAGTAGTGTTCTCCACCGTGATGCTTACTTTCTCAGTCTCGAATTCTTCTACAATCTTCTTGAACCTCACTTGTTTAAGATTCAAGATAATGTTGGTTACATCTTCTTTTACCCCCGGAACAGAAGCGAATTCATGTTCCACACCGGCAATGCGCATCGTATTGATGGCATAACCTTCCAAGGAAGAAAGAAGAATACGGCGCAAAGCATTACCAACAGTAATACCGAAACCGGGTTCCAACGGACGAAATTCGAACTTGCCGTATTTGTCATCCGCTTCCAACATTAATACTTTATCAGGTTTTTGAAATGCTAATATCGCCATTATTTTAATTATTATTTAGAGTACAACTCAACGATCAACTGTTCCTTAATGTTCTCAGGAATATCCGCACGTTCAGGCTTATGAAGCAACTTGCCAGACTTCGTGTTTTCATCCCATTCCAACCAAGGATACTTGCTGTGGTTGAAACCAGCCAAAGCATCAGCGATCACCTCCAAGGATTTTGATTTCTCACGGACGCCGACGATTTGTCCCGGTTTCACGGAGTAAGAAGGAATCCCCACAACCTCACCGTCCACAACAATGTGCCTATGTCCTACCAATTGGCGGGCTGCCGCACGGGTAGGAGCAATGCCCAAGCGGAAAACGATGTTGTCCAAACGGCATTCCAGACTCTGCAAAAGCACTTCACCAGTAATACCGCTCGTGCGAGCCGCTTTCTCAAACATGTTGCGGAATTGTTTTTCCAAAACGCCATAGGTGTATTTGGCCTTTTGCTTTTCAGCCAACATGAGGCCATACTCGGAAGTCTTCCTTCTCCGGTTATTGCCATGCTGGCCGGGAGGATAATTCTTCTTAGACAAAACTTTGTCCGCACCGAAAATAGCTTCACCAAAACGACGGGCGATTTTTGATTTTGGTCCAATGTATCTAGCCATCTTTTTTTCTAATTTTAAAATGTCAACGCAAGATCCAAGTCATTGCAGCCGCGACTACAGAAAGGAAATGAAGCCCATGAAATCGTCGGATCCTGCAATATAAATATTAAACTCTTCTTCTCTTGGGAGGACGACAACCATTATGAGGCAACGGCGTAACATCTATGATTTCCGTCACTTCTATGCCAGCACCATGCACGGTACGGATAGCCGACTCACGCCCGTTTCCCGGACCCTTCACATAAGCCTTCACTTTTCTCAAGCCAAGGTCGTATGCAACTTTCGCACAATCTTGGGCTGCCATTTGTGCTGCATAGGGAGTGTTCTTCTTAGAACCACGGAATCCCATTTTTCCCGCGGAAGACCATGAGATGACTTGGCCTTCGCTGTTTGCCAAAGATACGATGATGTTGTTAAATGAACTATGCACATGTAACTGTCCCATAGCATCAACCTTCACATTTCTTTTCTTAGCTGCGACTGTTTTCTTTGCCATATCCTAATGATTATTTAGTAGCTTTTTTCTTGTTTGCAACTGTCTTCTTCTTCCCCTTGCGTGTACGGGCATTGTTCTTTGTGCTCTGCCCACGCACAGGAAGACCCAAACGATGACGTATGCCGCGATAACAACCAATATCCATCAAACGTTTAATATTCAATTGGATTTCGGAACGGAGGTCACCTTCCACCTTATAATTCGCAGCTATCACAGCGCGGATGTTACCAGCTTGCTCATCGGTCCAATCCTTCACCTTGATGCCTTTGTCGACACCGGCCTCTTCCAGGATTTTCAACGCACTACTGCGACCTATGCCAAAAATATAGGTCAAAGCAATCTCGCCTCTTTTATTTTGAGGCAAATCTACACCTACAATTCTTATTGCCATATTTAAAATTCCTTTTTTGCTATAAAACCATTAACCCTGACGCATTTTATACTTAGGGTTCTTTTTGTTAATTACATACAAACGCCCCTTACGACGTACAATCTTGCAGTCCGGGGTACGCTTCTTTAATGATGCTCTTGTTTTCATATTCTTGCTTTTTTATTTATATCTAAATACGATACGACCTTTGGAAAGATCATAAGGACTCATCTCAACCCTCACCTTATCACCAGGAAGGATCTTAATGTAATGCATCCTCATCTTCCCAGAGATATGCCCCGTTATTTCGTGACCGTTTTCCAGCTCCACTCTAAACATTGCGTTAGAAAGTGCTTCCACAATCACACCATCTTGCTCTATCGCCGACTGTTTCGCCATACCTTAATATAATTTACCTTCAATTTCCTCTATCTCTTCAAACGAAGACAAAATATCAACTTTTCCCTGATGCACCGCGACTGTATGCTCAAAATGTGCCGCGCATTTCCCATCCATCGTCTTCACCGTCCATTTGTCCGGCATCATCCCGATTTGGGGAGAACCCAATGTGATCATCGGCTCAATAGCGATGCACAACCCATTTTTAATCATCGGTCCTTCACCCCTTTTGCCATAGTTGGGTACTTGGGGATCCTCGTGCATTTCTTTTCCAATGCCATGCCCCACGAACTCCTTGACTACACCGTAACCCTTCGACTCGCAGTGACGCTGCACGGCATAACCGATGTCGCCAATCCGTCTGCCCGCCACAACCGCATCTATTCCTTTGTATAAAGCCTCTTTGGTGGTCCGCAAAAGAAGTCTGACTTCCTCACTCACGTTCCCTACGCAAAAAGTATAGCAGGAATCACCATTGTAACCTGCCAGCTGGGCACCGCAATCCACAGAAACCACATCCCCGTCCTGAAGAGGACGGTCATTGGGAATACCGTGAACGACTTCGTCATTGACAGAGGTGCAAATGGAAGCTGGAAACGGCCAACCATAAGGATTTGGGAACCCCTTGAAAGTGGGTACCGCCCCATGCCCCCTGATGAAGTCTTCCGCAAGACGATCCAACTCTTTGGTTGTCACACCCGGACGGATAACCCTTGCTATCTCAGCCAAAGTCGCTGCGACCAACAGGTTCGCGGCCCGCATCAATTCTATTTCATCTTCCGTCTTAAGAAATATCATATCAGATAAAACTTAATAGGCAGAGGCACCTGAACGCCCATGAATCCGACCAGAACTCAACAAGCCGTCATAATGCCTCATCAACAGATGGCTTTCAATTTGCTGCAACGTGTCCAGCACCACACCGATCAAAATGAGCAATGAAGTGCCGCCGAAAAATTGTGCAAATTCGGCCTTCACATTCAGCAAACCGGCAAAAGCAGGCATGCAAGCGATAAACGCCAATGCCAATGAACCCGGCAACGTGATACGCGACATGATCTGGTCAATAAACTCCGCCGTCGGCTTTCCGGGCTTAATCCCCGGGATAAAACCGTTGTTGCGTTTCATATCCTCTGCCATCTGCACGGGATTCAACGTAATCGCCGTATAGAAATAGGTAAAGGCGATGATCAGCACGGCAAAAATCAGATTGTATGCCACACTCGTATGGTCGGCCAGCATTTGCATGAACGGCGTAACCTCATCGGCAGAAGTAAAGCCTAACAATGTGACGGGGATAAACATCAATGCCTGGGCAAAAATGATCGGCATCACATTGGCTGCAAAGAGTTTCAGCGGAATGTATTGGCGAGCACCGCCATATTGCTGGCCGCCAACCACACGCTTGGCATATTGCACCGGAATCCTTCGGGTGCCTTGTACCAACAAAATAGCCGCACAAACGACCAATAACAAAATTACGATCTCAACGATAAACATCAACAAGCCGCCGCCGCTCAAGTTATTCAAACGAGCGACAAATTCTTGTCCGAAAGCCTCCGGCAGACGTGCGATGATACCAATCATGATAATCAAGGAAACGCCATTACCGATGCCCTTGTCCGTAATACGCTCACCCAGCCAAAGGATAAACATACTACCAGCAGCCAAGATGATCGTTGAAGTAATCATAAAATAGGTCCAACTGATTGCAGGACTCAAAGCTCCTGCGGACTGCATCTTCAGATTCGTCAAATAAGCAGGAGCTTGCACCAACAAGATCAATATCGTCAGATAACGTGTATATTGATTCATCTTGCGACGGCCGCTCTCCCCCTCACGCTGCATTTTCTGAAACGCAGGAACCGCAATGCCCAACAATTGCACCACGATCGATGCGGAAATGTAGGGCATGATTCCTAACGCAAAAATAGACGCGTTGGAAAAGGCACCTCCAGAGAACATATTCAGCAAAGACATCAAACCAGCCTCTGTCTGCATACGCAATGCCGTCAGCTGTGAAGGGTCAATTCCTGGCAAGACCACAAAAGACCCCAGCCGATAGATCGCAATAAACAGAATGGTGATGAGGATCCTTTGACGCAGATCCTCAATCATCCATATGTTCTTAAAGGTTTCTATTAACTTTTTCATTGAATCAAAGTTTTGTAGCATTACCACCGACTGCCTGGATAGCTGCTTCTGCACTCTTTGAGAAAGCATGTGCCTCCACATCTACCTTTGACGTAAGCTGTCCATTGCCCAAGATCTTGACCAGATCCTTTTTCGAGACCATACCGGCTGCAATCATGTCCTCCAAACCGACCTTCTCCAGATTTTGAGCGGTAGCCAAGGCCTGAATGGAATCAAGATTAACCGCCTTGTATTCTACTCGGTTGATATTCTTAAAACCGAACTTAGGCACACGACGCTGCAATGGCATCTGTCCACCCTCAAAACCGATCTTTCTCTTATAACCGGAACGGGCTTTGGCACCTTTATGACCACGAGTAGAAGTTCCACCTAAGCCCGATCCTGTACCACGGCCAAGTCTTCTACGAGTCTTTACGGAACCTGCAGCAGGTTTTAAAGTATTTAATTTCATTTCGTATCTGTTTAATAATAGTAAATAATTAATCTTCAACGATCACCAAATGGCGAACCTTGCGCACCATCCCCCGGGCAGAAGGAGTGTCTTCCACTTCAACTACTTGATTAATTTTTCTCAAGCCCAAGGAATCCAATGTTCTTTTCTGATCTTTCGGGGCACCGATTCGACTCTTGATCTGCTTCACTTTGATAGTTGCCATAGCACTTCTCCTCCTTATCCTCTAAAAACTTTATCCAAACTTACACCACGATTCTGTGCCACAGTCTTTGCATCACGCATCTCTGCAAGTGCCAAAATCGTAGCCTTGACCAAGTTATGGGGATTTGAAGAACCTTTGGATTTTGCCAAGCAGTCCTTAATGCCCACGCTTTCGCATACAGCACGCATCGCACCACCTGCTACCACGCCTGTACCTGTCGAAGCCGGACGAATCAACACTCGTGCGCCCCCAAATTTAGCTTCCTGCTCATGAGGGACAGTACCATTCAACACCGGAACCTTCACCAAGTTCTTTTTGGCAGCCTCCACGCCCTTTGCAATGGCAGCTGTTACTTCGCCGGCTTTTCCAAGTCCCCAACCAATGATACCATTCCCGTTTCCGACCACAACGATGGCAGCAAACGTAAAGGTGCGACCACCTTTCGTAACTTTAGTTACACGATTGATAGCCACCAACCTGTCCTTCAATTCGATATCACTGCTTATCTTTACTCTGTTAATTGCCATAATTCTTTAAAATTTAAGTCCACCGTTACGCGCAGCATCTGCAAGTTCCTTCACTCTTCCGTGATACAAGTAACCATTACGGTCGAAGACCACAGCCGTGATGCCTGCTTCCAACGCTTTCTTGGCAATCAACTCGCCCACCTTGGCAGCTTGTTCTTTCTTCGGCATGGTGTCCATCCCTCTTGAGGAAGCAGCCACCAGAGTCGTGCCTTTTGTATCATCAATGACCTGAACATAGATCTGCTTATTGCTTCTAAACACAGACATACGCGGACGCTCAGCAGTTCCTGAAACCTTCTTGCGTATTCTATACTTGATTTTGATCCGTCTTTCTAACTTTGTTTTCATAATCTTGCCATTTTATAATTACTTAGCCCCCGCTGACTTGCCAGACTTCCTACGAATCTGTTCGCCAACGAACAAAATACCCTTACCCTTGTATGGTTCAGGCATACGGAAAGAACGAATTTTCGCACACACTTGCCCCAACAACTGCTTGTCGTAAGACTCCAATATGATAAGAGGATTTTGATTCCTTTCGGATTTCGTCTCCACCTTGATTTCTTTCGGCAATTGGAGGAATATATTGTGGGTATACCCTAAAGAAAGTTCAAGAAGATTTCCTTGGTTACTTGCACGATACCCGACACCTACGAGTTCCAGCTTTTTCACATAACCTTCAGAGACACCCACGACCATACTGTTCACCAAAGCGCGATACAAGCCATGGAAGGCTTGTTTCTGCTTCATTTCAACAGAATCGTTTTGTTCATCAATGTCAAAAGTGACTTCAGCGTCCGCTATATTCACCTTAATCGAAGGATGTACCGCCTGGCTCAATTCCCCCTTAGGACCTTTCACAGTCACTACATTTTCTGCATTCACCGATACTGTAACACCAGCCGGAATGTGAATTGGCAATTTTCCTATTCTAGACATATGATTCCCCTCCAATTAATATACATAGCAAAGCACTTCGCCACCAATCTTCAGTGCAGAAGCCTCTTTGTCTGTCATAACTCCTTTGGATGTAGATATAATTGCAATACCTAATCCATTAATCACACTCGGCATGTCCTTATAACCCGTATACTTACGCATACCCGGTTTAGAAATGCGGATCAACTGCTTTATGGCATTGACCTTGTTCACGGCATCATATTTCAATGCCACCTTGATTGTACCTTGCGGGCCATCTTCCACGAACTTGTAGTTCAAGATATACCCCTTGTCGAAAAGGATCTTTGTGATTTCCTTTTTCAAATTCGACGCCGGAATTTCCACCACACGGTGCTTTGCCATAATAGCATTCCGCAATCGCGTCAAATAATCTGCTATTGGATCTGTCATTTTATATAAAAATTAATTAATCGGGACTCTCCCGACAATATTAAAATTACTCTTCTCTCTTACCAGCTTGCTTTCTTCACGCCCGGGATCAAACCGCTTGATGCCATTTCACGGAACTGGATTCTCGAAAGTCCGAACTGCCGCATATAGCCTTTGGGACGTCCCGTCAACTTGCAACGATTGTGCAAACGGATAGGATTGGCATTCTTCGGTATCCGCTGCAACTTGCGAGCGGCCTCATAAGCCTCTACCGGATCACCCGTCTTCACGATTTTCTTCAAAGCGGCACGTTTCTCGGCATACTTAGCTACCAGTTTGGCTCTTTTCACTTCGCGAGCCTTCATTGATTCTTTTGCCATATCGTCGTCTTATTATTCTTTAGCATTCTTAAAAGGCAAACCGAACTCCTTAAGGAGTGCATATCCCTCCTCATCCGTCTTTGCCGTTGTCACGAATGTGATATTCATACCCAAAATCCGGTCAATGGCATCGATATTGATCTCGGGGAAGATAATTTGTTCATCAATACCCAAGGTATAGTTGCCACGGCCATCAAATTTGCTCTCAATGCCTTTAAAGTCACGGATTCGAGGCAAAGCCACACGAATCAACTTTTCCAAGAACTCATACATTCTCTCGCGACGCAATGTCACCATCACGCCAATAGGCATCTTCTTGCGCAATTTAAAATTAGAAACGTCTTTCTTAGAAAGAGTTGCTACAGCTTTCTGGCCGGTAATGGCAGAAATTTCATTGATAGCTACATCAATAATCTTCTTATCTGCAGTCGCCATACCCAAGCCTTGATTAATCACAATCTTCTTGAGCACGGGAATCTGCATGGGTGAAGAATAATTAAATTGCTTCATCAATGCCGGAGCAATGCGCTCTGCATATTCTTTCTTTAGGCTAGCAGTATTTCCCATTACTTAATCTCCTCTCCTGATTTTTTTGCATAACGAACCATCGTACCGTCTGCATTCAATTTTCTACCAACACGCGTAGGCTTGCCTGTTTTCGGATCAACCACATTCAAATTTGAGATATGTACCGGAGCCTCCTGCTTCACGAAACCACCCTGCGGGTATTTAGCACTCGGTTTCTGGCTCTTTGATACGATATTCACTCCTTCTACGATAGCACGTCCTTCCTTAACAAGCACCTTCAAAACCTTACCAGTCTTGCCTTTATCCTCGCCGGCATTCACATAGACTGTATCGCCTTTTTTGATATGTAACTTACTCATTCTTTTTTCCTTTAAAAAAATTAAAGAACTTCTGGTGCCAATGAAACGACCTTCATGTTTGTTGCACGCAACTCACGAGCCACAGGCCCAAAGATACGGCTACCTCTCAATTCGCCAGCATTGTTCAATAACACGCAAGCGTTATCATCAAAACGAATATAAGACCCGTCAGCACGACGGATTTCTTTCTTCGTACGCACGATCAAAGCCTTCGATACTGCACCCTTTTTAATGTCACTTGACGGGATGACGCTCTTAACAGAGACCACGATAACATCCCCCACAGAAGCATAGCGTCTTCTCGTACCTCCCAAGACACGAATGCAAAGGGCTTCGCGAGCACCGCTATTATCTGCCACTACTAATCTAGATTCTGCCTGTATCATAATTACTTAGCTCTTTCTACGATTTCTACAACTCTCCATCTCTTTGTTTTGCTCAACGGACGGGTTTCCATGATCAGAACCGTATCACCCACGTGACAATCATTCTTTTCGTCGTGAACATGATATTTTTTCGTCTTTGAGACGAATTTACCATAAATCGGGTGTTTCTCCTTAAACTTGGCAGCCACCACAATGGTTTTCTCCATTTTGTCGCTGATTACAACACCTGTTCTTGTTTTTCTTAAATTTCTTTCTTCCATTGTGAGCCCCATTATTATTTGTTAAGTTCTCTCTGACGCAATACGGTCAACATACGGGCGATGTTCCTGCGTGCCTGCCTTATCTGTGCCGGATTCTCCAATGGAGACACCGCATGATTCAGCAACATTTGGGTATAATTCGCCTTTTCTGCTTGAATGCGGTCAACCAAATCATTGGTCGTCATCTCTCTAATTTCTGCAATCTTCATAATCAAGCGTTTTTATCGTAATCACGTCTAACAATAAATTTAGTAGTCACAGGAAGTTTCTGGGCAGCAAGACGCAAAGCCTCTTTCGCCACATCATAGGGCACGCCCTCTACTTCAAATATAATACGACCCGGAGTAATCGGGAAAACGTATCCTACAGGATCACCTTTACCTTTACCCATGCGGACATCGGCAGGCTTCTTGGTAACGGGCTTATCAGGGAAAATGCGGATCCAAATCTGCCCCTCACGTTGCATGTAACGTGTCACTGCGATACGCGCCGCCTCTATCTGGCGGCTTGTAATCCAATGGGTTTCAAGAGACTTAATACCGAACGTTCCAAAAGCCAATTGGTTGCCACGATGGGCATACCCCTTACAACGCCCTTTCTGCGGCCTTCTATATTTTGTTCTTTTCGGTTGTAACATAATTACTAAAATTCAAAATTAACGATTAATGTTCTTCTTTTTACGGAAGTTCCTGCCCCCATTGCCGGGACGGCTGTTTTCTTTTGCTTGCACAAAATTGGGAGCCAAATCACGCTTGCCGTACACTTCCCCGCGACAAATCCACACCTTGATGCCCAGCAAACCGACCTTTGTCAGAGCCTCTGTCTGGCAATAATCAATGTCGGCACGGAATGTATGCAGCGGCGTACGCCCTTCCTTGTACATTTCCGAACGAGCCATTTCTGCACCATTCAAACGCCCGGCAATCAGGATCTTAATCCCTTCAGCCCCACTTCTCATCGTGTTGGCTATTGCCATTTTGATGGCACGGCGATAAGCGATTTTTCCCTCAACCTGACGTGCGATATTGTTGGCCACAATCACGGCATCCAATTCAGGACGCTTCACTTCAAAGATATTGATCTGGATGTCCTTGTCTGTGATCTTCTTCAGTTCCTCTTTCAACTTATCCACTTCTTGGCCACCCTTACCAATGATTAAACCCGGACGAGACGTACAAATCGTAATCGTCACAAGTTTCAAAGTACGTTCAATTACAATTCTTGATACGCTGGCTTGCGACAAACGGGCATCCAAATACTTACGAATTTTGCTGTCTTCCAGTAAAGAATCGCCGAAGTCCTTACCACCATACCAGTTCGAATCCCAACCTCTAATAATCCCTAATCGGTTGCTGATCGGATTTACTTTCTGTCCCATACTTTTTCTTATTAATCATTAGTCTTAGTGCCTACGAACAAAGTCACATGATTCGAACGCTTGCGGATTCGATAGCCACGTCCCTGCGGAGCGGGTCTCATCCTTTTCAGTGTGGCACCACAGTCAACAAATACTTTCGTCACGAACAATTCGCCATCTTCGGCCTTTCGTTCATTTTTCTGTTCCCAGTTAGCAATGGCAGAACGCAACACTTTTTCGACCTGTGCAGAAGCTGCCTTAGTCGAAAACCTCAGGATGCCAAGTGCCCTGTTCACCTCCACGCCGCGAATCATATCCACCACATATCTCATCTTACGAGGAGAAGAAGGCACGTCATTCAATTTTGCATAAAACTGGGTCTTACGGGCTTCTTTTCTTTTTTCAGCCGCAATTTTCTTTCTTGCTCCCATTATCTATCTTCTTTATATTTCAAATAAAACCCGACCTGCTTATTTCTTCTTGTTACCGGCATGACCACCGAACTTGCGCGTGAGGGCAAATTCCCCCAACTTGTGGCCTACCATGTTTTCAGTAATATAAACAGGAATAAATTTATTTCCATTGTGAACCGCAATAGTATGCCCTACGAAATCAGGCGATATCATTGAAGCTCTGGCCCATGTCTTTATCACGCTCTTCTTGCCACTCTCATTCATGGCAAGCACTTTCTTTTCGAGCTTCACTTCGATATATGGACCTTTTTTTAATGAACGACTCATAATTACTCAGATTTCTTGTTATTTCTTATTAGCTCTCTCGATAATATACTTATTGGAATGCTTCTTCGGAGACCTTGTCTTCAATCCCTTCGCATACAATCCCTTGCGCGAACGCGGATGACCACCGGACTGACGGCCTTCGCCACCACCCATCGGATGGTCGTGCGGGTTCATAACCACACCACGGTTATGCGGACGACGTCCCAACCAACGCGAACGCCCGGCCTTACCGGAGCTTTCCAATGCATGATCTGAGTTGCCCACGCTGCCGACAGTAGCCTTGCATGCGCAAAGAATCTTCCGGATCTCACCAGAAGGTAACTTAACGACACAGTAACGTCCCTCACGGGAAGTCAGCTGAGCAAAATTACCGGCAGAGCGAACCAGCTGCGCACCTTGACCGGGACGCAATTCAATATTATGAACCACCGTACCCACCGGGATGCTTTCCAAAGGAAGCGCATTGCCAATCTCAGGCACCGCATCCTTACCCGACATCACCGTGGCGCCAACCTGCAAGCCGTTAGGAGCAATAATATAACGCTTTTCACCATCTGCGTAAAACAACAAAGCGATACGAGCCGAACGGTTCGGATCGTACTCTATTGTCTTCACCACAGCAGGAACACCGTCTTTTTCTCTCTTGAAATCAATAATACGATATTTTCTCTTGTGGCCGCCGCCCCTATAGCGCATCGTCATCTTTCCGACATTGTTACGGCCGCCTGTGGAACGTTTACCATATACAAGAGACTTCTCTGGTACAGATGCAGTAATCTCCTCAAAAGTACCAATAATCTTATGCCTCTGCCCCGGTGTCGTGGGCTTAAATTTACGTACTGCCATCTTCTATCAAATATTGCTATAAAAATCAATCGTTTCGCCTTCCTGCACCGTCACAATAGCTTTCTTAAAAGCGTTTGTGCGGCCTTGGATAAGGCCGGATTTCGTGTAGCGGCTTTTTCTCTTACCCGAATAATTACAGGTATTCACCCCTACCACCTTTACATTATACAAAGCCTCAACCTCCTTCTTGATGTCATACTTGTTGGCATCAGGACGGACGATGAAGCCGTATTTATTGTTGAACTTCTCCGTAGTTGCGGTCATCTTCTCAGTGACCAACGGTCTGATAATATATCCCATAATGGTACTCTTCCTTATTTGGTTAAGATTTCATCTACAATCTTGAGCGAGTTTTCGGTCACAACCATCACATCTGCGTCCAACACCTTATAGGTATTCAGCGCAGCAGCACTCATCACGTTCACACGTTGGATATTTCGAGCCGACAAATATACGTTTTTATCCGTACCCGGCAAAACGAACAAGGCCTTCTTTCCTTCGATTTTAAGATTGTTTAATATTTCAATAAATTCTTTGGTTTTGGGTGCCTCCATCGTGAAATCTTCCACCACTACGATAGCCTCTTCCTTAGCTTTATAGCTCAAAGCAGACTTGCGCGCCAAGACCTTGACCTTCTTGTTCAATTTGAAACTATAATCACGAGGTTTCGGACCAAAGACACGGCCTCCACCGACCAACACCGGAGAATTGATGTCACCGCGACGGGCACCGCCGCCACCTTTTTGGCGTCCCAACTTGCGGGTGGAACCGCTCACTTCACTTCTCTCCTTTGCCTTTGCCGTACCCTGACGTTGATTCGCCATATACTGCTTCACGGCAAGATAAATGACATGGTCATTCGGCTCGATGTTATACACAGCATCATTCAGAAGAGCCTTTCTCCCGGTGTCTTCACCCTTGATATTTAATACACTGACTTCCATTATTACTTCTCAATTATAACGATTGAACCATTGTAACCCGGTACAGAGCCTTTGATAAGAAGCAGGTTGTGTTCCGGAATCACCTTTAACACTTGCAGGTTTTGTGTAGTCACGCGCTCATTACCCATTTGGCCGGCCATGCGCAAGCCTTTGAACACTTTTGCGGGATATGAACAAGCGCCGATAGAACCCGGTTTGCGTGCACGGTTGTGCTGGCCATGTGTCGTCTGGCCGACACCGCCGAACCCATGACGTTTAACTACACCTTGGAAGCCGCGGCCCTTCGAAGTACCGACCACGTCCACGTAAGCCGTCCCTTCAAACAAGTCCACCGTTATGGTGTCGCCCAAATTCAATTCTTGTTCAAAATCTGTGAACTCGGCCAAGTGTCTCTTGGGAGTAGTACCAGCCTTTTTAAAGTGTCCTTTCAAAGGGGCCGACGTGTTCTTTTCCTTAGCTTCTTCAAAGCCAAGCTGAACTGCAGCGTAGCCGTCTTTCTCCACACTCTTAATCTGAGTAACTACACAAGGACCAGCTTCGATAACAGTGCATGGAACATTTTTACCATCAGCACTGAATACGGATGTCATTCCGATTTTCTTTCCTAATAATCCTGGCATTTCAGTTGATTTTAATAAAAACAATACTATACTTTGATTTCCACTTCTACACCGCTCGGCAATTCCAGTTTCATCAGCGCATCCACAGTCTTTGCCGTAGAGCTGTAAATATCAATCAGCCGCTTGTAAGAAGCCAATTGGAATTGTTCACGGGATTTTTTGTTCACGAAAGTAGAACGGTTCACCGTAAAAATACGCTTGTGCGTAGGGAGTGGTATCGGACCACTCACGATGGCACCTGTCACTTTCACTGTCTTCACGATCTTTTCGGCCGACTTGTCCACCAAGTTATGGTCGTAAGATTTCAGTTTGATTCTAATTTTTTGACTCATTGTTTCTGATTATTATATTAAATGGTGAAGGAATGAGGCAGCCCGGTTAAGAGTCATTCGCTAACCGGCCCCCTCAATCCTATTTCTATTATACCAAATCGGTACGTCCCTTGATTTCCTCCAACACGGCCTTCGCGATAGAACTTGAAACCGGGGCGTGATGGTCGTAAGTCATGGAAGAAGTGGCACGGCCGGAAGTGATCGTACGCAACGCGGTCACATAGCCGAACATCTCTGCCAGAGGCACCATGGCTTTCACGATACGGGCACCGCTGCGGCTGGTATCCATGCCTTCAACCTGCCCGCGACGCTTGTTCAAGTCGCCGATGACGTCACCCATGTTCTCTTCCGGCGTGACGACTTCCAATTTCATGATCGGCTCCATCAGCACCGGCTTGGCTTGAGCGCATGCGTTGCGGTAAGCCTGCATGGCACAGATTTCGAAAGACAACTGGTCGGAGTCGACCGGATGGAAGGAACCATCGAGCAATTCCACTTTCAAGCTATCCATCGGGAAGCCGCCCAAGATACCATTCTTCATGGCATTCTCAAAGCCTTTCTGCACGGAAGGAATGAACTCCTTAGGAATGTTACCGCCGGTCACCTTATTCTCGAACTGCAATGCGCTTTCCTTGTAATCCTCATCCACCGGGCCCACATTCACGATGATATCGGCAAACTTACCACGGCCACCGGATTGTTTCTTGTACACTTCGCGGAGGTTGACCGTCTTCGTGATAGCTTCCTTGTAGTTCACCTGGGGTTTGCCTTGGTTGCATTCCACCTTGAACTCGCGTTTCAGACGATCCAGGATAATGTCCAAGTGCAACTCGCCCATACCCGAAATCACGGTCTGGCCTGTTTGCTCGTCCGTCCGCACCGTAAACGTAGGATCTTCCTCAGCCAACTTGGCCAAGCCGTTGGAAAGTTTGTCCAAGTCTTTTTGGGTCTTCGGCTCCACGGCAATACCAATCACCGGTTCCGGGAAATCCATTGATTCCAGAACGATCGGGGCATCCTCGTCACACAAGGTGTCACCCGTGCGGATATCCTTGAATCCGATGCCGGCACCGATATCGCCCGCGCTGATCACTTCCACCGGATTCTGATGGTTGGAGTGCATCTGGAACAAGCGGGAAACACGTTCCTTCTTGCCTGAACGCGAGTTGTAAATATAAGAGCCTGCCTCGACCTTGCCCGAATACACACGGATGAAGGTCAAACGGCCCACGTAGGGATCCGTCGCGATTTTAAATGCCAAAGCTGCGGTCTTGTCTTCTTCCGAGGGCTTGCGGTCTTCTTCCTCGCCCGTTTCCGGATTCGTGCCCACCACGTTCGGCGTGTCCAAAGGAGAAGGCAAGAAGGCGCACACATAGTCCAACAAGGTCTGTACGCCCTTGTTCTTGAACGAAGAGCCACAAAGCATCGGGGTCACTTCCATCTTCACGGTGGCGGCGCGCAAAGCGCGCAAAATCTCTTCCTCCGTGATGGTCGAAGGATCATCGAAATATTTCGACATCAGGTCGTCGTCAAACTCGGCCACTTTTTCCAGCATTTTGTCGCGCCATTCTTCAGCTTCAGCCTGCAGTTCCGCCGGAATCTCCTCCACGTCATAATCCGCGCCCATGGTCTCGTCATGCCACAAAATGGCCTTCATTTTGATCAAGTCCACCACGCCTTTGAAATTCTCCTCCGCGCCGATAGGGATGACCACCGGACAGGGGTTTGCGCCCAACACGTCTTTCATCTGACGCACCACTTCAAAGAAGTCGGCACCCGAACGGTCCATCTTGTTCACATAACCGATACGCGGCACGTTGTATTTGTCAGCCTGGCGCCACACGGTTTCAGACTGCGGCTCCACGCCGCCCACCGCGCAGTAAGTTGCCACAGCACCGTCCAGCACACGCAGCGAACGCTCCACTTCGGCCGTGAAATCCACGTGTCCCGGGGTGTCAATCAAGTTGATCTTATACTTGTTGCCGTTCCAGGTCCAATAAGTCGTGGTCGCAGCAGAAGTAATGGTAATACCACGTTCCTGCTCCTGGGCCATCCAGTCCATGGTGGCAGCGCCATCATGCACCTCGCCGATCTTATGCGTCAGACCGGTGTAAAAAAGGATACGCTCGGATGTCGTCGTCTTACCGGCATCAATATGAGCCATGATACCGATGTTGCGCGTCAAATGTAAATCTTGCTTTGCCATTTTTCAGTTCCTTATTGAGATGTGTTAGAATCTAAAGTGTGCAAACGCACGGTTGGCCTCGGCCATACGATGCATGTCTTCCTTGCGCTTGAAAGCACCGCCTTGCTGGTTATAGGCATCCATGATTTCGGCAGCCAGCTTTTCAGCCATAGACTTTCCGCCACGCTTGCGAGCGTAAATGATCAGATTCTTCATGGAAACCGACTCCTTACGTTCAGGACGGATTTCCGTAGGCACCTGGAACGTAGCACCACCCACACGGCGGGACTTCACCTCCACTTGCGGGGTCACATTGTCCAATGCGGTCTTCCAAATTTCCAAGGCACTCTTCTCTTCATTTGCCATTTTGTTTTTCACACGCTCCAACGCGTCATAGAAAATAGCATACGAGATGCTTTTCTTGCCATCATACATCAGATGGTTTACAAATTTAGAAACTTTAACATCGTTAAAGACAGGATCCGGAAGGATCACACGTTTTTTTGGTTTTGCTTTTCTCATTTTAATCAAAAAGTTTTTTCAGTTTGGCTGTACCTCGACACGCTTCAACCCTCCCACCGGAAGATTTACTCAACCCTTAGCTCAACAAACCAAAACTAATAATAATATAGAATCCTATTTACCTAAATGATTTTTACTTCTTGCCGGCCTTTGGACGTTTTGCACCATATTTCGAGCGGCGCTGCGTGCGATTTGCCACACCGGCAGTGTCCAATGTGCCGCGCACAATATGATAACGCACACCCGGAAGGTCCTTCACACGACCGCCACGCACCAGGACGATGGAGTGTTCCTGCAGGTTGTGGCCCTCGCCCGGAATGTAGGAGTTCACTTCTTTCATGTTTGTCAAACGCACACGAGCGACCTTACGCATCGCTGAATTAGGTTTCTTCGGCGTGGTAGTATACACACGGACACAAACCCCACGACGCTGCGGACAGCTGTCCAAAGCGGGAGATTTGCTCTTGTCTACCAGCACTTTTCTACCCTTTCTTACCAATTGTTGAATAGTAGGCATTGTCTTTGTTTTTAAATTGTTATATTATTATTTTTGTATGATTCTATTCCAAGAAAAGCCCACTCGGGCTATTTCAGGGTGCAAAGTTACGAATTTTATTCCATTCCACAATGTGTTTTCCCCTTATTTAAAGGTTAATGTGGCAGCAGAAGTCCGCCATACGACATATTTAACTTATTTTAAACCCGCGACCGGTAAAAAAAGGAGGAAATATGCAAATTGCACGAATATCCGCCAAAGCCAGAAGATGGAACAGCAGGAATTTGGCGTGGAGGACCCCGCACCTTGGCGGTGCTGGAGCAGAAGAGGTCTCTATCGCTCCGCGAGGGAGAAAAACAGCGTGGCGGAACAGGACAAAACCGACCTCAAAAGGAACGCAAATTTCTCTCTTGAGATTCACATTTTTTTCTCAAGCCAAAAAAGTGCGAATCGCCTGAGAAAAAACCGCGCATCTCAAAAAAACATTTATTACGCTGGCTATCAACAAAATAAAAATCCCCTTCAAAAATAGGACAATCTGGACTTGGGATTTAACACCAACGGAAGGGAAAAGGATGCGGAACGGGCAAGGCTGCATGGAGTCGACGCAGAGAGGACATTATACCCTGCCGCATATGAAGGAAATGCGGCCCGTCGGAACAGAATGCCGCTTAAACGGGTTCCCCGGAAATGAAAATAAGGGAGATTATGCCTCTCCCTTATTGATTTTAAACGGAGCCACCGTGCGCGGGCCGCCCTTTTGCAAGTCTATTTCGCCAAAGACCTGCTCATACTTGTTGATATTGTCCTGCAGGGCATAAAGAAGCCGTTTGGCGTGCTCCGGAGCCATCACGATGCGCGACTTCACGTTCGCCTTCGGCAGACCCGGCATCATGCAGACAAAATCAAGGATCACCTCTGACGGCGAATGGGCGATCATGGCCAAATTCACATACGTTCCTTGCGCCACTTCCGGACTAATCTCTATTTGCAGCATATTGTTGTCCCGCTGCTGGTTTTCTTCATTGCTCATAATCGGTAATTTTGTTTTTGGATTGTCGTATTTCTCATTTTTAATGATGCACAAATATACGAACTTTCCGCTATTGCGGCAACACATTTTCCACAGAAAGTGAGAAAACAGCCCTCAAAGCCTGCCGGAATATGAAAAAAACGCTGCGACGGCAGAAAAAACTGCATTTTTTAGTATATTTACCCCAAAATCCGATATGGCCTTCCTGCTGGCTACGGCTCCAAGACGGCCACGGACATCCATCAAGAACAGAAACAGTCAACGCCATGATAAAAGAGACTCACCCCGCCGAGACACACCGGCCGCCGACCGCCGCAGAAATCCGACAACTGGAGCGGCAAGGCTGCACGGCCGAAGATTGGCAACAGCTTGCCATAGCCCCCGACACCGACCTCCGGCAATTGGAGTTCGTTCATTTCTCCGGCACGAACCGCATCGGGGCCTTCCGCGCCACAGTCTCCTTCCCCGGCGGACCGGCGCGCCACACGGGCATCCGCCACGCCACGCTCCACAATGTCTGCGTGGGGGACGACTGCCTCATCGAACACATTCACGGTTATATCGCCCACTACGACATCGCGCCGGGATGCGTCATTCTCCACACGGACACCCTCGCCATGAATGGCCGCTCGGCTTTCGGCGAAGGCGTGGAACTTTCTGTCATGTGCGAAAGTGGCGGCCGCGAAATCCTGATGCACGACCGCCTGTCGGCCCAGGAAGCCTACTTGCAGGCCATGCACCGCCACGCCCCCCGCTTCATCCATCGCCTCCGGAAAATGATTGCCGACCATGCCGAAAGCCAATCCAGCGAAAGGGGAAGCATCGGGACACACGCCTGGCTGCTCCACTGCGGCAGGCTATGGAATGTCAGGATCGGCCCTTACGCCAGGCTGGAAGGGGTCACCCGGCTGGAGAACGGCACGGTGTGCAGCCACCCCGAGGCCCCGAGCTTCGTGGGCGACGGGGTCATCGCCCGTGACTTCATTTTCCAGACGGGGAGCCGGGTTGCGGAAGGGACCATGCTGACCCGCTGCCACGTGGGGCAAGCCTCCGCGATCGGCCATGGTTTCACAGCCTCAGATACCTATTTCGCCTGCAACTGCCAGGCCGAAAACGGCGAGGCATGCGCTGTCTTTGCCGGCCCCTACACCGTGACCCATCACAAATCCACCTTGCTCATCGGAGGGATGTTCTCGTTCATGAACGCCGGCTCGGGCACCAACCAAAGCAACCATGCCTACAAGCTCGGGCCGCGCCACTACGGCATATTGGAGCGGGGCTGCAAGACCGCCTCCGGCTCCCACATTTCCTGGCCGGTGCGCATCGGGGCCTTTTCGCTGGTAATGGGCCATTGCGCCCCCCACGTCGACAGCCACCCTTTCCCGTTTTCCTATGTGGTGGAACAAGACGGGACGAACTATGTCATCCCGGGCATCGCCCTGCGGGGGGTAGGCACGTTGCGCGACATGCGCAAATGGCCGGAAAGAGACGGCCGCGCCGCCAATGCCCCCCGCACGGACCACATCGTGTTCGAGGCCTATTCGCCTTACACGATGGAACGAGTGTGGCAAGCCCATGCCCTGCTCACCGACTTCGAAAGCCGCTGTAGCGACGGCGAACAAGAGACCGCATGGGACGGGTTGCGCATCAAGCGCCGTCACGTGGTTGCGGGAAAGGAACTCTACGCGCTGGCCATCGACCGTTTCTTAGGCGACTGGTTGCTGAACCGCCTGGAGGATCTCGGCGACCCGTTGCCGGAGGATCTCTACGCCGCGCTCCGCCCGTCCGCCCCCTGCGACGGGCATTGGTGCGACATCGGCGGGTTACTGGCTCCGAAAGCAGAAATAGACCGTCTGGAACGCGATGTGGCCAACGGACACTTGGCACAGCTGGAAGGACTGCACGAGCGGCTCCGCACCCTCCATGAAAGCTACGAGGCGCAAGCCTGGGCCTGGACTTGGCAACGCCTTCTGGAACACTATCCGGGAACCGCCGCCGGGAACTTCATCGAGGCGGTGTGCCTGCCCGCCATCCGGAAATGGGAAACCGCCGCCACCGAGCTCAACCGCCAAATCATCGCCGATGCCTGCAAGGAATTTGCCATGCCCTCACTCTGCGTGTTCGGCATCGACGGCGGTGACGCAGAGGGCGTGGCCGACAAACTGGCCGTGCTGGGCACACCGGACGAACACCCGCTGATACGGGAACTGAAGGAACAACAATGCCAAATACGGGAGAAAGCCGGGCTTTGGCTACGGAAACTCGGCGAAACATCCGGCCAGGTTGAACCCCACCCTTGAAATCATCCACCAAACAAAACGCATCATGGACAATCAGACATCACACTTGGAAATCATCGTGGGCGACATCACGAAACTGCAAACAGATGCCATCGTGAATGCGGCCAACTGCTCGCTGCTGGGCGGCGGGGGCGTGGACGGTGCCATACACCGCGCCGCCGGGCCGGAACTGCTGGCGGAATGCCGCACATTGAACGGTTGCCGCACGGGCGAAAGCAAGATGACCGACGCCTACCGCCTGCCGTGCCGGAAAATCATCCACACCGTAGGCCCTGTCTGGCAAGGAGGCGGCCACCATGAGGCCGAACTGCTTGCCGCATGCTACGACTCGGCCCTGCGCATCGCGGAAGCACACGGGCTGCGCTCCATCGCCTTCCCCTGCATCAGCACCGGCGTCTACCACTATCCCAAACGCCAAGCAGCCGAAATCGCCCTGGGCACCGTCCTGAAGCACCTCCGCTCCGGCGCCTACGACGGAAAAATCATTTTCTGCTGCCTCAGTGAAGAAGATGCCCGCATCTACCGGGAACTGCCGACCTTCTCCCAACCTGCGAAATGACATTCCCCACCACATCAAACCACCTCGGCATGGCCCACAAATACATATCTTTTGTAAATACAGACAAGACCTTAAGGAAGGTCCGGGACAAAGTAGAACTGCACACCATCGTACAACAATGCAGACGCCAAAAGATTCCCCTGTGCGACCTGGACTTATCCGACCAGGAACTCAGCAACATGGATTTTGGCGAATTGGAAATCAACAATGTCATATTCAACACATACGATGTCAGCCAGCCAAACCACAAAACGATATTCAACGTGAATTTCAAAGGTTCAAGCATCAGGAACGTGAGTTTCACACAATGCTTGTTCGTCCGTTGCAACTTTGACAGTAAAATACATTCCCAAAAGGAGACGGGGAAACTCTCTCCGGCAAAAGCCGAAACGGCAAGCCAATTCCGGGAAACGCGACTTTCCTACACGGACTTTTCCATGTGTGAGTTCATCTCGTGCCGTTTCAGGCGGACGCTGATGGACATCGCCGATTTCCGCTATTCCCAGTTTACGAACTGCTCGCTGGGCGGATGCCGCATTACGCTGGGCGACTTCTACATGGCTGCGTTCAAAGGCACCACCAACTTTTCCGACAGCAAGTTCATCCGCTGCAGCATCACAAACGCCACATTTGAACACCACTGCCTACGAATTGACGCCATAGAGAAATTGGCACAAGAATGCTACCGGGACTACACCGGCATCCTCATCGGATGCAAGAACTGGCATAAACAGAACCCATGTGCCGACTTCAACTTCGCCAATCACTATGAAGACCAAGGGGAAAAGACAAAAAGCAAATCATACGTCCGGAACGAAGCGGCCATGGTGTATGCCCAACTCAGCGGGTTTTATGCAGGAAAGGGATTGTTCCGGGACTCCAACAAGGCTTACGAACGGGCCAAACAAAACGAAGCACGGTCGCAGTGCCTTTTTATTGCGGACGAATTCAGGGATGCCGCGAAACGAATGCTAAAGAAACTATCTAAAAAGAAAGAAAAAGGCACTGAGAAAGAAACTGAAGGGAGATTCCAATACAAGCGCATTATCGCCAATATGGTCAACCTGACAGGATTTGGACTGAGCTGTCTTTTGGGGCATGGATTCAAACTGAGATTTGTAATCTCTTGGTTTGTCCTCTTGGTCCTCGGCTACACTCTCCTTTTTCATCATAAGAACAAAGAGAAGCCACTCGACTGGTACGACGAATTGGCTTACAGCCTGAACAATGCCATAGGCCCATTTGAGCAGTTCTACAATGTCGTGGGAGGATTCGCGGCCAGCCTGCAAACCACAGTGGGTATCTTGCTCATTGGATTCGCAGGCTTCGTGCTCGCCAATAAAATCAGGAACAATTCTTAAAGCCGGCAACCAGACACCCATGAAAAGAATACTCTTAGAAGGCATGCTCGCCATATCCATTGTCTCGTTCCCGACCAGCTGCAAAGACAAGCCCGAAGGGGAATCCCCGTCTACGGAAAAGGACTTATCTTGGAAAGCCGCAGCCACCACGATGCAAAATTCCGCGCCTGATGTAAAGTATGTAAAAGGCGACACCACAGCAAAAACCGCCGGGACACCCGCAGCCACGCCCTGCCCGCCCGAAGACCTGGAGCGCTTGAACCGACAGATTTGGGACATACGGGAAAAGTTAGGCCGGGAAAATCCGCTTTTCTTCAACTTCCACGGAAGCTACACCACGAAAGACTCCCTCATCGTGAACTTGGCCATCAACACGCCCTATTGGCAGGCACTGTTCCGCCAACAGATTTCCGACTCGCCCCGCATCGGCTTCCAAGGCCCGACAACACCGCAAAAAATCGACATTCAGATTACGCCAGACAAAGGCGTCCGCCTGCAACCGGACTCCGCCGTGTTCCCCACGAACGCGGAATCGGCCTCTTTCACGCTCTGCAACCTGAGCCAAGGCGTGTTGCAATTCGGGAAAAGATACGTCGTGGGCTACCAGGACACGGACGGACAATGGTACGCACTGCCGCACATCGGGACTTGGGAAGACATCGGCTACGCCTTGCGGGGTGGAGGGACGCACACCTTCAAGGCCGCACTGCTGCCCAAACTGAACCGGAACCGCCCGGGAACTTACCGGCTCTACAAGGAAGTGTATTGGGCAAACGGCCGCAAGGACAGATTCTGGATCATGACGGAGTTCAGGCTCAAATGAAAGTCCGAAATAAATCCCGGAAACAAAAAAGAAACGCCCAGGCAAAACGGTAAAATCCGGTACGCGGCATGCTCCGCGCCGGGATTTTCCGAAGGAAATGCGACGCGGAAAACGCCTCAAGGCATAAGCGCGGATTATTTTACGGTTCCGATTTCGCGCCCCCTTGTCCTGAGCGTACCACATGCAGCACCAGATTGGCGGATTTCAACCCGCGGGCCGAGGCTCTCAGGCGGATGGTGCCCGGCTCGCCTTCTTCGGCCACGATGGCGGTCATCTTCCCGTTGAACACCGGCATCTGCGGACGGGCGAAAGGTTCGAGGCACACCGGATTGCCATTGGCTCCGGCCTTGTAATATCCCGCACCACGGACGGAGAATTTCACTTCATGTTGTGCGCCAGGACAAAGATTGCCCTCGCGGTCCACCACGCTGACGGTCACGAAAGCCAGGTCTTCATCCCGCAGGCCGGCATCGAGCGTGTCCTTGTCGGCCTCCAGCACCAAGCGATAAGGTTCGCCCGCCGTACACACGACCTGTTCCATGCGTTTCCGCCCTTGCGCGTCGTAAGCCACGGCCTTCAACTCGCCGGGTTCATAACGCACGTCCATCCACATCAAGCGGTAACGACGCTGACGCACCAATGCACGGCGTGCCTCGTCGTTTTCCGTGCTGTCCACGTCCACCGTCGTGTCCTTCGTGCGCCGTCCCTGGCTCTTGCCGTTGACAAACAGCTCCACGGTGGGATAATTCGTATAGACAAACACCGGCGTGACCTCGCCCTCGCGCCCCGGCCACGTCCAATGGGGCAGGATGTGGAGCGTCTCGTCCTCCTTGTTCCACAAACTGCGGTACAGATAATAACGGTCTTTGGGCAAATAGGCCAGGTCGATGATGCCGAAAAGCGAAGAATGGCTGGGCCAGTCATCATAATAAGGCGTAGGTTCGCCCAGATAGTCGAACCCCGTCCACACAAATTCTCCCATATAATAAGGTAAGTCCTCCGAAAGAATGAAATTGTCTTCCGGCAGGTCGCTCCACCCGCAATGCTCCACGTCGTAGGAAGAAGACTGGTGGTCGGCATACCTTGCATCGGCTTTCCGCTCCACCGGGAACTTGTAGACCCCACGGGAACTGACCGTGGAAGCAGTCTCGGAGCCGAGCACCACCTCCTGCGGCAACTTGCCGTAGGCCATCTGCACTTTTTCGGAACGGTAGTTCAGTCCCGGGATGTCCATGATGGCCGCCACATGGCTGGCAATGGCCGCATCCACGAGGTTCATACCTTGCGTGCAAGGCCGCGTAGGGTCCTCACGGTGTACAATCTCCTGCATCCTCCGGCAGAGCTTCGCCCCCTGCGCCGAGCCCTGGTCCGGCACCTCGTTGCCGATGCACCACATCACCACGGAGGGGGCGTTGCGGTAATGGCGCACGACATTCGTCAAGTCGCGCTCCATCCACTCGTCATAGTACTTATGATAGCCGTTGGCCATCTTCTTCGTGCGCCACTCGTCAAAGGTCTCCACCATCAGGAGCATCCCCATCTCATCGCACGCCCGCACCAGTTCCGGCGACGGCATATTGTGCGACGTGCGGTAGGCGTTGCAGCCCATGTCCTTCAGCATCTTCAGCCGGTAACGGATGGCCTGTTCGTTGACGGCCGTCCCCAGCGGACCCAGGTCATGATGATTGCATGTGCCGTGCAGCACCAGTTTCCGTCCGTTCAGGAAGAAACCTTGTTCCGGCACGATTTCCATCGTGCGGATGCCGAAAACCGTCTGATCAGCATCCGTCAGCCGCCCTTGGTAATAGACCTCCGTATCCGCCCGGTAAAGGTTCGGATGCCCAACGTCCCACAACTGCGGGGACGTCACCACAAAATCCTGCTCCAGGACACCCTCGTCATAAGAGGAAAGCCCGGCCTCTCGTTCTGCCACCGGCATCCCGGAAGGCGACCTCAGGACTGTTTTCAGCTTCACCTCCCGCACGTCCGCACCTTCCGGAAGCTCCAGTTCCGTACGCACCTTCACGCGGGCAAAACCTTCGCGCACCACGGGCGTGGTCACCGTCGTGCCCCAGGTGCGCACCCCCACCGCACCCTTCACCACCAGGTGTACGTTGCGGTAAAGTCCCGCGCCCGGATACCAGCGCGAGCTCTCCGGTTCATTCTCCAGCCGCACGGCCAGCACGTTGCCGGTCGCGTCCACATAATCGGTCACGTCGAAATAAAAGGAATTGTAACCATAAGGCCACTCCCCGGCCCGGCGGCCGTTGACATAGACCTGCGCGTGGCTCATCGCCCCGTCGAACATGAGGATGACACGCTTTCCGGCCCCGAAGCCGGGCACGTCGAAATGCAACCGGTACCACCCCACTCCCGTGAACGGCAGGCCACCCGTGCGTCCCGACTGGAACTGAGCCTCCGTCTGCCCGTCCTGCTCAATGGCCATGAACTGGCGGTCGTTGCGTCCGTCAAACGGGCCGCCGATGGCCCAGTCGTGGGGCACGGACACCCGTTCCCACTTCCGTTCGTCCACCTGCACGTCGGCAAACCCCGCATGATCCTGGCGGATGAACCTCCACCCTTCACGCAACAGACAAGTCTTCCGCGCACCATCGGCCCATGCCCCCATGCAGAGCAACAGACCCAACAAGCCAAGCCACCACGTCTTCATCATCGCGACATTTTTTTTCATTCCTATTGAACTATCCCGCAACGAAAGCACCACGTCCATCACTTTCCGCCCGATTTCCTCGGCGGCCTCTGCCGTGCGTGCCTCGGAATAGACTCGGATGATCGGTTCGGTGTTGCTCTTGCGCAGATGCACCCAACTGTCGGCAAAATCGATCTTCACGCCGTCGACATCGTTCACTTCCTCGTCCTTATATATCTCTTTCACCCGGGCCAGAATGGCGTCCACGTCCGTGTCCGGCGTCAGGTCTATGCGATTCTTGGCCATGTAATACTGCGGATAAGTGGCCCGCAGCTCGGACATTTTCTTTCCCGTCTTGGCCAGATAGGTCAACACCAAAGCGATGCCCACCAGCGCGTCGCGCCCATAGTGCGCCTCCGGATAGATGACCCCGCCATTGCCCTCTCCGCCGATCACGGCGTGTGTCTCCTTCATCTTGGCCACCACGTTCACTTCGCCCACGGCCGCCGCGCTGTACGTGCCCCCATATCGGCGGGTCACGTCACGCAAGGCGCGGGTCGAGCTCAGGTTGGACACCGTGTTGCCCGGCGTGTGCTGCAACACATAGTCGGCCACGGTGACCAACGTGTATTCCTCGCCATACATCGTGCCATCCTCGCAGAACATGGCCAGACGGTCCACGTCCGGATCCACCACGAAAGCCACGTCGTGGCTCCCTCGCTCCATCAGAGCCTTGATGTCGCCCAAATTCTTTTCCAAAGGCTCGGGGTTGTGGCCGAAATCCCCCGTAGGCTCGGTGAACAGCCCCGTCACCTGCCGCACCCCCAGCTGCTCCAGGAGTTTGGGGAGAATGATGCCCCCCACGGAATTTACCGTGTCGATGGCCACGCGGAAGTCCGCCTTGCGTATGGCTTCCACATCTACCAACTTCAGGTTCTTCACCAGGTCGATGTGCTTTTGGTCGTAAGTATGGTCTTCCCGGCACCGTCCCAGGCCTTCCACGGGAGCATACTCGAAATCCTCCGCCTCGGCCAGGCGCAACACCTCGTTGCCCTCCTCTTTGTCCAGGAATTCCCCCCTCTCGTTCAGGAGTTTCAGGGCATTCCACATTTTCGGGTTATGGGATGCCGTGATGATGATGCCGCCACAGGCTCCCTCCATGGCCACAGCCACTTCGGTGGTCGGCGTGGTGGCCAGCCCGATATCCACCACATCGAAGCCCATGCCGGTCAACGTGCCGCACACCACGTCGCGCACCATCCCCCCGGAAAGCCGCGCGTCGCGCCCCACGACGATTTTGTTGGTCTTCACCTGTGTGGTCCTGCGGATAAAAGTGGCATAAGCCGAAGTAAACTTCACAATGTCCAGCGGATTCAGCGTGTCGCCCGGCCTGCCGCCCACCGTCCCGCGTATGCCGGAAATAGATTTAATGAGAGTCATAAGTTTCAATATTTAAAAGGTTATCCCGCAACAACATGTTGCAGAGTAAACAAAGATAGGCAATCCCAACGGATTATCCTGTAAAGAAAATCAAAAACGACGTTTCCTTAAATCACAATCCGTCCTCTCCCTTTGGGCCGCAGAGACGGCATTTCCGTACGTCCCTGCTTTATCTTTTCCGCAACGCATTCCCGAAGAACCGATTAAACATCTCCATGCTTAAACCTTGCTAATTGGAAACATTCGCAGAATCCATATTTCCCATTTCCAGAAAGACAATTCGGCAGTCCCCGCAATCTTTGGGATCCATTTGACACCCACGAGGGAGTATTAAATATTACATTATTACTATTGCAAATATCATTTTTTCAAAATTATAACAACATACATGAAATGAGTCGCAAAAGCCGTGCGTATCACTATTTATAACTTTACCTTAAACGATTCTCCATTTACTTTTACTATGTATATTCCGGATCTGAGGTGTATATTCGTTGTGTCCTGCAAATATTCCTTCCTTATTAACTTACCGTCCATCGTATATATACATACATATCCTGAATTTCCATTACTTTTAACTCTCAACAGGCCTTCATTGACAATGTTTATTTCAACGTCTCTACCGGAAGATTTGGTTTTCATCACTGATGTTTCATCACACGACTTTAGTATAACATTTATATCATGGTCGCTTGATATGTTATTGAATGTATATTTGTTGTTTTCAACGAAGCTCGTGCAATCAATATTATCCACATAGAATGTACTCAACTCCCAACCGTCTTCTGGTGAAATCCTGATGGCACATGAATTCCCCTCTCTTACAATCATTCCCATTTTACCATATTCGCAAGGAATATAGATATAATATTCCATTATCAGGCTGTTTATCATAGGATACTTATCATTTTCAAAAGACCAAATCTGCTTGTCATATCCATTTAACGGATATCCTGATTTTAAATCTTCCTCGCTTATCATAGTCCCATAGTATTCACTCCACCCATTGCCACTTTCAAGATAATATGTGTTGTTAACTTCCGCGCTGGAATCTGATACGGGTAATATTGACCCGACAAACATGCTGGCGTTACACTCGAACGATGAAGGCGAAAATATACAATTTGATATAATTACGTTTCTAGAATAACCACAGATTCCTCCTACAAAAGAATAACCGTTTCCTGAATAGCGGTTGATGACATTCAGTGAACCGACAAAAATAGAATTGTATATCTTTTCGGAAATTCCTGAGATTCCACCTATGTATCCACTTGAACCCAGAACATTTTTGTCGAAGGGTATATTGATTTCACCAGCAATATAACATTGGCTTATTTCTTTTGACTTACCGGACAATCCGCCAGCTTCTATATTTGCAAATGAATCGTAATCGTATTCATGATATATTCCTCCGGAAGTCCTTATGCCTTTGGCATAGTTTATTTCTCCCGCTGCAAGACCACATATACCTTCCCCGTTAATATAATGATACGTAGATAAAAAATTTATATTCACGTCACAGAAACAATTAAGAAGGGAATCCCCCTTAGCCACAATTCCACCTACATAATACGAATCCATCGATGAAAAGCTATTATTCCCGTCCATATATATTTCTCCTGTCAAGCTTAGGTTTGATATTATCCCCTTGGAACTGCCAAAAAGAGAAACCGTGTTCATATAACCCATAAAAGGCAACTCAGTATATTTTATATATAGATTTGAAATCTTAAATCCATTACCATCAAATACACCCATAAAAATTTTGTTCCCGAAGTAGTCGTCCCCATATCCGATAGGAATCCATGATTTCCCATTCAAATCTATATCTTTTTCAAGATATACCGTCTTACCTTCAAATGTGTGCTCCCCACTATTCACAAGGTCTGAAAATCCTTTTAATTCGGAAGCACTTGAAATGTGGAACTCATTCTCGTTTGGATTATACCATGATGTATCGGAACTTATTCCATCCCATTTGTCTGAATATGACGATTGGGACACGCAAAAGATACAAAAAACAACTAGTAGAATCTTTTTCATATTCAACAATTTAAAAACCAAATGCAAAAATAGGCCAAATCAGGGCATAAAAGGCAATCATCCACATGTTTTACAACATAAAGAATCACGTCGTAAACTCCTATGACCTTGTAGGCCGCAAGTTTCCCGTTGATCGTCAGCATCACGACATCCACGATGTAGCCCTTCATCATCGGTTTCTCGTCGGAATGCAGAATTCTGTCCTCCAATTCATCCGAATCGGAAACAAGCCCAAGCCTCTTCCGCATAAGGCACCAATACATCTATGGGATTTGAGTTCTGAGCCCATTTTGAAAAGTCTAACCTGACAAACTCGTTCTAAAATAGTCATTCTAAGATACTAATTTTGGGGATATTTTTAGTAAGTAGATGCTCATAATTAGTTTATAGAATTAAATTCAATTCCTTTGCCTCATAAACCTACGTGAGTTCGATATAATTCAAAACATTGTAAGTTGCCCGTCCTTGACAAAACAAACGTCAATTGCAGGCTTCTTTTCAAAGAAGCAGTATGCCGCTATGGCGGAGAGCGCATTGGCAATGAAGTTGTTGAAGGAACGATGCCTGGAATGTTCAATCTGCGCAATGTTCTTCAACTCGTCATTGACCGTTTCAATCAAGGCGCGTTTCCTCAACAGAATCTTGTCCGCTACACTCATCAGTGAGTTTTTCATGTTGTTCTTCACTTTGGTTATCAGCTGTATGCCGTTTAGGAAAAGGTTCTCAAACAGAGCCTGCCCGATATATCCCTTGTCCGCGCAAAGTTTACCCTTTATGTCCTTCAGGAACTTTTCCTGCTTCAACGGTTCACGGTCGTCCACATTGCCCGGCGTGAACATGAAATTGAGGATTTCCCCCTTGTCGTTGATTATCAGATGTAACTTGAATCCGAAGAACCATCCCATCGAACATTTCCCACGCTGCGAAAGCCCTTCAAAAGTCTTATGTATCAATATGCGTTGGTTACGGCACACACGCAGCGGGGTGGAGTCCACGAAGCTGATGCCGGTGCAGGTACCCATCAAGACCTCCTTGATGAAAACGGTCAGCTGCAACAGGACTTCTTTTTCCAGTTCCACAAAACGGTTGTAGGACACACGCCTGGGAAAGAGATGGGTCAGGTGCTTGCAGACATGTTCCTTGTAGTAATGCTTGAAACATCTGAAACCTCCCGAGTGGAACAAAATCAGGATGACCATGATTTCCGCATCGCTCATCCGGTTGGGCTTGTTCCGATGCTTATGGCTCTTGTCTTCAACCATGTATTTTCCCTGTACTTTGGCAAATTCCTTGCAAAAAATCATCCGCCATACAATAAATCTCCGTAACTTTAGCCTCTGAGAACATAGTGGTAATCGCTTAAATGTTATGCTTTCACACTATAAATTTAAGGCTTTTATCGCTATGTTCCTAACTTTCAAACAGATATTTTTTATCCTTATATCGAACTCACGTTAAACCTCAAAGATACACTTATGGGCAAAGTCAAATCAATCATATTAAAAGATTCCGAACGCTTGGCGTTAGAAACGGGTTTCTGCAAGAGAACAGTCATTACTTCCGGATGCGCTGCCGTGCTGTACTACTCAAATCAACAGGGATTTCAAGCAAAGCCATAGGATTGCAGACGGAGATGTCGCATGCGTCTGTCTGCTTTTGGGTAAGACGATTCTTAGTGGAAGGCATCAATGGCCTGCAGACTCGCCTCGGCCAATCGCAACACTTCGTTGCCCTCTTCCTGATTCAGGAATTCTCCCTTTTCGTTCAGGAGTTTCAGGGCATTCCACATTTTCGGGTTATGGGATGCCGTGATGATGATGCCGCCACAGGCTCCCTCCATGGCCACAGCCACTTCGGTGGTCGGCGTGGTGGCCAGCCCGATATCCACCACATCGAAGCCCATGCCGGTCAACGTGCCGCACACCACGTCGCGCACCATCCCCCCGGAAAGCCGCGCGTCGCGCCCCACGACGATTTTGTTGGTCTTCACCTGTGTGGTCCTGCGGATAAAAGTGGCATAAGCCGAAGTAAACTTCACAATGTCCAGCGGATTCAGCGTGTCGCCCGGCCTGCCGCCCACCGTCCCGCGTATGCCGGAAATAGATTTAATGAGAGTCATAAGTTTCAATGTTTAAAAGGTTTTCCCGCAACAACACGCTGCGGAACGGACAAAGATAGGCAATCCCGCCGGAAGAATCCGTAAAAAAAGGGGAAAAGAAAAACTCCACAAAGTTTGTCCCGCAGACTTTCCAAAGGACGGAAACCGGAAGCCGGCAAAAAAAACGGGAGTGGACACAAGCACTTGAAGAAAAAAAGCTAACTTTGCAGTTACCTGAACACATTTTGTTCATCCAAAACCTTTTTTCCACATGAAAAAACGACTTTTACTCTGCTGGGCCATCTTCCTTTCCATCTTGGCCCTGGCGCAAGAAACCCCTCCGGCCGGACAGTCCGCCCCGGGCGCATTAGGGCGGAAAGCCGCACAATTCGGCACCACCCTCCCCCAGGAAAAAGTGTTCCTGCATCTCGACAACACCTGCTACTTCGTGGGCGACACCATCTGGTTTAAAGCCTATGTGACCCACTCCGACCGGCAGACTCCCACCGACCTCAGCAAGATTCTCTATGTGGAGCTGTTCACCCCGGACGGCTACCTCGTGGAACGGCAGCAGCTCGAAATGCCGGACGGAAGCGCCCATGGGGCATTCGCCCTGAAAGACTCGCTCTATGCCGGATATTATGAACTGCGGGCCTACACGCTGTGGATGCTGAACTTCGGGGTTTGCGAGCACCCGCATTCGCAATGGACGGAAGACCTGTTCTACAACAAGCAGATGGCAAAGGAGTTTTTCCGGGACTACGACAAAATCTATTCCCGCGTTTTCCCGGTGTTCGACCAGCCGGACACCCCCGGCAACTATGCCAAAGACATGACCCTCCGCCCCATGCGGAGATATTTCAAGTCGGATGAAGGCAAGCCGGAACTCGACGTGCGCTTCTATCCCGAAGGCGGCGAGCTGGTGGAAGGCACGAAAGGCACAGTGGCCTTCGAAGCCCGCACCCAGGAAGGCAGGCACATCGACGTGGAACTGTCCATCCGGAACCGGGACGGGAAAGAAGTGGCACAGGCCAGGACCATCCACCGCGGGCGCGGCATGTTCCGCCTGCCCGCCATCCGGCCCGGAGAAAAATATGAGGCCGTGTGCCGGTACGAAGGGTACGACTACGCCTTCCCGTTGCCGGAAGCGGCCGAAAACGGATGTGCCCTGCACGTCACACAGACAGACAGCACCGTCCATGTCGCCATCCAGGCCGGCGGGTTCCGCTCCCCGCTGCCCGCCATGGGACTGCAGGTCATGCACGGCGGGGTATCGAAATCCTACCACGACCTCGCTTTCGGCCCCGAGGGGAAAACTGCAGCCGAAGTGCCCCTGCGCCTGCTTCCCACGGGAGTCAACCAAATCGTCCTGTTCGACGGGAAGGGGCGCGTCTATGCCGACCGCCTGATTTTCGTCAACCACCATGACTACGACGAGCCACAATTGGGAATCGGCGGCCTCAAAGCCCAGTATGAGCCGTTTGAACCCGTCAGGCTGGAGCTAAGGCTGAAACAACCGGCCGCCGCTGCCGGCCAGCCCGACGTGTCGCTGGCCGTGCGCGACCGGGGCACGGACGAACCGGGACATGACAACGGCAATATCCTCACGGAACTGCTGCTGGCCAGCGAACTGAAAGGCTTCGTGGAAAATCCCGGGTTCTACTTCGAAGGCCACGACAGCCTCCGCCTCCAGTCCCTCGACCTGCTGATGATGGTGCAAGGCTGGCGGCGCTACGCCTGGAAAGCCATGGCGGGCATCGAACCGCTGACGCTCCGCCACATGCCGGAACAGGTGCAGACCATCTCAGGCTGCGTGAACCGCATCGAAGCCTTCCGCATCGCATTCAACACCCACTTCGACGAACACGACTGGCTGCCGGGACTGGGCACCATGCGCGCCCCGGACACTTCCGTGGAACGGGACAAACACCTCCAAGACCTCATGAAGGAGTCCGACCGCGGGGAAACGGGAAAAGGCCTGGACTCGGACAATACCTCGAGCCACGACCCCATGACACAACTGTTCAAAGACAACCGGCGCGACCCGTTCGGACACGGATACACCCTGAGCAACCTGAAAGAAGAAGTCAAGGTGTGGCCCATGTTCGTACAAGGCAAGGAGCACCTGAACGTGATGCAGAAAACGGAAAACGGCACGTTCTACCTGCAAACGCCGTTGCTCTACGGCTCATACCTCCTTTCCCTGATGGCCACAGGACAAGACAAAGAAGACGCCTACGTCAAAGAACGGATGAGAAAGGGCTACACCGACGAAGAAGCCTACCCTGACTACTATGTCAAACTAAACCGCTTCTATCCGCGATACACCAAGCCATACGATTACTATCAAGACCTCCCGCGCGAGGAAGGAAA